>JANXLV010000203.1 GCA_025355005.1 Myxococcales bacterium | reverse complement strand
TCCTTGCTTGTCCACCGCCCCGTCTCCGAAACGTGCATTCCTTCCCACGAGAGCGTGGTGGCGGTGCTCATCTCGTTGTGTCGGCGGAGAAGGCGGTGATCGTCACCGGCTGGTCGAAGACCGGGGAGTACTCTGTTACGTCTTCGACGGTGAAAGGCGATAACACCGGTGTCTTTGCGTGTTCGCGAATCATCTCGTCGCGAAGTTCGGGTGTCAGGTTCGGCACCGTGAGAAGTTGTTTCTCGTACTCGTCGGGTGAAAGGGCACGGGGTTGCAGATGGTTTCGGCTCAGGACCTTCCGAAGGCCAAGGTCCACCTTTCCAATCCAAAGTTCAAGGACCTGGTCGCCCCGAGTCCACTTCAGGTGCTCGCAGGCGACTCCGCCGATGATCTCGTCCTCCAGTGACTGGAATCGGACAGCGAATGCCACGCAGTCCGAATTGAGCAGGAGTGGAGGAACCCGGCCGGACACCTCCGTCGTTGCACTGGCCAGAAGATGAGCGCCCGCGAGTACGTCGGTAGGCTGGGGGTCTTCGCCGCTCCGCCACACGTGGCCGTCGTCCTGCCCTGTGCGCCATAGCACCCCGCGCCTCTCCATCACTGGCGCAGTTGTCGTGCTCGCAAACTCGAACTTGAAGCCACCGCCGGCGCGTTCGAACGCAGTGTGGAAGGTTAGTTTACCGCCGCTACGCCGACTGCCGTCGTCGGACCAGCGCGTCGTAGTTGCAACTCCCTGGTCTTCGTAGCTTCGACATGTTCGATATCGTCGCGCCATTGCCTCCACGATAGGCGGCTGCATGGACGAGGGCGGCGAGAGGGGTGCCTCGCTAGCCGGACCGCAGCTGAGAGAGCCCAGACACACCCAGAACCAAAGCACGAGTCTCCCAGGCCAGAAACGGCGTTCGGTCACTTTCCACCACCCGCAGGGTCGCTGCAAATTCGCTCCTTGGGATCAAACTGGTGTTCGCAGTGGTCCATCTCACATTGTCGCTGTGTCTCGTTGACTTGATCTCGGCACGCGTTTCGATTCTTAACGTTGTCCGGATTCCCGCCGTCCTTTTGCGGCGGGTACTTCTCCCAGCAGGCCACCTCACCTTTCCCTGCCGCCACTGCGCAGCCAAGGCATTCCTGGCTGTCGGGGGTGTGGTCGAGCCCACTGGGATCGACGAGGTTCGTTGGATTGCAGTCGACGTACACGTACAGGTTGGTCTGACCGCCCTTCAGGCGCAGTGGGTCTTTGCTTGTCCAAACACACGACCCCACCGCATGCTTGCACTCTGCACGCACTTTTCCCCGACGCATTCGCGGGGTTGAAACGCGCTTCGCCCTGATGCGTGCGGTACGCGCAGCAGAAAAATTCCAGACGCGAGTTTCCATGGACGCGGCGGCGAGCACAGGTTCATTCTACCGCGTTTTTCTCGATGCGCCGGTGCTTCTCCGAGACGGGCTCGAGCGCGGAGATGCGCGGCGGCTGCGCGCTCGGCACCGTGCAGCTCCGCGCTGAGCACCGCGGCGCAGAGTGCGCGGCGCTCGTCGTGATGCTCGTGCGCCGAGGAGCCGAGTCGGGCGCTCAGCGAGCGGACGTGCGTTTCGGCAGTCGCTTGCGCCAGTATCCAGGCTTGCGGTGCAAGTGCGCCACGGCGATGACCGTGCGCGGATGGAGCAGCAGGATGATGCCGTACGGAAAGCGCGGGGTGAGGAGTAGCCACCGCACACCCCCGCGCCGCACGTAGGGCACCGGCGTTCCGGGCTGCGGGTGCCCGCTCGCGGCATCGACGTGTCGCTGGAATAGCGCGATGAATTCCTCGCCGAGGTCGGGGGCGCGTTCTTCATACCATTCGGCCGCGTCGCGGAGCTCCGTGAGCGCCTCCGGATGCAGCGGCCATGCAGACGAGGTCATCTCGTTCGAGACGCGCGCACGCGCTTCAGGCTCGCGCGCACCTGGCGCATCGCCTGATCCATCGGGATGAGCTTCACGCGACCCTCCACCACGTCGCGCACGCGACGCTGGATCTCCTCTGCCCACGCCTTGTCGACGTCTTCCTGGTTCTCGAGAGGCTCATCTTCGAGGCTCAAAATCAAGTCGTGAGCAAGCTTCGCCCGCGCCTTCTTCGGCAGCTCGAGCACCTCTTCGCGGAGTTTCTTCGCGCGCGCGTTCACACACAAACTGTAGCACCTTCACGCTCGCGCGAGGACCTCGCGGCTGCCATGCACGGCAGACGCTCCGCCACGCATGGCAGAGAGCGCCACAGCGGGGAGAAGGCGGCGCGGGGCGTGCTCGCGAGCTTACGCGATGGTTAGGGAGCACGACCCGTGACGCCCGGACGCACGGGGAGGTGCGCGCTCCGCGTCGAGCACTGCATGCATTCTGCACGCGGTGGGCGGGACCGCGAGTGAGCGCGGGGCGGCGGCGGCGAGTTGACATAGGCTTCGCTTATGTCAAGCCGGTGGGCGGCACGTCCGCTTGCTCGCCGCGTTCGCATGCTGACGCGAGCTCGCGCGGGAGCGGCGTGCATGCGGCGTGAGTCCGTAGTGCCGAGCCGCTCGTGATGCACGTAGGACCTTTCGCATAACGTCGGCGTTATGCGAAAGCGCCCACCGGCGTACTCGCCGCCGCCGCCCCGCGCGATGCGGTGAAGGGCGGCGCGGAGCGTGCTCCCGCACGTGCCGCACGTGACGCGAGCCAAGCACGATCCGTGACGCCCGGACGCGTGGGGGCGGGCATGCGGGTCTCGGGCGCGCCGCACGCTCACGCGTCGTCGTCTTCGTCTACGAGCGCATCGAGCAGCGTCGCGCGAGCATCGTCGTCCTTCACGATCTCACGAGCACCCTGCTTCCGCGCGAGCGACGACGACGGATGCGTCCTCGCGTGCACCTCCTTCAGATGCTTCACGGACACGTGCGTGTAAATCTCCGTGTTGCGGAGGTTCGCGTGGCCGAGCATCTCCTGCACATGCCGCACGTCCGCGCCGCCCTCCAGCATCACCGTCGCCATCGTGTGACGAAACAAGTGACACGAGCCGCGCTTGCCGAGCGCCGCGCGGTCCACGTACTCGCGGCGGATCCGATGCGTCAAATACTCCGGCGAGAGCGAGTCTCCCGTTTCAGCCAAAAACAAGGCTCCTTCGTCGCGGCCACACGCGTACTTCGGACGCGCCTCGCGCACGTACTTGTCCACCCAGCCGAGCGCGCGCTCGCCGATGGGGATGATCCTGTCTCGCTTCCCCTTGCCCTGACGCACAAACAACGTCCCTCGCTCGTGGTCGATGTCGTGCAGCTTCAAGGACACGAGCTCCAGCCGGCGGATGCCGGTAGAGTAGAGCGTCTCCATGATGGCCCTGTCGCGGAGGCCCACGTCCTCGCTCGTGTCCGCGAGCGAGAGCACCTGCTCCATCTCCAGCGCACTCAAGACCGCGCGCGGCAGCCGCTTCTCCTCGCGCGGCAAGTCGAGGTCGGCGGCAGGATTGGAGAGGAGCACGTGCTCGCGCACGAGCCACCGGAAGTACCCGCGGAGCACCCGGATCCGCTGCGTCTGGCTTCGCCACGAGAGCGGATGACCGTCCGTCTTCCGATGCACAAAGAGATGACGTTGGTAGCGCTCCAGGATGGGCCTCGTTATCTGCTCCGGCCGCGTGAGCGCGCGCGGCTCGCACCACGCGATGAAGTAGCGCACGTAGACCTCGATGCCTCGCAGCGTGCGAGGGGAGTAGTTCCGCTCCTGCTTCCACGCGAGGTACCGACCACACCACGCCTCTAGGCCGCTCGATGGATCCCACGTCCGCTCCTTGCGCTCACCTCGGCGGCCCATGGTTTTCCTTCTGTGGCACCTGCGCCTACGACGCGATTTTCGACGCGACGGCCTTAACTGCGTTTTGCGC
>JANXLV010000194.1 GCA_025355005.1 Myxococcales bacterium | reverse complement strand
CGTGGCGTCCGCGCATGCTTCCGGGCAGGTCGCCGTGCAACCGCTCGCGCATCGGTTGGTGGTGGCGGCGTCCCCGCCCTCCGACTGTCCACTCTCGACGACGACCATTCCACCGCCGTCAGAAGGCGATTCCTGATCACGGGTGCCGGCGTCAGGCGAGTCGAACGATTCGTCGGTCGATGTGCCTATCGTGGAGAGGCCGCACGCGACGAGGACCGCCGCGCCCGCAGCGAGCACCGTGAGAGTCCCGATCGTGGTGGGTCGCGGTCGCATCGCTTCGTTCGTCCGTCGTTCTCGTCTCAGTGACCGTTGCCGCCGCACGTGGCGAACGGGGGCGCGAGCCCGAAGTCATCGATGTTGCGGCTCGAGCAAGGCGCACTCGCCGGGCAGCCAGTCTGCGCAGCGGTAGCGTCGCACAGCTGCGCTCCGCCGTTGCAAGTCGTCCCCTGTTCGCAGAGCGAGATTGGACCGCAGCAATCGCGGACGTGCAGACAGCAGACGAAACCTACCGCGCAATTCGCCTGAGCCGTGCAGTTGAGCGTGACGGTATCTCCACCGCCACCGCCACCGCCACCACCGCCGCCACCGCCGCCACCGCCGCCACCGCCGCCACCGCCGCCGCCAGCACCGCCAGCACCGCTATCCACTCCGGCGCAGCTACCGGTCTCACACGAATAGGCGTCGCCGGCCTTCGTTTGCGTGACGCAGCAAACCTGCGCCGGGATCGCGCACGAGGCGTTGCCGCACTTGAGCGACGCAGTGTCGCCACCGGGGCCGGCCCCCTGCGGGTTGACGCCGCCGTTCGCCGAACCGCTCCCCGAGCCTGGAGAGCCGCCGTCGCCCGTTCCGTCACCGATGGTGGAGGCAGTCGCGCCACCGCATCCGATCCACGCACCGAGGGCGACGCCCACCCAAGCAATCAGTCCGACGCGCATCGCTGCCTCCCTGCTTAAGTGGTACTCCCACGGGGTCAGGATCAGGCCGGAAAAGAACGTCGACCCGCGGTCTCGCGATGAGGCGGTGGTCACCGTACGTACCACCCGTTTTCGTGCGGCCGTTCGCGATCTATCGATCGCCCGGGCCTGCTCCTTCAAGGACGGGGCATGAGCCCGTCCTCCTTTTGCTCGCACCTTCACTCCCGCTTTCGCACCACGAATGCCGAGGCCTCCGACTTGTTCTTCATTGGAGTTCTCCTTGCGACGGGGTCACGCTACCTTCCCACTTCCTCTGGGCTTTCCCGCATGCGCGATCCGATTCAAGACCTTGCCGCGCGCGTCCGGCGTCTCGCCCTGAAAGGACCGGAGGTCCACGACTTCGCGCCGCCGCTTTCGGAGCGCAGCGTCATCGCGTTCGAACGACGCGCGCGCGTCGCGCTCCAGCAGATACAATCGCCCGCGATGCACCTGAGGTTTCTCCTCCCCTCCGCCGCGCTGCTGGTTGCGTGTACGCCTGCCCCGTCCGCGACCGCTCTGCACCCTTCCGCGACTGTCTCGGGTGATGTGGCGGATGCGGGCGGACCTCCCACGATCGTCGAGCCCTCGGGCCGGGTCCCCGCGCTCGGCTACCAGGTTGCGCCGGGCTTTCTGCACTACCCGCCGGACTGGGTGCAGGGAGAAGCCAGTGGCGTTGCCGTGAGCTCACGCGGTCACATCTACCTGTTCCAGCGCGCGAAGCCGATGCTGAGCGAGTTCGACGAGAACGGTCGCTTCGTTCGCAGCCTGGGCGAAGGCCTCTTCGACCATCCCCACGGCTTGCGCATCGACCGGGACGACAACCTTTGGACCACCGACGACGGCAATCACACCGTGCTCAAGCTGAGCCCCGACGGCCACGTGCTGCTCGTGCTGGGCAAGCGAGACATGGGCGGCGAAGCCGACTGGCTCTTCAACAAGCCCACCGACGTGGCATTCGGTGCGCGCGGCGAGATCTTCGTGGCCGACGGCTACGGGAACTCGCGCATCATGAAGTTCGACCGGGATGGGAACTTCATTCTCGCGTGGGGCCGCTACGGTTCTGCACCCGGCCAGTTCGTCCTGCCCCACAGCGTGGCGGTGGACCGCGGCGGGCGCGTGTACGTGGGAGATCGCGAGAACGGCCGCATCCAGCTCTTCGACGGGGACGGCAAGTTCCTCGAACAGTGGACCGGCATCGGCTATCCGTATGGGCTCCTGATCACCGCGGATCAACACGTGTGGATGGCGGATGGTGGCTTCGACAGGATCGTCGAGCTGGACCCTGCGGGAAAGATCGTCGGTGCGTTCGGCGCACCCGGCCGCACGCCGGGTCAATTCGCGTGGGCACATTTTCTTGCCGTCACACCCGACCGAAAGCTCATTGTCGCGGACGTGCTGAACTGGCGGTTTCAGGTGTTCACACCAGGAGCGCCGTCGGCCGGCGTTGCGGACTACGTGCCGACAAGGCGGATGTTCTACGGCTTCCGGGAGAGCGACGGGTTCATAAACCGCGCAGCCGGCTGGCCGGCGCCAGCAAGGTGACCGGCAGCAACGCGATTGGTCGAACCGAAACCACAGGATCACGCGGTCGTAGAGTTGGCTGCGGATCTCTACGCGCATTGGAGGCCTCACCCCATCGTCAGCAGGGCGGCCTCCGCCACGTCGTCGGCGCCTGGCACCGGGTCCCCACGATCGTTTTCAACTCGCCCTACCTCAATCCGTTCCCGAGTCCGCTGGTGGATCGCAGATCGGGCCGCCTCCCTGCGCAACAACGACGCAGGTCCACGTGCCCAGCGTGCAACCACATTCGTAGCCGCTGACAGAGCAGAGGTATTCGATCCCACTGTCTGCGGTTTGGACGCTGGAAGCCGCCATGTTGCAGGAGTAACCCTCGGTATTGCAGGCGCCGCTCGGCAGGCCGCCGATCGAATAGAAGCCGCCTGAGTGAAGTCGAGCACGACAATGTGGCACGCATGCAGGCAGTGTCTTGTCCATTCCATTCGGATCGTAGTGGAAGGCGGCGGCACGAGTGTACTCGGGGCCATTCGAACATCCCCCGGCATCCGTCGCTGCCCAGTCAGCATCCGGACTGGAGTCAGCGGAGGCCACGGAGCCCGCTTCTAGATAGCCGCCATCGTCACCACCCCCTTCGGGCGAAAGCGCAGCAGCCGACTTGCTGGAGCAAGCCGCGATCCCAGACAACAGCGAGACGGCCGAGACGATAACTGACAGTCCGCGGCGCATGTTGCGCACTCTACTAGCTACCTTGATGGACTGCATAGTAGACAGGCCACGTCGCGCAATCAACCACGCGCCGCGGAGTTCGCTCTCCACGGCGCGGTCTGTCTTGGTGCGCTCAGCGCGTTAGCTTCGTCAGTGTGCCGAGGATCTGTCGCATGCGATCCCCGACCTCGTCTCTTACGCAAGGCACGTAGCCCAGTGCGACGCCGACCTCGATACACGCGAGGGTCTCGCGCGCGCTGCCGAGCGCGGAGTGAAACCGCTGCTGCGCGTTCTTCCCGCGAGAGTAAGAGCCCTCCGAGGCATTCAACGCGATGCTAGCCGCCGCGCGCCGCATCTGCCTCTCGAGGTCCACGTCCCGCCGCCCAATAGCCTCCATCTCAGTCCGAAGCATCCCAATCGTATCGATGATCACTCCGTAGATTCTCAACTCCATGTGCGAGCTCCTTTTCGTTCGACCCGCGGGCATCGAGCGGAGGACGGGTCAAGGCTCGCCCGCAGGGCGACCAGCGAAGCTGGCGCGGCCTTGACGCGTCCGAGCACGATGCCACGCTGGTCGACGGAAAGGAGCGACCACGAGTCCGCGAGCGAAATCCGCAAAGCCCACAAACCGGTCCCTCGACTTCGACGACGACCTCGACTTCGACGACGACTTCGACCTCGACCTCGACTTCGACCTCGACCTCGACCTCGACCTCGACCACGTCGATTTCGACGCCCGCGGTGGCGCGGACCTTCGCTCTTGTGCGGCTCGACTCTTTTCCTCGTTCGCTCGCATCGCACACCTCCCTTCTCGTCGCCCTTCACCTCCACGTTGAGGTCTTCAGGTTGGGGGTGGATGGCTTGTGACGTCGACGCGGGCAAGGCCGCGTATTGGTGACACTTTGTGCGCCACGCAGCGCCCGCGGCACAGGGAGGCCCATTACAGCACCATTGGCATTTCTGAGACCTGTGTGAGACAACGTGGGAACTTGTTGTAATCGCTCGCACTTATTTTGAATCGGACTGTTGAAATGGGTCGGAGACGTTTGTGTTCCGCCGTACAACGGTACCGTGAGCAGACGGTCTTTCCACAGCCCCAGTTTCGCCGGAGTCGCCGCTTTCAGCGTGCTGTCCGTGCTCCTGGCTGGGGCGTCGTCGACGGCGTCAGCGTACGACGTGAAGCACACGCCGAACGGTTCGCTCGTGCACTGGGAGTCGGACGGCGTGCAGTTCGGCGTCAACGACTCGGTCGATGCGATCACGGGATCGCGCGATGCGATCAAGACCGCGTTCGATGCGTGGGGCGGTCACGAGGGCGCGCCGACCCTGCACGACAGCGCGGCGGTCATTCCTGCGGCGCCGGGCTTCGACAACCAGAACGGTGTCTTCTTCGTCCCCGGTGGCTACGCGCCCGCAGGCAAGGCGCTCGCGATCACCGTCCTCACGTACGACAACCAGACCGGCAAGGTGCTCGACGCGGACGTCGTCATCAACGGCAAGTACCAGTTCCAGGTCCTTCCCTCTTCCGTCACGGGCACGCACACCGCCAATGCGGGCGTGACCGACGGCCAGAGCCACGGCGATGCGCCCGACCAGGGCAACTACTCGGAGGCCGCCGTCTACGATCTCGTGCACGTCCTCGCGCACGAGACCGGTCACTCGCTCGGCATGAACGACGAGTACGCGAACGGCACCGCGCTGATGTACCGCTACACCGCGCCGAACGATGCTTCGCTGCGGGCGCCACAGACGGACGACTTCCAGGGCCTCTCGAAGCTCTATGGCTCCAACATGCAGGCGGCGGGGGGATGCGGCGGTGAGTCGACTGTCTCTCCCGTCAAGCCGTCGTCGAAGGCAGGCACGATGGCGTTCGCGGTGGGCCTGGGCCTTCTCGCGTACGTGGTCCTTCGCCGCAGGAGCCTCGGAAACCGGCTCAGCGCGCGTCGCGCCGGCGTGTTCGTCTCGCTCGCGGCCTTCGCGATCGCGTCGGTCCCGCAGGTCTCCGGCTCCGTCGCGAGCGCTCACGCAAGCGACGCACAATACCGCGGTCACGCTACGGCCACGGTGAAGGCGACCCGCACCGTGAGCGCCGCCGGCCTCTTCCACACCGAGATGCAGCTCGAGACCACCGAGTGCCGCGTCGCGGGCTGCCCCAAGACGGCGTCGTTCACCGCGTTCGGCGGCACGATGGGCAACCTCACGCAGGAGGTCGACGGCGCCTACGCTCCGAAGGACGGCGACGCGGTCGACGTCTCGTTCGAGCGCACCCCGAGCGCCCTCGCCGCCCTCGCCTCCCCGATCGGCTCGCGCGACGCGGTCCTGTCGCAGGCCGTTCGCGTCGTCACCCGCGCGCGCTGAGACCGCTCAGGATAGAGGGACCGCTCAGGATAGAGACACGGGCGCGGCTGCCGGCATGGGCCGCCACGAGCCGCGCTCGGGCGTGATGCGCATGAGCACGCATGCAGAGCGAGCGGTAACCGTGAGGCGCTCACCCGCAGCCACGCGGCCCTCGCATGAGCCATCCGGCGCGTTCGTGTCGAGCATTCGCTTCCACGCCTCCGCCCACACCTCGGAGGGCACGACGAACACCACGTCCTCTGCGCTGGCGTTGAAGACCAGGAAGAACGTGTCGTCGATGACGGGAACACCCCGCTCGTCGCGGAAGCCAAGCGCATCGCCAGAGAGCAAGAGCCCGACCGCCGCAGAGCGCGGGCTCGACCAGTCGGCACCCGTCATCTCGTGTCCGTCGGGTGTGAACCAGGCGATGTCCTTCAGACGGCTTCCGCCTGCCGGCTCACCGCGCAAGAAGCTGGGACGACGGAACACCGGATGCTCCGCCCGCAGCGCGACCAGCCTTCGGGTGAACGTGAGCAGCGTGCGCTCGGCCTGATCCAGATCCCAGTGAACCCACCCCGTCGCGTTGTCCTGGACGTAGGCGTTGTTGTTGCCGCCCTGGGTCTTCCCCATCTCGTCACCGGCGGTGATCATGGGGACCCCTTGAGAGAGCAGCAGCGTGGTGAGCATGTTGCGCACCTGGCGGAAGCGCAGGGCCTGGATCGGAGCGTCCGGCGTCTTGCCTTCCACGCCGTGGTTCGCGCTCGCGTTGTCGTCCATGCCGTCGCGGTTGTTCTCGCCGTTGGCCTCGTTGTGCTTCCTCTCGTAGCTCGCCCAGTCGAGGAGCGTGAAGCCGTCGTGCGCCGTGATGAAGTTGATGCTGGCCTGCGGGTGACGGCCACTGTTGTTGTAGAGATCGCTCGAGCCGGTGAGGCGATACCCCATCTCGGAGACCTTGCCGCGCTCACCGAGCCAGAAGCGGCGCACGCAGTCGCGATACTTGCCGTTCCACTCGCGCCACAAGACGGGGAAATTACCGACCTGATAGCCGCCCTCGCCGAGGTCCCACGGCTCGGCGATGAGCTTCACCGCGGACAGCACGGGGTCCTGATGGATGATGTCGAAGAACGAGCTGAGCTTGTCGACGCCGCCCGATGTGGGTCCGCCGTCGCGCGCGAGCGTGGACGCGAGGTCGAAGCGGAAGCCGTCGACGTGCATCTCCGTCACCCAGTAGCGCAGCGAGTCCATGATGAGGCGCAGCGTGTCGGGGTGGTTCACGTTCAGGCTGTTTCCGCAGCCCGTGAAGTCTTCGTAGAGGCGTAGGTTGTCCTTCTGCAGCCGGTAGTACGTGCGGTTGTCGATGCCGCGCAGCGAGAGCGTGGGGCCGTTCGCGCCGCCTTCGCCCGTGTGGTTGTAGACCACGTCGAGCACGACTTCGATGCCAGCGGCGTGGAGCTTCTTCACCATCTCGCGGAACTCGCGCACCTGCTCACCAGGGACGCTCGCGAAGCGCTGATCCGGCGCGAAGAAGCCGAGCGTGCTGTAGCCCCAGTAGTTCTGCATGCCGCGCGCGAAGAGCTCGGGCTCGTCCACGTGCTCGTGCACCGGCAGGAGCTCCACGGTGGTGATGCCGAGCGCCGTGAGGTGCGCGATGGAAGCCGGATGGCAGAGCCCCAGGTACGTTCCGCGGAGGTGCGACGGCACGTCCGGGTTCGCCATGGAGAAGCCCTTCACGTGCGCCTCGTAGACGACGACGTCGGACCAGGGCACGTCCGGCGCGCGGTCGCCCGTCCAGTCGAACTCCTCCGATACGACGATGCTCTTCGGTACGCCGGGCGCGCTGTCACCAGCGTCCATCACGAGCTCGCCTTGCTTGCGATCGAAGCCGAACACGGGTGCGCGATAATCCACGCGCCCCACGAGCGCGCGCGCATACGGATCGACCAGGAGCTTGTGGGCGTTGAAGCGATGCCCGTTCGCGGGATCGTACGGTCCGTCGACGCGAAACCCGTAGCGCTGACCGGGCTTGAGGCCCGGCACGTACGCGTGGAACACCTGCGCCGTCCGTTCCGCGAGAAGGACGCGTGTCTCCTCGCCCTCTTCGTCGAAGAGGCACACCCACACGGCGCCCGCGTGCTCCGAGAAGAGCGCAAAGTTCACGCCCGCGCCGTCGTACTTTGCGCCCAGCGGGAACGGCTTTCCGGGCCATGCCGGCACGGCCGCGCGAACGCGGCTCATGAAGCGCGCCCGCTCTTCTCCGACGCCTCGCGCACGGCCTGAACGCGGTCGGCGATGCGTGTATTTTGCAGCAATTCATCCACCGGCTGCGCGATCCGATACGTCCAGTTGTCGGGGCCCACCGACCCGGGGAGGTTGACGCGGTCACCGTCACCGATGATCTCCTGGATCTGGAGCAGCGCGATCGACGCCGGCGAAGAGAGCAGCATGCGCGACAGCTTCACGTGACGCTCTTCTTCTGGCGCATCCGGGCGCATCCCCGCGTGCACGCCGATCTGCTCGCGCTCCCAAGGCTGGAGCTCCGCCCACCATGAAGTGATCGGCGCGGTGTCGTGCGTGCCGAACGTGGCCACGGAGAGCTCCGGGTACTCCTCGGGCGAGCGCACCATCTGACGCGCGTCCTTCTCCCACGGCACGACCTTGTAGCCAGGGATGTCGAGGTCCGTAAGCGTGGTGCGCACGAACGGTGGAATGACGCCCAGGTCCTCCGCGATCACGCGCGCGGCGCCCGCGGACTTCTTCACGCCGGCAAGGATGTTCGCACCGAGCTTCGCCTGTTGCACGTCCATGCTGGGGCGGAACTCGCCCTTCTTCGTCTCGTGCGGCTTCACCCACTGACGGAAGAAGCCGACCACGTGATCGATCCGGAACGCGTCATACAGGCGCGACGCATGGTGGGAGCGCGCGCCGAGCCACGAGAGGTGCGAGAGCTCGTCGGCCGTGTACGCGGGCAGGCCCCAGTCCTGGCCGTCCGCGGAGAAGTCGTCGGGCGGCGCCCCGAGGGACACCGTCGCATCGAACGACGTGGGCATGGACCACACGTCCGCGCTTTCGGTGCCAACGATGAAGGGTAGATCGCCCATGAGCGCGATTCCCTGCGCGCCGAGCTCCTTCTTCACCTCTTGCCACTCGGTGAACGCGAGCCACTGCGTGTAGACGCGCGCGAGCACCGCGCGATCGAACGGCGTGCTCGCTTGCAGCGGCTTGCCCATGGCGAGGACACTCGCGTCGCGCAGGCGCTCCTTGTCCGGCCAGGTGGAGAAGCCCCAGCCATTGTGGCTGTCGCGCAGCACGGCGTAGAGCGCGTAGTCGAACACCCATGGCTCGCGTTCGGAGAAACGAACGAGGGCGTCGGCGCGGGCCGTCTTCTTCTGCCATTCATCGTTGAGGAAGGTGTCGAACGCGGATGCGAGCGCCTTCCGCTTGCACGCGAGCACACCGGCGTAGTCGACCGTGGGAAGTGCTGCGAGGCGCTTGCTCTCGGCGGTCAGGTCGCCCGAGATCCGACCGGCGAGATCCGGGACGCGCGCGAGCGTGATGTAGGTGGGGTCCAGGGCGAACGCCGTCATGGCGCCGTACGGGCTGGACTCGTTCTCCGTGAGCTCGTGCGGCGGGAGGATCTGGATGAGACGAGCGCCCGCGGCCTTCGCGAGCTTTCCGAGCGCGAGGAGGTCGCTGATCTGGCCCTTTCCCCAGTCGTCTTCCGAGCGGAGGGAGAACAGGGGGCAGGTGATTCCAAGGA
>JANXLV010000143.1 GCA_025355005.1 Myxococcales bacterium | reverse complement strand
CGCGGAGGGGCTCTCCCTTCTCGTGGCATTCCTCGATGTGATCGAAGAGCACGATGACGTGGCTCACGATCACGCCGATGAGGCTGATGATCGCCAGGAACGCGATGAACCCGAACGGCGCGCCCATCACGGAGAGCGACGCGACCGCCGCGCCGATGCCGTACGGAATGGCGGCGAACACGATTAGCGGCTTCACCGCATTCTTGAACTGCAACACCAGCGCGATGTAGATGCCCACCACGCTGAGCACGAGCACGATCGCGAGCTGCAGGAACCCCTTCTTCTGCTCCTCCTCCTCGCCGCCGATCTCGATCTTGTAGCCGGGAGGCACGCTCTTGATGAGCGCGTCGATCTTCGGATGGGCTTCCTTCATCACCTCGGACGGGAGCTTCCCGGGCACGGGGAACGCCGACACCGTGATGGTGCGCATGTGATCGCGTCGCCGGATCTTCTCGATGCCCATGCCGTACTCCACCGTCGACACCTGCCGCAGCGGGACCTTCTGCGGCGATGAGGCGGAGTAGATGTACAGATTGCCGACGTCGCTCAGCTGGCCGCGCTCCAGGCCGCGAAGACGCGCGATGATCGGGATCTGCTTGTCGCCCTCGTGTAGTGAGCCGACGGTGATGCCGTTGAGGCCAGCGGCGGACGAGAGCGCGACGTCGTAGTTGGTCACGCCGGCAAGGCTCGCGCGGTCCGGGTCGATCGCGAGCTTGATCGCGAAGCTCTCCGACCCCCAGTCGTCGCGAACACGATCGCAGTCCGGCACGGAGCGATAGACCTCCTTGGCCTTGTTCGCGAGCTCACGCAGCCGCGGGATGTCGTCGCCGGAGATGCGCAGTGACACGGGCACACCGACGGGCTTCCCGTTCTCGAGCTGGCGGACGTCGATGCGTGCGCCGGGGATCTGCGACAGCGCGTGCTGCAATGGGGCAACGAGATGCCCGGTGTCGTGCTTGTCCTTCACCTGGATGATGACCTGCGCGTAGTTCAGCTGCTGCAGCTCCGGGCTGACGGAGAACCAGAAGCGCGGGCCGCCGCCGCCGACGAACGTCGTGAGCGACTGCAAGAGATCGCGCGGCTTGCCTTCCTCGTCCGGGTGGGTCTTTCCGTACTCGGCGGTGACGTCGCGAATGACCTGTTCGACCTTCATGGTCACCTCGTTCGTGGCGGATAGCGGCGCGTCCTCCGGCAGCCACACGTCCACGTAGGAGAGGTAGGAGAGATCCTTCGGGAAGAAGCTGTCCTTCAGCTTGGACGCCATGCCGAACATGGAGACGAGCAGCACGAGCGACGCGATGATGACCTTCCACCGGTGATCGATCGCCCAGCCCACGACGCGGTAATAGTGCTTCGAAAACCCCTTGGTTCGCCGCTCTTCGGGCGTGGGGTCCGGGCGCTTCGGCGCGCGAAGGATGTAGTATCCAAGCAATGGAATGAAGGTCATCGACACGAGGCGCGACGCCACGAGCGAGCACGTGAGCACCACCGGCAACGTGTAGATGAACTTGCCGACGTCACCCGTGAGCGTGAGGAACGGCAGGTACGCGACGATGTTCGTGATCGTCGCGAACAGGATCGCCGTGGCCAGCTTGGTGGGACCGAGCCACGCGGCGACCACACGGAGCTTTCCCGCGCCCAGCTCGCGCTTGATCGCGTCGCCCGCGACCACTGGATCGTCCACGAGGAGCCCGAGGGCGATGATGAGCGACGCGATCGACACCTGCTGCACGTCGATGCCCAGGATGTGCATGAACCCGAACGTCATGGCCAGCGTGAGCGGGATGCACAGCGCCATGACCAGCGCGGAGCGCCACTCCCAGAAGCCGATGAACGCGACAAGGACGACCAGGATGATCGCCTCGTAGAGGCTGCGCATGAAGAGCTCGACGTTCTCGCTCACCTGCTGCGGCTGATCGCTCGTGCGCGCGATGATGAGGTCCTCGGGGAGCAGCTCGCCCACGTCGGCGAGGGCCTTGTTCACGGCTTTTCCGAAGTTCTGCGTCTGCTCGCCCTGGCGCATGGTCACGGCGAGCGTGACCGCGCGCGAGCGGCGTGGAATGCCGTTCTTGTCCTTCCACAGATAGAAATTCAGGAAGCGCGCCGGGTTCTCGAACTCGCGGCTCACGTTCATGGCGTCGCGCAGGTAGACGGGCGAGCCCGATGGCGATGCGCCAATGACCAGATCGCCGATCTCCTTGTCGCTTCGGAACTCTCCCGTGGGCTGGATGGTGAGGTTCTTCCCGTCCACCTCCAGCACGCCGCCGGGGATCATGATGTTGCGCGCGCCCAGGATGTTCGCGAGCTGCGTGGTCTGCACGCCGTAGGCCGCGAGCCGCTCCTGCGAGTACGACAGGTAGACGCGCTCCTCGCGTACACCGGTGCGCGTGACCTTCGCGACCTGCGGGACTGCCTGCAGCGCGCGCTGGATGCGATCCGAGAAGGAGTCCAGCTGGTCGTAGCTGTATCGAACGCCCGCGGAGAGCGTGAGCTTGGCCTCGGTCTCTGCGGGGTCGTGGATGATCGGCGGCGGGAACCAGATGTCTGGCGACAGCTCGTCCTCGCGGAGCTGGGTGGACACGAAGTTGCGCACGAAGCCGATGATCTGCAGATCGCTCGCCTCGGTCTGGGCGTCGATCGCCAGGAATCCTGGCCCCTCGAAGAGCCGCACGTCGGTCGCGAATTTCTGATCGGTCAGGAACTTCTGGATGAGCGGACCCAGCTGATGAAGCGTGGTCGCGTTCATCGTTTGCGGATACGGCACCACCATGGTGGCGCGGTGGGTCGCGAGCTCCGGCGGGATGTGCGAGCGCGCTTCCTCGATGGCCCGCTTGATCGACCGCGCACGCAGGGCGATCTCCACGTCGCTCACCTTCGGCGTGGTGAGCGTCAGCATGAGCGTGGCCGTGTCGCCAAAGTCCTTGATGAAGTTCACCGGGCCCGCGCCCTGCGGCAGGTTGCGCACGCCATCCAGCTTCATCTTGATGTCGTCGAACTCCTTGCCGACGTCCGTGGTGCCCTCCTCGAGCGTCACGTACACCACGGCCACGGAGCTGCGCGTCACGGACTCGATGCGTTCTACCTTGGAATTCTCGGCGATCTTGAGCTCCATCCGGCGCGTGACGAGCTCCTCGATCTTCTCCGCGGGCGCGCCGGGCCACGTGCAGGTCGCGACGGCGAAGCGAATCGGGATGACGGGATCCTTTCGCTTTGGCATGCGCCAGTAGGAGAATGCGCCCCACAGGATCGTGGCGACCAGCAGCACCCAGGCCACGTGCCGCGTCTCCGTGAAGAAGCGCGCGGTGTTGTGGGTCTTGGCGATGATCTCTTCGTCGGACTGGTGAGCCATTACTGGATCACCTGGACCTGCTCACCCTCGGAGATGAGCGTGGCGCCGCGCACCACCACCTTGTCCCCGGAGCCGAGCCCGCCGATCACGAGGATGCGGTTGCCGAGCGGATCGCCGAGCTCGACGTCACGCGTGTGCGCGACCTGCTTGCCGCCCTCGTCGGTCACCACGAAGACGGCGAACCCGCTCGGATTCTTCGCGGAGCGGATCACGGACGAGAGCGGGACCACGGCGGCGGGCGCGGCTGCATTTCCGTCCGTGACCTTCAGCGCGGCGATCATGCCCGTCTTGAGCGCCTGCTTGCCGTTCGGGATCGTGGTCTCAACCTCGAACACGCGGCTCTTCAGGTCGGCGGAGGGAGAGACGCGCGTGATGCGTCCCTTGAAGAGGACGCCCGGCGCGGCCTCGCTCGTGATGTCCATCTCGCTGCCCAGCTTGAGCTTCTCGAGCATCACGTCCGGAACGCCGAAGACCGCCTTCACGGAGCGCGTGTCGGCGATGACGAACCCAACGGCGCCTGGCGCGACCAGCGAGCCCACCTCCACGCCGCGCTTCAACACGACGCCCTCGATCGGCGTGCGGAGCGCGGTGTCGCCCACTGCGTTCTGCGCCTCCGTCAGCTGCGCATTGGCTGCGTCCACGCGCGCGTTCGCCGCGTCCAGCTGCGCCTTCATCTGATCCAGGGTGGACTGCGCGAGGCTGCCGGACGTGACGAGCTTCTGCGTGCGCTCCGCCTCGAGCTTCAGCTGCTCGCGCACGGCAGTGGCCTCCGCAAGGACGGCCTTCGCGCCGGCGACGCGCTGCAGGTAGTCGCCCTCGCGCACGTTCGCGAGCACGGCGCCCTTCGAGACGGAGTCGCCCTCCTGGATGGTCCGCATCTGTCCATCCACGCCCTTCGCCTGCGCGATGTCGCGGAGGTAGCCGCCCACCTTGAATGCCAGGTCCACCTTCGCGAACGGCTCCACGCTGGCCGAGTAGCGCGACGCCGCCTGCGCCTGCTGGCGTTCGAGCGGCTGCACCTTCACGGACGTGAGCGGCTTCTCGTACGCGTCTTCGTGCCTGCACGCCGCAAGGGCGAGCCCCGTCAGGATCACGGCTGTCGTGAGCTTCATTGCGGCGAAGATATCAGGATCCGGATTCGCGGAAGAATATCGACGCAGGCACCTCTCGCAGGCCTTTTTCCGGGGTTCCGAGCTCCGCGCGCGCGTTCTCGCCCCAGCAGAACGCGACCTCTTCCTGGCCCACGAAGCACGCGTTGCCGCCCGCGCCGGAGAGGCTCTTGACGGCGAACACACCGCTCTGCGTGTGCAGCAGGCCCTGCTCCTCGCAGCTCATGGTCTTGTTCTTGTGTGCGACGCAGAGCGAGTCACCCTTGAACGCGATCGTCTCCGCGTTGACGGGGCGCGGAGGGTCCAGGCCTGCCTTCGTGGCACACACCACGGACGCGTCGCTGGCGATGCCGCAGACACGCCCCGCGTGGACAGCGAGCGACGTGAGCGGGGTGCTTGCCGTCAACGTGACACCCGCGAGCTCGCCGAAGCATCGCGCGGCTCCGTCGGCTGCGATGGCGCACGACGAGCTGCCGCCGGCCGCGGGCGCGAGCTTGGTGGCCATGAGCTCCGGTCCCGCATGCCCCGTCGCGTCGAAGCAGCGGAGCCGCAGGCCCGACTCGTGAACGCATACGGCATCATCCATGGCGACGACGGAGGAGACGGCGAGGACGCTGGCGTCGAAGAATGACGGCGCGTCGATCGTGGAGCGGAACGGTGTGCCGAAGCAGACGAGGCGAGGCGGCGCGACCGCGCAACCAGACGTCTCTGCGAGCGCGATGGACGTCGCGTCCTTCAGCATCGGGATCTCCCGGAAGCCAGCGCCGATCTGCCCGTGTACGCCGCCCCCGGGACCTGCGCAGCGCACGCTCCCGCCGGCGAGGCGCACGCACGTCGCGCCCTTCCCTGCCCAGATGGCCTCCACCTTGGCCTCCTTCGAGCGCTTGCATCCAGAAGCGGAAGGCAGCAGCAGCGCGAAAGCGAGTCCCACGACCACGATCCTGCGGAGGCTCACGGCGTTCACTCGCAGTGCGGCAGGACGGCGGGGTGAGCGAGCACCGCGGCCATGATGAGCTTCGCGACGTGGACGAAGATGACGATGCCGAGCACGTCCACCAGGCTTGCGATGAAGGGCGTGGACGACGTCGCAGGGTCGACGCCGCACCGACGGAGAATGAGCGGCAACATGGATCCAACAGTGCAGCCGCACATCACGATCCCCACGAGCGTGAGCGCGATGGTGAAGGCGAAAGGCAGGTGCTGGTCCTGGTACATGAGGACGCGCGCGAACCCGATGGCGCCGAGGAACACGCCGAGAACGAGGCCCATCCCGGCCTCGCGGAAGAGGATGCGCCACCAATCCTTCGGTTTGATCTCGCCGACGGCCATGCCGCGGATGACGAGCGTGGAGGACTGCGAGCCGGAGTTGCCGCCGGTGGAGATGAGGAGCGGCACGTAGTAGCTGGCGCCTTCGATCGCGCGGAAGACCGGGTCGTAGTGGCGGAGCGCGGTCTGCGTGAAAAACTCCTCGAGGAAGAGGACCACGAGCCAGACGCCGCGCTTGCGGATGAAGGAGAGGAAGCTGGTCTGGAAGTACGGTACGTCGAGCGGCTCGACACCGCCGATCTTCTGCGCGTCTTCCGTCTGCTCGGCGGTGAGGACGTCGATGATGTCGTCGATCGTGATGACGCCGAGGATCCTGCCGTGCTCGTCGATCACGGGCATGACGTTGAGGTCGTACTTGGCCATTCGGCGCGCAACCTCTTCCTGATCCATCTCCGGAGGCACGCTGATGACGTTCGTGCGCAGGATGGTGGAGAGCTTGGTGGACGGATCTGCCAGCAGCAGATCGCGCAGCGACGCGATGCCGACGAGCGTGTCCTTCTCGTCCAGCGCGTACACGTTGTAGATGGGCTCCGAGCGGTCCTCGGCGTGGATGCGCACGGCGCCGATGGCCGCGGCGACGGAGACCTCCGGCGCGATGAACACGTACCCGCGGCTCATCAGGTGACCGGCGGACGTGTCCGGCCACTTCTCGATCTCGCGGACGTCCTCCGCGGCCTCGGGGTCTACGCGTTCGAGCTCCTCGAGGAGCTTGTCGCCGACGGCCTCTGGCAGCACGCTGAAGAAGTCGGCGCGATCGTCGGACGCCATCTCACTGGCGATCTGGACGACCGACTCCGAGGGCATGAGCTCGACGATGCTCTCTTGCTCGTGGTCCTCGAGGCGCTCGAAGATGGGCGCGGCGTCCTCGGCGGGGATGCGAGAGAGGAACTCCGCGGCCTCGTCCGGGTCGAGCTCGGAGATGATGTCGGCGACGTCCTCCGCATGCAGCTCGTCGAGCAGCTCGCGCACCTGGTCCGGGTCATCCCGCAGGAGCTGCTTGAGATCCGGTCCAATGAGCGTTGCGAGGCGCATGCGCGGTTCCTCGTAGGCCTATACCCTCGTGACGTCTTCGGAAAATCATTTGCGGTGGGCAAAGCGAAAATGTTTCGCGGGGATCACGCGATTCCGCTACCCTCCAAGGCATGAGAAGAGAGCTTTTTATCCTTGTTTCCGCCTCTGCCATCGCCCTCGGGGCCGCCTGTTCGAGCAGCAGCACCACGACGAACAACACCGGCACCGATTCCGGCATCAACACGCACCCCGCAACGGATGACTCCGGCGCTGGCGGTGGCACGGACTCTGGCGGCGGCGGCGACGACGCCGGCGTGATCGCGGATGGCGGCTTCAACGGCTGCACGTCGTATGTGGACAACACCGGCAAGGCCGAAGTCGACCTCGTGTGGGACACGTCCGTCGCAAACCTCCCGGACCACTGCTCCAAGATCAAGGTGGGCAACACGGTGAAGTTCACCGGAAGCTTCACGAGCCACCCGCTCCTGAATTCTGGCGGCGACACCCCGAACCCGATCACGGGCAGCGGCACGCCGGACGGCGGCTCGGTGACCATCACCTTCACGACCGCGGGTACGTTCGGCTACAAGTGCGACAATCACTCGATCATGACCGGTGCATTCGTCGTCGTTCCGTGATGCGGAGACCCACACGCGCGTTCGTGGTCGCGGCCGCGAGCATCTCGCTGGGCGCGTCGGGCCTTCTGGGCTTCGGCGCGCTCTACGGCTGTGACACGGGCGACGCCGCCTCTCCGCAGAACCTGGCGAACCGTGACTCCGGTCTAGGCACCACAGCAACGGACGGCGGCACGGTCGCAGACAGCGGCAAAGACGCAAACGTGCAAGATACAGGCATTGTGGACAGCGGCACGGGCACCGAGGCCGGGCCGATGCTGGCCGACTGCGTCAGCTACATCGATCATCGCGGCGACACGAACGTGAACCTCACCTGGGCGTTCAACATCACCTCCCAGCCCGACCACTGCAGCAAGATCTCCGTCGGCTCGACGGTCACGTGGGTCGCCATGCCGCTGGATTTCGGGACGCACCCTCTCGTCGCATCCGCCGGGGGCGACATGCCCAACCCCATCGGCAGCGCCGGCGCCATCGATTCAGGCACCGCAGGCGCCCCGTCGGTCACGATCACCTTCACCACCAAGGGCGCGTTCCCCTTCGAGTGCGCCGTTCACGGCTCCATGGTCGGCGCGATCGTCGTGGTCGACGGCCCGACGGACGCCGGCGGCGACTGACATTACCTGCAGCAAGTAGGGTGCGCGGAGGTCGATGCTCTCGTCGAGGCCAAGGCGCGACCGAGCACGGAGCGCAGCGGCCTCTTGGCCGTGAGCACCGCGCGCAGGGAGCAACGCCGGCCTCGGCGAGATGATCGACCTCCGCGCGCCCTACTTGGCGTAACCCCACTCTCGTAGGAGGCGATTCATTTCTTCGGCGCCTTCTCCCGTGAGCTCGTCGCGGCCGGAGAGGTTCGTGCTGCCCTTCTTCTCGCGCGTGACGAAGAGGCCGAAATCGCGGCGTGGATCGATGAGCGGCATGTCGTCGGCCTGGGCACGCGCGCGCGCGTCCTCGGTGCCGATGCCTAGCACCATGTCCTTCGCGACGAGGCCATACGGCCCAGCGAACACGCGCGCGTCCACGAACGGCGCGTCGTCCAGATAGAGCTGCCACGTCAGCGGCGCTTGCGGTGGCGTCACCGCGAGGTCGAAACCGATGGCCGTGTCCTGCGCCGTCACGAACGCGATCTCCACGTCGTGCTCGGTCGATTTGAGTGAGCTCGGATCGGCGCCGACGGCCGTAGCGACGAGGCGTCCGGTGGTCGTCACCTTTCCGGAGATGCGATGCGGCGCACCGCCGCCCGCAAAGCGCAGGTGCACCGCGCCGGTGTCGTCCGCGGGCGCCTTCGGGCCTTCGCCCTTTGCCTCCTTCGAGCCGGCCACAGGCACGTTCTTCTGCGCGGCGTCGAAGCGCGCGCGGAGCTCCTGGACGATCTCGCGTGAGCGCGGCGCGATGTTGTTGCGCTCGCCCGGATCGTCCGCGAGGTCGAAGAGCTCCTCTGCCTTCTCACCGCCCGCGACGTTCTGGTTCTCGCGCAGGATGAGTCGGTAGTGATCCCAGATGATGCCGCGCGAGCCGCGGCCCTCGCTGATCACCAGGCGCGGATCCGCGTCCTTCTGGCCCTTCGCGAGCGGCACGAGGCTGCGGCCCGTCATGCGCGCGGCGGAGGCGCCGCCGTCCACGCGGAGCAGCTCGAGGAGCGTCGGCGCGATGTCTACGTTGCGGATGCGGTCCGACACGCGCACGCCCTCGGGCAAGAGTCCCGGTGCGCGGATGAGGATGGGGACCTTCGTGGTCTCCTCGTAGTTCGAGGCCGCGTGGTGGTAGCGGATCTGCATCTTGTCGAGGCCGATGCCCGTGTGCGCGGCGGACAGGGTCTCGCCGTGGTCGGCGGTGACAACGATGATCGTGTGGTCTGCGATCTGGAGGTCGTCGAGCGTCTTCAGCAGCGTGCCGATCGCCTCGTCGTCCTTGCCGGCTTCCGCCATGTAGAGGCGGCTGATGCGGTCCTCGGGGCCGTCGGGCGCGGCGGGGACGCGCTTCTGCATCTTCTGCGGCGGCTCCCACGGCTCGTGCGGAGAGTTGTAGTTCACGAACGTGAAGAAGCGCGTGTCGGCGTTCGCCTTGAGCCACGCGACGGCGTCCTTCGTGATCTCCTCGGTGTCGCGCGCGCGGTAGCGATGGTCGTCCACGCGCTCGAAGCCCATGTCCATGCCGACGGGCGCGTAGCCCACCATGAAGTAGTTGTTCACGAACGCGCGCGTGGTGACGCCCTCTCCACGCATGAGCACGGGCAACAGCGGCGGCTTGCTCGCGTAGAAGCGAGACACCTCCTGGTCTGGCAAGACCCAGGGCAAGGTCGAGATGCCGAGCTCCGAGGAGCGCGCGCCGGCGAGCATCGCGAGCGTGCCGGGCCGCGTCCACGCGCCGCCGGAGTACGCGTGCGTGAAGATGACGCTCTTCTTCGCGAGGTCGTCGAGCACGGGCATGAGGCCAGGCACCTTGGGAAGCTGCGCCTCCAGCGGAGGGCGATTTGCGTGGGCCTTCTTGTCGTCGTCGTCCTGTTCGTGAAAGCTTGCGAGCACGTCTGGCCGCAGCGCGTCGACAACGACGAACAGCACGTTGTACGCGACCTTCGGGATCTCCTTCTTCAGGATGACGGGGTTGCCCCAGAGGCCAACGAGCGTGGCGACGGTCTCGCCATCGCGCTTTGCCGGCGCCTCCGTGAGGAGCTCGAGGTCGACGGTCTGCCCTGCGTACGCCGACAGATCGATCCGCGTCTCTTCACCCCACTTGCCTGCGAGCGCAGGCATGAGCTGCGCGCCGCCCACCTTCTTGCGGGTGCTGTGGGCGTCGGTCACGAAGACGGACATCACGGCGATCTCGCCGTTGGAGTTCACGCTGCCTGGCGTGAACGAGAAGAGCGCGCTTGCTGGAAGCTCGAGGTGGAACGTGACGGTGCTTGGCGTGGGCGTGGCGATCGCCTCGCGCTGATCGTAGCTGCCCTCGTTCATGTTCCAGACGCGCGCCTCTGGCTTCCACGCGTTGCCACCGCCGGTCGGCGCGGCCCACTGTGTCTCCGTCTCGCTGGTGCGCAGCGCGATCGACGTGACGAGCCTGCCCGCGTCCGTCGCCGGGATCGAGAACCACGGCGCCCGCATCTTCCGCCAGTGCTGACCGAGCACGGCGCGCCCTGCTGGCAGCGCCTTCGTGTCGATGCGTGCATCCTGCATCTTTTCCACGAGGCGCATCGCCTGCACGTAGACCGTACCCGCCTGCGCGGGCCCTGTCTTCGGCGCCTTCGCGGAGCCCGCAGGCGCAAACGCAGAGCCGGACGTGCTGGTGGCGGTCGCAGGCCGCGGCGGGTCCGGCAGGTGATCCTTCCCGCCCCCGTACGCCCACGCAACGATCGAGAGCGCTGGCAGCAGCGCAGCGGTGCCGAGGAGGACGATCGGCGGGCGCAGCCTGATCTTCGGCATCATCACGGCGTCACCTCGGGCGGGAAGACGAAGCCCGAGACGACCTTCGAGCCGGGCTCGCGCAGCATCCATCCCACCAGGTCTGCCTTCATCCTGTTCACGACATCCGGATAGGACGAGGCCACGTCGGTGAGCTCCGAGGGATCGTTCGCCGTGTCAAACAACATGTATCTTACACCCTCTCGCGTGGGGATGTAGACCAGCTTCCACCTCTCGGCCCTGGCCATGCGGTGGCGCGCCATGGTGGTTAGCCCCACCATGTTCTTGCGGAGGACGATCTCGTCGCCGTGCTGCGAGTCGATCTCGGTGAGCCCGAAGATCCCCGGATACGGCATGCGCATGGTGGGCGGCAGCGAGTCGATCTCCTCGGTGAACCAGAGCTCGCTCTCCGCGAAGGCGGTTCGGGGCGGGAGCGACTCCTCCCTGGATACTTGCCCCGCGAGCGAGAGGCCATCGAGGTCTCGGGGCGGCGCAACGCCGAGCAGCTCGTAGAGCGTGGGAGCCACGTCCACGTCGCGCACGATGCCGTCGACCAGCGGGTGATGCTTGGCGCGCGGATCGTGGATGATGAGCGGGACGTGCGTGCCTTGATCGCCGAAGAGGTGATCGCCATGGCCCTGTCCGTGACCGTCCTCGAAGAGCGCCTCGCCGTGGTCCGCAGTCACCACCACGATCGTATCGTCCGCAAGGCCCAGGCGCGAAAGCTCCGTCAGCACGGAGTGCATGGCGTCGTCGATGGCAGTGGTAGCGCCCGCGTAGAGCGCGCGGATCTGCGCCTTGTCCTCGGCGTCCGGCGGCAGGTCGTGCGCCAGGCCCACGGGCTTGTGATACTTGTATCTTCCCCGGTATTTCTCGGACGCGAACTTCCCGTAGTAGGGCGCAGGCGCGGCATACGGAAAGTGCGCCGTGGAGAAGAACACGGTGAGGAAGAACGGATTGTCGCGCATGCGGCGGAGCGCATCCGTCACGTCGCCTGCGAGCATCTGCGGATCCGCGGCGTCGTTCAGCTCACGCAGGACGGGGAAGAGGCGCCGTCCGAAGCGGCCGTGCAGGAACGGGAGCAGCGGCGTCTCGCGCTCGATGGCGCGCTGGCGAACCAGAGTGCGAAAGTCGAAGCCGGGCGTCTCCGTCACCTGGAAGCCGAGGTCCACGCGGCCGAAGATGTCACCTGCGTAGTCGCTGACGACCGCCGTCTGGTAGCCCTCGCGCGCGAGACGCTCGGGGAGCGCGTCCATGCCCTTCGCGCGATCCTCCCAGCGCGGGAACATGGAGCGGACGCCGTGATGGTAGGCGTAGCGCCCCGTGAGCAGCGTCACCCACGACGAGAATGTACGCGGCAGCGACACGTACGCGCGCGTGAACCGGGCCGAGTTGTCTGCGTAGCGCGTGAGGTTCGGCATGGTACGCGGCGTGACGTGATCGTTCCGGAGCGAGTCCGCGGCGAGGATGAGCACGTTGGGCCGCCGCTTCTCGCCGGCTGCGTGCGCGGGCCGCACGTCGAGGGCAGCGGTCATGGGCGCGAGCTCCGCCACGCGTCCATCCGACAGCCCGAGCCACGATGCGCCGCCCACGAGAGCGAGCGCCATGCTGGCAGTGGCAGAGGGTGCGCGCACGAGGCGCCCTTTCACGGAGCTGATGAGCGCACGCAGGCGAGAGAAGAGCGAGGGAGACACGTAGACGAGCGCGAGCAACACGCTGACGACCACGACGCCGGTGCGACCGAACGTGTCCGTGGCGAGGACCTGCGCGAGCCGCAGCAGGCCGCCCTGCGCGTAGAACTTGGCGGCGTAGAGCTGCGGTGCCTTGGCCATCCCGTAGGCGAAGAACGACGCGTGCAGCAGCGCGACGAGCGCGAGTGACTCCAGCGTGCGGCCCCACGGTGTCTTGCGCGGCCGGTTCCTGAGCCAGAGGAGCAGCCATGCGAGGAGCCCGAGGCCGATCCCGATCGCCAGCGCGGTCGCGGAGATGGCGACAGCGACCTTGCGAACATCCGCTGCGTAGCGCTTCTCGATAAAGGCGTGGACCGCGTCCGCGCGCGCGCCGCCGCCGATGTCCGTGTCGTCGGCGTCCGAGCGGGAGCCCGCGCGCCCGGCCAGGACGAGCAGGTAAAGTGCCCCCGTGACTGGCGGAAACGCGACCAGCCTCCAGATTTGCCGCAATTTCTCCCGCAAAACGGGCCCACGCTAGCACTATTTCCACCATAGAAATCCGTCTTCCGTCGCGGTATGAGACCCCGCATGAAACGCAGCATCATCGTCTTTCTGGCCGTCTCGGTCTCGGCCTTCGCCTATGCGTGCAGCGACGACTCCACGACCCCCGGCGGAAACGACACCGACTCCGGTGCGCAGGCAGAGGACGCGAGCGTGTCCGGCGTGGACGGCAGCAGCTTCGATGATGCGGGCACCGAGAGCGACAGCGGTCAGGCGATGGACGGAACCGTGTTCGCCGTGGACTCGGGCGATGCAGGCCTCGTGGTCATCGACGCCACGGCGGGCAACGTCCCCGACGCGTCGGGCCTCACCGGGCAGCTGTTCCACTACGGCCGCTTCGTGTCGAACGGCGTGAGCAACGCGGGGCGGCTGGTGTTCCCGACGGTGGTGGAGAACGTCCTCCCGCTCGGCGGCGTCGACGTGACGGCGTTCGACGTCGCATCGAATGGCGCGAAGATCGTCTACGCGTCGGATGCCACCGTGAAGGGCCGCTACGATCTCCGCACGGCGAGCGCAGACGGGTCCGGCGCGGGCCTGCTCGTCGGGCTGAAGAACGGCGGTCGCTCGGTATCGCTTGCGCACTACTCGCCCGACGCAACGAAGGTCGCATTCGTGTCCGACGATGCCACGGCCGGCGCCAAGGACGTGTACGTCGTCGCGACTGCAGGCGGCACGCCGCAGGTCCTGATAAGCCCACTTCGCGGCGCAGGAACCGCGACCAAGCTCAACTCCGATCAGGTGGTATTCTCGCGGGACAGCCGCTACATCGCGATCACGGGCGACTACCTCGTGGACAACGTGTTCCAGCTCTGGATCTACGACACCGTCATGACGACGCTCACGGAGATCGTGAGCACGGCGGAGGCGGGCGTCCCGAACGGCGGTCCCGTGGGCGTGGTGAATCCCCTCGCGTGGGACGCCGGCGGCCGACTCTACTTCACGGCCAGCCTCGGCACTGACGGCGCGCCCAGCGCGTTCCACCTGTACCAGGCCACCGTCGGCGCGGGAAAGAGCGTGGTCACGGGCACGCTCACGAATGCGGAGCAAGTCGGCAGCTTCGGCATCTCGCCGGACGGCAACACGCTGGTCGCCTCCATCACGGACGCGGCGGGCGCATACCCCTACGCCCTCTACACGCTGCCCGCGGGAGGCGGCGCGACGACTGCCATCCTGCCGGCAGGTTACGTGTATAATGCAGCCAATCTGACGCCGAACCCGGACTTCGCGAAGCCAATGGTGTTCTCGCCAGACGGCGCCAAGATCGCGTTCGTGGCGGATTATCAGGCGGCGAACGCCGACTACGAGCTGTTCGTGGTCGCAAACCAGGCGAACAGCACGCCCGTGCGCCTCTTCAAGGTGACGAGCGGGCGCGACGCGAAGTGGATCGCCTGGTCGCTCGCCAGCACGCGCGTCGCATTCACGAGTGACGTGGGAGCAACGAGCACGGGCAACGCGCGGCTCTTCCTCACGAACGACATCGTCAACGCAGACCAGGCGCTCTCGCCGGTGATCACGACGCCGGCGGGCGGAGGCATGTTCGCCGCACCGCCCTTCTGGGGCCCCTGACCTCCGGTCGTATCGTCGGGACTCGATCCGCGAGCGGCGTCAATACCAGTCGAGATCCGGCGGCAGCAGGTCGTGGGGATGGCTGTACGGGTATGAAAACCGAGAGCGGTCGCCGAACGCCCTCGCGACCGCGTCGATCGTGTCGTTGAGAGCGACGACGCGGAGCGCACGATCGAGCCGCCGGCGAACCTTCGGGTAGAGCGACTCGAAGAGGAGACACATCGGCCGATGGCAGCCATCAAGGGCATTGACGAGCACGCGCTGGCCCTCCTCCGTCACGTTGAGGACGCGCGACGCGGTCCCGGGTGTGCGCGAGCGAACGACCAGGCCCAACGACACGAGCGCACCGACCATGCGCGAGACCGTCGCACGAGACACGTGGAAGCGGCGCCAGAGGTCGCTTTGCTTCCGCCCGATGCCGCTCGCGATCGCGCTGAGCATGTCGTACCGCGCGGGCGTGATCCCAAAGCGCCTCACGCAGCGTCGGGAGATTTCGTTGGTCCGGAGATGAGCGCGCTTGATGGTGAACGCAACGGTGTGCATGACCCAACCCCAGCACGCCACATGCCACCCCAGCCCTCCCACCCTCCGCGTCTCTTCCTGTAAGCATGCTTACGGAAAAGCGGTTGTGTGGTGGGGGGGCTTGGGTGGCGGGGGCTTGGGTGGGGGGCTTGGGTGGCGGTG
>JANXLV010000136.1 GCA_025355005.1 Myxococcales bacterium | reverse complement strand
CACGGCGACATGAAGCCGTCGAACGTCATGCTCGACATGGCGAGCTCCGGGCGCGGCCCGCGCTCGTACATCCTCGACCTCGGGCTCGCGTGGCTTCGCGAGTCTCGTCATGACTCGCGGCTCGACGGCTCGCCCGAGCCGGAGCTCGCGGTCCACTCGGGCGCAGGCACGGTGGGTTGGGTCGCGCCAGAGCAGATCCGGAAGCTCGCCGCGCACGTCGGCCCGGCGACGGATCTCTACGCGCTCGGCTGCATCATGTACCGCGTGATGACGGGCAAGGAGGTCTTCGAGGGCACCGCCCAGGAGGTCCTGCGTGCGCACAAGCGGACGCCCGTACCGCTGCCGGTGCTTGGTCCCGGGGTCCCGCCCGCGGTCGCTCAATATGTGCAGCGACTGCTCGCGAAGAAGCCGTGGCACCGCTTCGATCTCGCTGCAGACGCGCGCCGCGCGTGGTCGCTGTTCCGTCCGGCCGAGGCTCCCACGATGGAAGAGACGGTGGCAAGCATGCCGTCGCTTCCGCCCGCGCCGTCGTCCACGCCGGTGGATGTGGGCAAGGCCATCGCGGCGGCGCGCTCGCTTGCGCCGGGTCTGCTCTCACTTCGTCCGTCGCCCATGGTCGCGCGCGAGGAAGAGCGCCGCGAGCTGATGGACACGGTCGGGGCCCTCTGCTCAGGCATCGGCACGACCCACCGGATGATCGCGCTCATCGGCGAAGCAGGCGTCGGCAAGAGCCGCCTCGTCGAATGGCTCTGCGAGCAGGTGCACGAGCGCGGGCTCATGTGGCCGCTCCGTGCGCGCTACGGTCGCACGCCGTCACCGCTCGACGGCTTGACGGGCGCGGTGAACAAGTACTTCAACCTCGAAGGCGCGGACCGCGAGCTCGTCGAGCAGACGCTCATCAATCGCTGGGAGGTCGAGGCCGAGGACGACGAGTCGCTCTCCTGGGTCGCCGCCACGTCCGAGTGGCTTCGTCCCACACCGCCAGGCACCACCATTCCCGTGGGTCCGTCCGGCAAGCGCTTCGTCCTCGACACGCCCGAGATCCGCTGGGCCGTCGTGCGACGCGTGCTGGAGCGCATGGGGCGCGATCGCCCGGTGTGCATCTGGTTCGATGACCTGCACCTGTCTGGCGCGAACACGTTCGACATGCTCGCGCGCCTCCACCGCGACGCGCCGCGGCTCCGGCTGCTCATCGTGGCGACCGCGCGCAGTGAGGCACTGGAGACCGATCTCGACGCGGCCCTTCGCATGGAGGCCCTCCGCGCCGACTGGAAGGGAAAAGTCTTCGAGCTCAAGCCCCTCGGCACGGAGGAGACGCACGCGCTGCTCCGCGCCACGCTGCCGTTGCAAGAAGAGGCTGTCGTCACGGCCACCATGCAGAGCCGCGGCAATCCGCTCTTCGCGCTGCAGCTCGTGCACGCGTGGGCAGGCGGCGGGTACCTGCAGATGGAAGCCGGGAAGTACCGCGTGCCCGAGGAGGCGCTCCGCGGCCGCGCGATCACCACCGCGGAGCTCTGGGACGAGCGCCTGCGGGGCGTGCCCACGGACATGCGCCTCGCGGCATACGCAGCCGCAGCTCTCGGCGACGACGTCCGCGGCGTGGTCCTTCGCGCCCTCACGACGTCGCTCGGTATGGACTCGCGCGACGCGCTCGTGGCGTTGACGCGTGCGCAGATCCTCCTCGCGTCCGGAACCGATCAGTTCAGGTGGGCGCACGCGCTCTTGCAAGAGCACCTCTTGAATCGTCTCCACGAGCGCAGCGACGCGCCTGCGATCTTCCGCCTGGCCGCGAGCGCGCTGGGTAAGCACCCAGAGGTCGGTTCACGCCGCATCATGAAGCATCGCGTGCGGAACCTCCTCCGCGCAGGCGACGACGACGTCGCGGCGGATCTCATGTTCCGGTTCATCGAGGGCGCATGGGCGCGCGGCCGCGACACCACCGCGACGCTCAAGGATCTCACGCTGCTCGACGGCCACGTGTCGGGCAAGACGGAGGCGGAGTACGCGTACTGGCGCGCAGAGGCGCTCCGCCATGCGGGCAAGCTCGAAGAGGCGCGCGAGCAGGCAGAGCGCGCTCGCAAGATGTTCGCGGAGACGCAGGACGCGCAGCGAGAGGCCCGCGCGCTCAAGCTCCTCGGACACATCTCGTCGGACATCGGCGCACCGTCGCAGGGCAAGGCGCTCGTGCAGCAAGCGCTCGCGCGGTTCCAGCAGGCCAAGGACGACCGCGGGTATGCGCAGGCGCTCGTCGTCCTGGGAGAGATCGACTACCTGCTCGGTGAGCACGCGCGTGCCCGCACGGTGCTCGCGGAGGCGGTCAGCCGCTGTGAGGCGCTCTCCGATTCGCTCGGCCGCGCGCAGTGCTTCATCCTGCTCGCCATGATCGAGACCGCGGTGGGTGGCTATGGCCGCGCGCGCAGCCTCCTCGTGGACGCGCGCGCCGCGTTCGACGCGATCGGTTACCGGCTCGGCATGGCCCAGTGCGACGTCGTCCTGGGCCACGCGGACCACCGCGCGGGCGAGATGGACAAGGCGCGTGCGCGCACGCTCGCGGCGCGTGTGGCCTTCCGGGAGCTGCAGACCCCCCGCGGTGAGGGCGCATGCGAACGCCTCCTCGCGATGATCGGGATCGACACGAACGACCTCGCGGCCGCGACGGCTCACGCGACGGTGGCCCTGAAGATCTACGAGCGACTGAACGATCCGTGGGGTGAGCTCGAGGCACGCCTGCTGCTCGCGCAGGTCGCGCTCGCCCAGGAAGATCCCCGCGCCGACGACCTGGTCGCCCGCTGCTGCGCGATCACACTGGACGAGGCCGAGCCGCGCCAGCACCGCCACCTCACGGTCGCGTGGCTCTGTCAGCGCCAGGGTCGATGGGAAGAGGCGGCGAAGGAGATCGACGACGCCCGCGCGGCCTTTGGCGATCGTGCGCGATGTGGAGATCACACGCCTCAGCTCCTCGCGCGGTTCTCCAAGATGTCGTGGAGCGGGCCGTCCCTATCCAAGATCGACGCATGGCTACAGCTCATCGCCTCCGCGAATCCGGACGAGGCAGTCAGCTCCCAGTGGCCCCTCACCAAGCGGTAAGGGGGAGCGGGCGAAACGTTGAGCCAGAGCCTTGATTTTGGCTGGAGCGCGCGTTCGGGCCTTGCTATGGTCCGCCCATGACCACCGCGCAAGATCCCCCCGTCCGCAACAGGCAGAAGAAGCGTCGCACGAAGCAGCTCGCACAGTGGCGCGCCAAGAAGGCAGCAGCCGGTGGAACGGCCGCAGCTCCGAAGGCGGCTGCCGCGAAGACCGCGAAGCCCACCAAGACCGAGAAGAAGTAACCCCCGACCAGCTGACGGGGCCGAGCACCGCCGTAACGACAGGTGGCTCGACCCTCAGCTGGGCTCTTCGAGATCGCCTGGGTCGAGGTCCGCGTAGACCGCCGCGGTCAGCTCGTCCACGCGCGCCGCGAGGCCGAAGGCGTCGGTGAGGGCATCGAGAAAATCCGCCTCGTCGTCGTCGGTCGCCAGATCGCAGAGCGAGAGCGCGAAGCTGACCTTGTAGGCCATGTCTCGCAGGTCTGTGGTGTCGAGCACCGGCGCAAGGGCGACCAGACGCTCGTTGGGCGTGGAGTGCCGAAGCTTCTCGTCGAACTTGTCGAGCAGCGCGCGGAGCTCGGTGTCGCTGGGCGACTTCGCCTTCTCGCCAGCGAGCGCCATGATGGCCGGCACCAGGCCGCGGTAGGCCGTGGCCTCCTCGTTCGAGAGGTCGCCGTTTGCGGCGGTCGCAAGATACGCCGCCTCGAGCAGCGCCTCTGCCTGCGCACGTGAGAGCTTGGCCGAGGAACGGAAGGTTCCGCCCTCCACCGTTCCGGAAAGCACACGAAGAACATCTACAGGCATGCGCCGAGCATAGGCGGCCTTGGATCTGTGCTGCAACCGCTCACGGCACGGTGACCCCGATTTCACCGTGGAACGGCGCCGTCGCGCCCTTGTCGACCTGGACGCGGATCAGGGTGGAGCCGGTCTGGTGGCTCACGTCGCCCCAGTACTGCTCCGTGAAGTCGATGGTCCCGGTAGGCAGGTCCGCATGAAGCGTTCCCCAGACGTCGCGCGCGATGCATACGAACGACTTGTCCGTGCCCCACATCCCGTTGCTGCAGCGGCCGCGGATCGGATCGGCGCAGTCGTTGTCCACCTGGCAGCCGCCGTCCGCGCAGGTCGTGCAGCCGGCATCGCGGGACAAGGCATCGGGGATGAGTCCCGCGTCCTTGCTGCTCACGTCGGCAGCGACCGCCCCATCACCGACGCCCATGCTGCCGGAGTCCGCGCCGCCGTCGGCCGCGTCCGGGTCGGGCAGGGCGCTGTCGTCGATCCCGAGGACGCCGCGGCAGGAGGCGAGCCCGCAGGCGAGCGCGAGCAACGCCCAATGCGCTCCTTGGAGTGGGGGGGGTCGGCGAGCCATGCGGGCACGTATATAGCTCGAAATCCTCTCCGCGCCCGTCCGGGACCCGCTGTATAGTGCCTCTGCCATGAACATGTCGGTCCTGTCCGTGTCGCTCGTGTTTGCGCTGGTCGGGGCCTCTGCCCTCGGCGCCGCCGGCTGCGACGACGAAAAACCCAAGGTCACGCCAGACCCCAGGGTCGCTGCCTCCGCATCCGCCGCGAACGCCGCGCTGCGTGCGCTCGCATCAGCCCCCGCGCCAAGTGCGTCGTCAGCCGACCCGCCGAAGAAGAAGGAGGTCGTGTGCGGCACGGGCGACACCGTCGACTCCCAGGATCAGGCGCTGATGGCGGAGCTCCGCAAGAAGCTGTCGAAGAAGCCGGGCGAGAGCATCAAGGTGAGCGAGCTCGCGAACGTTCGTTCCGTCAATCTCACGCAGTCGCAGAAGGTCGACGACCTCGATCCGTGCATCTTCCCCAAGCTCACGGGCATGAAGGATCTGTTCCTGGGCCCCGGCGAGATCTTCGACCTCGCGCCGATCGCGAACCTCACGGGGCTCATCACGCTTCGCGCGGCGTTCAGCAAGATCGCTGACCTCAAGTCGCTCGAGAAGCTCGTGAACCTGGATCGCCTCGACCTGTCGCACTCGGCCGTCCGCGACATCACGATGGTCGGAAACCTGGTGAACCTGACGGAACTCGCGCTCGACGAGACCGAGGTGAAGGATCTCGCGCCGCTCGCGAACTGCAAGAAGCTCGAGAAGATCTCCATCAAGAAGACGCTCGTGTCCGACGTGAGCCCGCTGAAGACGCTGACGAAGCTGAAATACCTCTACATCGAGGGCGCCGCGGTCACCGACACCTCGGCGCTGCAGCCGCTCGTGGGCCACGGGATGAAGATCGTCAGCAGCGGTCGCTGATTGGTCAGCGACGAGCCTGCGAGCGGGCGCGCACCGACTTGGTGACGCCGCGAACGGCCTTGCCGTAGTCGACCTCTTCGAAGGACTGCACGGACGTGTTCGCCGCGTGCGCGATGGCGACAGGGCGCGCGTCCTCCGCTGCGTTCGTGGAGTCACTCGTGAGGTGGCTCACCAGGGTGCAGAACATCGCGACGACGCACATGGCTGCGCAGCCGCCGACGGTGCCCTTCACGAAGCGCTGGAAGCGAGCGCGGCGGGCAGCGACCTCGGGCTCCATCTTCTGCGTCAGGACGGGGTCCTCGGGCATCCAGATGCTGTCGATCATGGACCG
>JANXLV010000114.1 GCA_025355005.1 Myxococcales bacterium | reverse complement strand
CCGGCGATCGGCTCGAGCCTGCTCCTGGCGCTCGCGGCGAGCGCGGTGCTCCAGCGGCTGAAGCCGGGCGCGCTCGCGCGGACGGCCTTCATCGGCGTCATCCTCGTGTTCTTCGGCATCCAGGGCGTCTGCGCGCGGCGGCACGCCAACGACTACACGGACGACCTCGCGTTCTGGGATGCCACGCGCAAGGCCGTGCCGCGCAGCGCGAAGGCGCACCTGAACTACTCGGTCATGAAGGGCGCCCGCGGCGATCTGGAGGAGCGTCTGGTGGGCAACGCCGAGGCCCTGCGCCTCTCGCCCGACTGGCCCATGGCGAACGTCTACTACGGCGACACGCTCTGCAGGCTGCATCGCGCGAAGGAGGCGATCCCCTTCTACGAGCGCGGCTTCGAGCTCGCGTACAACGACGTGAACCTCATCGCGCTGGGCATGCAGTGCCTCTGGGACGAGAAGGAGCTCACGGAGGACAAGCCCCTCCGCGGCGACCTCGGCGAGCGCGCGGCCAAGTTCCCGGGGTCCTGGTACGACTACTTGATCAAGGACATCGTCGCGAACGGGACGGAGCACAACGGGGTGGACCCCAAGCACAGGCCGCGTGGGTACAACGAAGGCCCGAAAGAGTGATATTGCTCTAGGCCATGGCGCACCCGTGGCACGACATTCACATCACCGAACCGATCGAAGAAGGCTTCACGGCGTTCATCGAGATCCCCAAGGGCTCGAAGGTGAAGTACGAGCTCGACAAGGACACCGGCCTGCTCAAGGTGGACCGCGTGCTCTTCTCCGCAGTTCACTACCCGGCGAACTACGGCTTCATCCCGCGCACGTTCTGCGACGACCAGGACCCGCTGGACGTGCTGGTGCTCGCGCAAGAGTCCGTCGTCCCCATGTGCATGATGCGCGCGCGAGCCATCGGCGTGATGCAGATGCGCGACGACAAGGGACTCGACGACAAGATCATCGCGGTCCACATGGATGACCCCACCTTCGTGGATTACACGCACATCCGTGAGCTGCCGAAGCACTGGCTCCTGGAGCTGAAGCGCTTCTTCGAGGACTACAAGACCCTCGAGCACAAGGAGGTCATCGTGCAGGACTTTCTCGGCCCGTTCGAGGCGAACAAGATCATCCGTCAGTCGCTCCTCGACTACACGGCCTTGATGAAGAAGAAGGCCGCGGAAGCCACGTGAAACGCGGCGCGGCCCTGCCCGGAAGCTGATGAATCGCGCGCTCGCGGCGAGCATCTTTTGCGTGCTGTGGCTGACGCCAGCGGGCGTGCTCGCCTCGACCTCGGAACCAGGTGTCGAGCAGCCATTTCCGGAGCCCGAGATCCGCGACGGGGAGGAGCTTCCCGGCCCCCTCGATCGCCGCCTGCTCCTGCACTCCAAGCTGTACGAGGTGGGCACGCTCTGGTTCCACGGCGTGCACCATGACAGCTGGTCGCAGGGCGTGTTCGACCTCACGACGGGGCAGGAGCTCCGCACGCACAAGTTTCCGTTCTACCTCCTGTCCACACGCGCGGCGAGCATCCGCATGTACGACGAGAAGAGCTACGGCATCGCGTTCTTCCAGGATATCGGCGGCGGTATCGCGCTCGGGCCCATCGAGCCCGAGATCCACGTCGGCGCGCACATCATCGAGTTCGACGTCTTCCACGCGAACTGGGATTTCTCCCTCATGTCGCCGCGCGCCTCCGCGGAGCTCGGCGTGCGCATCGGCGGCACCCGCGTTGAACTTGTAGGATACACGCAATATCTCTGGCGCTGGTACGGGGAGAGCCAGCTGGTCCGAGGCGTCTCCATCGGCTTCTCGGTCGACCAGGCAAAGATGAGAGTCCCGTAAGCATGCCTTCTCGGTGGGTTCGGGTGCGCAATGCGCTGCTTGGCACGCGACCGTGGATGATCCTGTGGTTCGTCGCGCCCACCGCGCTCGCCATCGCGATGGACTTCGCGATCCGTGGTGGCGCGCTCATCGTGTATCCGCCGCTCGAGATCCTGAACTACACGGGGTCGTCATTCGCTGCTGCTGGCTTCTGGGGCGGACCGCTGTGGCTTTCGTCGCGGCTGTTCTACGCGCGCGGTCGGGTGTGGAGGCTTCTGGCGCGCGGGCTCCTTGCCGTGTTCGTCGTCACGTTCGTGCTGCCGCTCGCGATCTTCTGTTTCCCGGGGCAGGCGATCTATCACCGCGTCTTCGCCTCCTACATGGCGCGTGACACCGTTCGCCTGGGCATCGCTCTGCGCGGCACGCTCGGCGACTGGCTGTTTGCGTGGGGCTCGCCGCTCGTGGTCGTGGCCATGGCGGCGATCGGCCTCCTGCTCACGTGGGGGCTCATGCGCGGTGTGCGTCGTGCGGGCCGCTACACCAGGCGGACCTTGCCGATCATCCCTGTTCTCGGCTTCATCGGCGCTGCGGCCTGCTTCTGGATCGACTTCGTAGAGAGCCGCTCGCTGCAGGCTGCGCCGCCGGACACGTGCTTCATCCACGGCCTCATGCACGCGCTCCATGACGGCGTGACGGGCAAGGGCTGGGTCCGCCGCGGCATCTCGCTCCGCACACCCGCTCCGCTTCCGCCGCTCCCACCGAAGGCACATCGGCCGAACGTGCTGCTCATCGTGACGGAGAGCGTGCGCGCGGATACCTCGTGCTCGGACCCGCCGCCGGCGTGTGCTTCGCAGTTCCTGGATCCCATCGCAGGCGACCGCGTCTCGCTCGGAAGGCTGACCACGCAGTCGCCCGGAACGTTCAGCGCGTGCATGTTGCTGTGGACCGGTCTTCCCCCGACGGTGGACTATCGCACCGCGCACTCCGCGCCCGTTCTCTGGGAGGTGGCCAAGGCAGAGGGATACAGGACGTCGTACGTGACGTCACAGAACCTTCGCTACGACGACTTCGGCGCATTCATGAAGAACGCCGGGATCGACGAGCTCGTCTCCGCGATGACACTGGGCGACACCAAGGACGCGCAGATCGGCGCGCCGGACGAGCGTGCGACCGCGAGGATGCTGGACGTGGTCCGGCGCACGCCCGCGGACACGCCGTACTTCGGCGTGCTGCACTTCTCGAACACGCATGCGCCGTACAAGGCGGCGGACGATCTGCAGCCCTTCTCTCCGCACAGCACGGACGCTCTTGGCTCCGTGGATGCGTTCCACAACCAGTATCGCAACAGCGTGCTGCTGCAGGAGCGAACGCTCGCGGCGTTCCTCGCGGAGCTGCGGGCGATGCCGCGATGGGACGACACCGTGGTGATGTTCGTGTCGGACCACGGCGAAGCGTTTCGCGAGCACGGCGCGCTGTACCATATCCACACGCTCTACGAGGAAGAGGTGCGCATCCCCGGCTGGATGCTCGCCGGCAAGGACGCGCTCACGGTCGACCAGCGTCGCGGGCTCGGCACGTACGTGCAACGGCGCACCTACTCGCAGGATCTGAACGCGACGCTGCTCGATCTCCTCGGGGCCTTCGACGCTCGTGCACGGCTCCCGTATGCCGCAGAGCTGACGGGTCGCTCACTCCTGCGGCCGGCGTCGTACGTGGAGCCCACCGTGTCCATGGCGACGGCCACCGGTGTGTGGGAACCGGACGTGTTCGTGTACGGCGTGATGCGCGGAGACCGACTCCTGATGGGCACGTCTGCGCAGACGTGGTTCTGCTTCGACATCCCGACGGACCCGCGAGAGATCGCGCCGCACGCAGCAAGCTACTGCGGTGACATGCGCCAGCTTGCGAGGAAGGCGTTCCCCGGCGCGGTCCCGGACGACTGACCCGACGACGGCGCTGCGTGCGCCTATTTTTCGAGCAGCACGACGTCGAGCGGCAGGTTGGAGCCGCCCGCGCTCACCAGCGAGAACGAAGACGAGCCTGCGCCGTACGTGCCGAGCCAGATCGCGCTCGTGGTCACGCCGAGCGACGTCTGCGCGTTGGGCATGAGGACCGCGGGCGTCATGGGGAGAACGCGCGCAACGCCACCCCACTCTCCGCCACGCGGTGAAAGCAGGGCGGAGAAGCCCGCAGGAGCCCCGACATAAACCGTGTAGAATACACCATAGTTGCCGCCCAGCGTCTTCGCCTTGCCCGTGGTCTTGTCGGTTCCGCTCAGGTCCGGCTCGGTGATGTTGCCGCCCAGGCGCAGGTGGCGCGTCCCCTGGGGAGCGCCCGCGACGAGGAGCGCGAGGTCGGCGCCGGGGAAGGTGCCGCGATCGTGCGCGGCGTCATCGGGCAAGAGGGAGAGGCCGGCGGTCGCGGCCACGGCGTCGGCCGCTGCGAGTACGCTGACCACCGAGATCTTCACGGCAGCGTCGGTCTGCACGTCGAAGATGGCGTGAACGAGCTCGTCCTTCTTGGCGTGGAGGCCGTCGAGGTCGGTGTCCAGGAGGACGCGCGCGCCTGCCGGAACGGTGACGACGGTCGTGAGGTCGGAGTCCAGCCACGCGGCGGCGACGGTCTTACCCACGCCCACGTAATCGGTGGAGGGCGTGGCGGTCCCCTTCTTCTTGATCGTCACGTGCGCCGCGGTCGCGTTCTGGTTCAGCACCACCACGGGGAACTTGCGCAGCGGCACGGAACCATTTGCATGATACACGTAAATTCGATAGCGACCGACGCCCACCGTGTCCGCGTAGAGGACGCCGTCGCTCGCGGGGGACTCCGGGTCGTCGGAGAAGAGCATGGTCGCTGCGTTCGGCGGGCTGCACACGACGACGGGCGCGCACGGCAGGTTGCCTTCGTCCATCCCCGCGAGAGAGACCACGTCGCCCGGCATCGCAGCTGCGTCCGCGAGCGAGCTCGCAGCGCCAGCGTCCGCACCGCAGGTCCGCCTGTCCGCGACGAGCGTGTACCCCGCCGGGCAGAGCGCAGATGCGGAGCCGTCGCCCGCGTCGAAGGTGGTGGCAGCGTCGGCGCCGGGCGCTGCGTCCGCGGAGCCTCCCTCGTCCCCCACCAGCACGCTGGATGGAACGTGAGACTCGTCGCCAGCGTCCACGCCGGAGGTGGCGCCGCTGTCGCTGCCGCATGCGCCAAGAAGGGCGCACAGAGCGGAGAGCGTTACGAGCGCGAAGACGGGGAAGAGCGGGAAGAGCGGGAAGAGCGGGAAGAGCGTCCGCTGCGAGGTGCGAGGACGAAGAGCCATACCTTGCTCTCTACTCCTTCGTCCGTGCCGGCGACATTCGAACGTGACATGCTCGGCGTGTGAAGCTCGGAAAACGACGGATCGACGCCGCGCTCATCGCGGACGCTGCGCACTACGAGGAGCTCGTTTGCCAGCTCATCCTGAAGGCTCGGCTGTCGGTGTGGATCGCCACGGCAAACCTGAAGGACCTCCACGTGGAGGCGCCGATCGGGACGCGCGCGCGTGCACGCGGTGCCTTCGTGTCCATGTACGATCGACTCACGGAGCTGGCCGCCGCGGGGGTAGAGGTTCGCATCCTCCATGGCGGCGTCCCGTCGGGTCCGTTCCGTGCGCGGCTCGCTGCTGGACGGGCACGGAGCGGCAGCACGGCGAAGAAGGCAAAAGGCGTGGAGCTTCGACGCTGTCCGCGCGTCCACCTGAAGGTCGTGGCTGTGGATGCCACGCAGCTATATCTGGGCAGCGCGAACTTCACGGGCGCGGGCCTGGGCGCGAAAGCAGACGGGCGCCGCAACTTCGAAATGGGCCTGCTCACGGACGACGACGTGTTCATGGACGCCGCGCTGTCCCGCTTCGACGCGATCTGGCAGGGGAAAGAATGTGCATCCTGCAAGCTTCGGCGGGAGTGCCCGCGACCGCTCGACATGGGACCGCCGGCGCCAAAACGCAAATCCACAGCGCTCGCGCGCGCGTAGAGCTCCCTTGAAGATGCGTCGCGCCCTCACGATTGCCGCAGTGCCCCTGGCGCTGGTGGCATTCTTCGCGATGATCTCGCGGCACGCCGCCGCGGACGAGGAGCTGCCGTTCGTGCCGCAGTCCAGCGACACCGTCGTGGAGCGTTTGCCCACGGGCGCGAGCGATCCCGAATCGCGCGCGGCAGAGGAGCGACGACGACGTCTTCTTGCGAACCCGACGGACCTGCGGCTTGCCGTGCGGGTCGCTCGCCACGACATCGAGCTGTCTCGTTCACGCAGTGACCCGCGCTACCTCGGCCACGCAGAGGCCGCGCTCGCGCCCTGGTACAAGCTGCCCGCGCCGCCGTACGAGGTGCTGCTGCTCCGCGCGACCATTCGCCAGAGCAATCACGACTTCGACGGCGCGCTCTCGGATCTGACCGCGGCGCGTGCGCTGCGTCCGGACGACCCCCAGCTCTATCTCACGCTCGCCGTGATCTTGACGGTGCGCGCGGAATATCCGGCAGCGCGTCAGGCATGCGCGCGCGTACGTGAGCTCTCGCAGCCCTATCCGGCAGAGGTGTGCGATACGGCGGTCATGGCCGTGACGGGCGAGGCGGGTCACGCGTACGAGAGGCTAGAACGCGCTACAGCGGCGCTCGATCCATCGCAGCACGACCTGCGCGGGTGGGGTCTCTCCACGCTCGGCGAGATCGCGCTGCGCAAGGGAGACGACGCGACCGCGGAGGCGCGCTTCAAGGAGGCCCTCACGCTGGACCCCAATGATGCGTACGTGCTCGGCGCGTACGCGGACCTGCTCCTCGACCTCCATCGCCCGGCCGAGGTGCTGCCGCTGGTCGCGTCGCGCGCAGAGAACGACGGTCTGCTGTTGCGCGCGGTCCTGGCCGAGCGGCTGCTCCCGTCATCGAAGAAGGACTTCGAGCGCGACGCCGCGCTGCTCCGCTCGCGCTACGACGCAAGCCGCGCCCGTGGCGACGTGGTTCACCGCCGCGAACAGGCGCGCTTCGCCTTGTTTGCGGACGACGACGCACAGCGAGCGCTCCGACTCGCGCGCGAGAACTACGACGTGCAACGCGAGGTGGCGGACGCGCGCATCCTGCTCGAGGCCGCGAACGCCGCGGGAGAGCCCAGCGCTTCTGAGAAGGCGCGTGCGTGGGTGCGCGAGTCGAAGATCGAAGAGCCGCGGCTCCGGACGCTTGCGGGAGTGCGATGACGCGCGTGAAGACACTGCTCGCGCTGCTCGCTGGCCTCACGGTCTTCCTGTTCGCAAGCGCGGCCCATGCGCACAAGCCGAGCGACGCATACCTTCGCCTCGCGGTGGAGGGCGCGAAGGTCACCGGAAGGATCGACCTTGCCGTTCGTGACCTCGACTACGCGCTGGGGGTGGATGGCGACCACGACGGCAACGTGACGTGGGGCGAGCTGCAGAGCCGCAAGGACGCCCTCACTGCCTACGTGACGGAGCACATCGCGATCGCCGCGGACGGAAGACCGTGCATGTTACACGCAAACGCGCTGAGCGTCGTCCACCACTCCGACGGCGCCTACGCAGTCCTCGATCTCGACGCCTCGTGCGACGGCGTGGTGCACACGCTCGATCTCGACTACGCGCTGTTCTTCGACGTGGACCCGCAGCATCGCGGCCTCTGTCGCGTGGGCACTGGCGCGGCCTCGCAGTCGCTCGCATTCTCCGACGGCGAGCGCCATCAGCGCGTGGTGCCAGGCGAGCAGACCGCGTGGCGTCCGTTCGCCGCGATGGTGAAGCAAGGCGTCTCGCACATCGGTCAAGGCTACGACCACCTCCTCTTCCTCATCGCTCTGCTCCTGACAGCGGTGCTGGTCCGGACGGACGACGGCGCGGTGTCACCCGTGGGCACGTTTCGCACCGCGCTGTGGGACGTGGCGCGCATCGTCACGGCGTTCACCGTCGCGCATTCGATCACGCTCAGCCTGGCCTCCACGCGCATCGTCTCGCTGCCGGCGCGCTTCGTGGAGTCCGCCATCGCGCTCAGCGTGATCGTCGCCGCGGCGAACAACCTGCGCAGGTTCCTCGGGAAGGATCGCTGGGTCGCGGCGTTCGCGCTCGGCCTGCTCCACGGCTTTGGTTTCTCGTCCACGCTGCTCGACCTCGGACTGCCGAAGGACGGGCTCATCGTGTCCCTCCTGGGCTTCAACGTGGGCGTGGAGCTCGGGCAGCTGGCGGTGGTCGCGGTCTTCCTGCCTATTGCGTTCGCGCTGCGCAAGACGGTGATCTATCGACGGGGCATCCTGGTCGGTGGTTCCGTCGTGATCGCCATCATCGCCACGATCTGGCTGGTCGAGCGGGCCTTCGTGGTGACAATCTTCGCCCGTATCTTCGGCACCTGAGCCCCATCACGGGTCACGGCGCCGGCGTGGGCGCTGCTAGCTTCTGGAACGTCGTCGTTGCCTTCGCGATGAGCGCGTCATGCTCGGGCGTCTTGGAATACTCGCGCAGCGTGAGCGTGGTCTGCTTGTTTCGCGTGACCGTGCGCAGAGGGATCATCTTGAACCCCTCCAGCGAGCGCTGCGCACCAGCAATCGCGGCATCCTCCGTTGCGTACTCACAGACGCTCAGATCAAGCTGCGGTGCCTTCGTCTCGTCAGCGACCTTGGCGCCCACGCAGTAACGCGCCCCGAAGGGAGAAGCCAGGTGCTGCGCCTGATCGCTCACGGGAAGCCCAGACTTGTTGAACGCCGCGACCACGCTCTCGACCGTGAGCACGCCCGTGGGCCGAGCTTTGGCCTCCATCGAAAAACGTTCCCCGAATGGAAGGTTGGCGAGCTGCGGTACGATCGCGCCCGAGGGTACGGGCGGAAGATTACCGAAGGGCGAAGAGCCGCTTGGGGCTACCGACGCAGGCGCGCTGGCGGTCGTCCGGACGCTGGTCGTGGTCGCGGCGCCATTTGGCTGCTCCGTGGGTGCTGTCTTACATGCAGCCGCAGAAATTGCAGCCAGGAGGAGAATGGAAGCGACACCCTTGGGCGTGGTGGATAGGCTCATAGCGTCTTCGGAGCATACGCGAGATGGGGCGTCGCGGATCCGGAGCATGCTCTCGGACGTAGTCGAGAGCCACGATTCCCGGGGGACGGCCTCGGCACGGGTTCAGCTAGACCCGCGATTTATCCACGCACGAATGAGAGGGACATCGCATGCGACGACTTGGAACCACTATCGGACTCTTTGCGATCGCGCTCGGCGCGACGCTGCCAACGGCGAAGACCGCGGACGCCTCCAGCCATCGAGAGGCCCCCTTCATCACCAAGAACCCGAAGGTCGACGGCACGGACTTCTACATGTTCCAGAGCTACGGAGACTCCCGTCTCGATGGAGCAAACAAGTCCACCTACACCACCATCATCGCCAACTACATCCCGCTCCAGGACTCCTACGGCGGCCCGAACTACTTCACGTTCGACCCCGAGGCGCTCTACGAGATCGAGATCGAGAACTCGGGCGACGCCGTCGAGGACATCACCTTCCAGTTCCAGTTCCACAACGGGCTCAACCCCGTCTCCACGAAGGGCATCCAGCTCAACGTCGGCGGCAAGATGAACTCCGTGCCGACCATGCAGGGCAACATTGGAATCAAGGACAACAACGGCCCGCCCATCACTGCAGCGAACGAGGCCACGTACCTCAACGTGCAGGAGACCTACACCATAGGGGTCGTGAAGGGCCCGCGTCGCGGCGCCGCTGCAACGGCCGTGACGAATGCAGCTGGCGGTGCCACCACATTCAAGAAGCCCGTCGACTACATTGGCTCGGCGACACTTGGTGATTCGTCGGCGTACGCGGCATACGCGAATGCCCACGTCTACAACGTCAACATCCCCGGTTGTGCGACGCCGGCAAAGGTCTTCGTCGGGCAACGCGCGGAAGGCTTTCGCGTCAACCTTGGCCTCATCTTCGACCTCGTCAACGTGACGAACCTCGGCGGCCTCGCGACGATCGTCAACCCAGGCGCACGCGGAGCGCTCAACTTCGATCCGTCCGCAAGCTTCGCGGCCAGCAACTACCAGTTCGACAACACGGCCACGAAGAACGTGTCATCGATCGCGATGGAGGTGCCCACCAAGTGCCTCACATCGGACGGCAAGGATCCGGGCACAAGCGCACGCCCCATCATCGGTGGCTGGACCACGGCGAGCGTGCGCCAGGCGCGCCTCATCAATCCGCAGGCCACGTACGACAAGCCCACAAAGGAAGGCGGCGCGTGGGCGCAGGTCTCCCGTCTCGGCATGCCGCTCACGAATGAGGTCGTCATCGGCATCGCGGACAAGGATCGTTTCAACTCCAGCGAGCCGAAGGACGACACGCAGTTCCTGGACTACGTGACGAACCCGACCTTGCCGCAGATCCTCCAGGCGATCTTCGGCGGAGCGAATACGCCGGTCTTCCCGGCGGGCACCGTGACGCGCTCTGACCTCGTGTCGATCTTCCTCACGGGCATCACGGGCGTGAACCTCAACGGCTCCACGGCCGAGATGCTCCGGCTCAACACGGCGCTCCCGACGAACCCGTCGGGCTCGCAGGTCGACCTGGGCGCTGCGGCGTGCTTCGACTACAACACCAACTGCAAGCCGGGCGGCTCGACCTTCGCGACGTGCTTCACCGTCGCGGGCGGTGCAAGCTGCGACACGGGCGGCTTCCCCAACGGTCGTCGTCCTGGTGACGACATCGTCGACATCGAGCTCAGCGTGCTCCTCGGCTATTTCGTGCCGGGAGCGAATGCGCCGAACGGCGGCACTGTGCTCCACGATGCGGTGCTCAACACGGAGAGCCAGTTCGATCCGAACTTCCCCTACCTGAAGGCGCCCCACTCGGGCGACCAGTGAAAGGAGCACGCATGAAGAAGCTCCTCCTCATGGCTCCAATGTTCGCCGCGATACTCCTCGCGGCGGCATGCGGAGACGACAGCACGGGCAACAACTCCACGGATGGCGGTCACGACGGCAGCACCGTCGACGGCGGCCCCCATCCGGGGACCGACGGCTCGACGCCGGGCAAGGACGGCGGCACGCCAGACGGCGGGCCGTGCGACTTCAACGCCTTCGTTCTTGATCTTGTGAAGAACCACACGAACGCGACAGAGAAGCCCTCGACGAACCTCGGCGAGAGCTGCACGGACACCCACACGCTCGTGCCGCAGTCCACGTTCTGACGACTCGCAGGACGTCTCGGCCCCCCCCCGAGGGCGGACGTCTTTGCCAGCGACGGAACGAGAAGCGCCCAGCTCCACACGGAGGTTGGGCGTTTTGCTTTTTTATCCGGCCGATATTACAGGGCTTTTGGGCTTAGTGTGCTCGTGTGGGCAAATGGGGGAGTTTTCCTTGCATCACGTCTCAATCGCGCTACAGCACCGTTGTCGCGCCGGATGAGCGCACCAACAGGGTGAAAAGACCATGAACGCCAAGAGCCTCTTTTTCGGATCGCTTGTTCTCTCCCTCAGCATGTTCGCGTGCGCCGCCGAGACCACGGACCAGGCCAACGCCGAGCAGGGACAAGAGGAGGACCTCACCTCTGGAGCGAAGCAGATCACTGGTGCATGGCACGTCGGGACGAAGGCGTTCGACAGCAGCGAGGCCCTCGTCTTCCATACCGACGGCACGTTCGTCCACGATCAGTTCCGCATCCTCAACGGCGTCCTCATCGCCGGCGGGCCGCCCCCGGGCCGCGACACGGGCACGTTCACCGTGAACAAGACGAAGGGCACCATCACCCTCCACGTGAAGCAGGGCTGGCACTCCGGCGACTCCGAGGTCTACGACTACACGTACACCCCCGCGAAGATCATGAACGGGGTCTTCCTGCCGGGCCACCAGCCCGAGGCATCGCTCGCGCTGACGCACGCGCCGCCGACCAACGGCTCCAAGATCGCGTACCCGACGATCACGTTCACCGCGCAGGACTCGTACTGCAACGGCCTGCCCAACGTCTCCACGAACGACTGCGAAGTGCAGCGCAACGAGAACCTCTGGATTCCCTCTGGCTCGGGTAAGAGCGTCTGCAACGTCTCCAAGAACGTCTGCGAGACCAAGTAATCCGCCCGCCACGACCTTCCCTTCCTTCGCATTGACTTCGCATTGCGGCGGTCACTCTCCTCGAGCGATCGCCGCCTGCGTTTTGTCTGTAGTCTGTCGCGGTGAAGGTCTCTGGCAACCTGTCGTTCATCAAGCGAGGCATGCTCTTCCTCGGCGTGGCCGCGATCTCGCCGCTCGTGTACATGCTGCTGAAGAAGGAGAGCGTGCCCGAGCATGCTCCGGTCGACGAGAGCGCGGTGGTCGCTGGCTCGCATCCGGCCACTCTGATCGCGGAGCCGCTCGCGCTCATGGCCCTGGAGCAGCGAGGCTTCGGCCTCAATCGCGTGCTCGGCGCGCCTGGAACGCGCAACGCCGATCTGATGCAGAGCCGCGCCTATGTGGACCTCGTCTCCACGCTGAAGGCCGACCTCGCCGAGCTTCAGCTTCGTGCCGGAATCGGCGGCGAGCAGGCGATGAACCATCCATTCAAGAGCACATGGCTCTCGGATGAGGACGCGCGCTTCGAGCTTACCGGTGTGGTGCCGCGGCTCGATCGCGCCTTCGTCGAGGCGAATACGTGCGGTGAGCTACGGCTGGTCTACCGCCTTGCGCTCCAGAGGAAGGGGCGACCAGGCACGCGCCTACCGATGACGCTCAGCGTGCTGATGATTCCGCGCGGCGACGCGGCCGCATGTCGGGACCTCGCGCGGGCGTTCACCGAGCTCCCTGAGCGCGGACAAGCGCGCGTGGCCGCCCTCGCAGGCCTGCTGACGCGGAGCGCTGCTGCTCCTCGCCGGGTGGAGGTGAACCTCCAGAACCTGCACGGTCCTTCCGTGCGACGCGACTCCGACGATCACGCGGAGTACTTGATGCGTTCGTTCGACGTCACGCCAAACGGACTGTCGCCGCATCCGCTGCTCAACACACCGCGCGAGGATCTCAAGGACGACGAGAAAAGGGCGCTTGCCGCGCTGCTCGTGCAGCGCTTCCTGGACGTGGACCAGGGCACGTTCGTGATGCCCGATGCGTTCGCCGCGAAGCGTGCGATCTCCGTGGCGCCGCGTGGCCTTGCGCGCCGCAGGAATCGCGTGTTCGCGCAGCTCTTCGGCGACGACGCCACACAGCTCTTCGCATCCCTTCCGTACGACCGCGCCAAGCTCGTGAAGTCTCCGCCCGCGCTCCTGAGACGCCTCGACACGGGCACGTGTCAGGGGTGCCACGCGAGCCGGAGCATCGCTGGCTTTCATCTCCTCGGTGAGGAGCGGACCGCTGAGGCCTTCAACGGGCTCGCCGTCGGCCACGGCAATCACCTGGAGGAGGAGCTGCCCTGGCGCGAGCGCCAGCTGCTCGCCGTGGCGAATGGTGCAGTATACATTGAACCGCGACCGCTCGCGGAACGCGCAGCGCAAGGGCCAGGCGGCTACGGCGCGCGATGCGGCATGGGAGACCCCGGTTTCAAGGAGCTCGGCTGCGGGCCGGGTCTCACGTGCAAGGACTTCATCATCGACGAGCTCGGCGCGTGCACCCACGCGGCGGAGAACCGCGAGGGCGACGCATGCGAGCGCGCCACGGTCACGTTCGGGGCTGGCCCTGATGGCGACACGACGGCGCCGGACAAAAAGCAGCCCTGCACGATCGGCGGCGCCCTCGTAGAGAGCGACGCGTGCAGTCCGAACGCATATGGTTTTCCTGGCGGCATGTGCAGCGCTGACTGTGAACGAAGCGGCGAGGTGACAGGCGACGCGATCTGCGCGCCGCTCCCCGCGGCCGGATACGAATCGGACTGCTTCGCCACCGACGTACCCATCGAGACCTGCATCCAGACGCACCTCGCCAAGCGCCGCGTACGCGCGTGCGACGCGAAGCATGCTTGCCGCGATGACTTCGCGTGCGTACGCGTGCCGGGCGCGATGAATGGAATGGGCGCGTGCGTTCCGCCATACTTCGTCTTCCAGGCGCGCGTGGACGGTCCGCGCACCGATCGCTGAGCCTTGCCCGCGACGTGCGACGTGCGACGTGCGACGTGCGACGTGCGACGTGCGACGTGCGATCAGCCCATACGCTGCGCGATCGCCGCGGCGTCGACACCAAGCTGGGTCAGCATGGACTCAGTCACGCCAAGAAGCGCGAGCTCCGCTTCCGGTCGCGCGTCGGCCGTCTCGCCGTCGAGAGCGAAACCTTGCTCCGAGGCCAGCCACTCGGCGATCGCGATCGCGCACGCCACGGGATGCGCGAAGCCATCGCTGCCGAGCGAGTGATGGCGCTGCGTAACGAGCGTCACATCCGCGGGCAGCCTCCACGCCTGCGTGAGCATCGCCCCGATCTCTCCGTGCACCTCGAGGATCGCAGGCCACGCGATCTCGGCCGGGACGCCCTTCCCGACGGCCGCAGCGCCCGCGGCTATTCCCACGTCGTGTAGCAGCGCGCACATGAAGGCGTACTCATCCATCACGGACGTCTGCCTGCAGACCAGCCGTGCGAGCTGCGCGGTCATGCTGGAGTGACGGCGAAGGGATCCCATGTATCGCTCGAAGCCAGGCGCGCGGAAGATGCGAACGGATGCGGTGATCTCGAAGAAGAGAAGACCCAGCTCCTCCATCCCGAGACGCATGACCGCATCCCGCAGCGAGGTGACGCGGGCGCCGCGCGAAAAGAACGCGGACTGCGCGACGGCCAGAACCTTCGCGGCGATCAGCGGGTCCTGCTCCATCAGACGAACCACGTGCATGATCTCGGTGTCGGGTCGCCGCGTGAGCTCGATGAGCTTGATGGCCATGTCGGGCAGCACGGGGAGCTGATAGCCGGGCGCGTTGAGGGCCGCCTTCGCACACGCGAGCACCTCTTTTCCCGTGATCTCGGGGGCGGCGAGCGCCGTGCTTCGGTGCATCATCGATCGACGGAACGGCGACTGTCGAAAAAACTGGAGCGAGTCGCTCAGTGACCGGGGCAGCAGTTCGCGTCGCACGCGGGCGTGACGGGCGCATTGGGCGAGAGCCAGATGCACGACGAGCCATCCCACTGGCAACGGTCACACGACGAACCGCTGGAGCCGCCCGTGTTGTTGTTGGGGGGCGCCGGGGGACCATCGATCAGCGCGACGGCGTCCGCGCAGTCGAGCGAGACGAACTTGGAGAGCTCGTCCTGGGTGTGGTTCTGCGTGGCGCACTGGCTCACGCAGCTCTGGTGGTTGTCCGCGGTGTCGATGCCCTTGCACCCCAGGTAGAGCCCGCACGCGCCGTCACACGTCGCGCCGCCGTTGCCAGTCGCGGTGCCGCCATTGCTACCAGTGCCGCTGGCAGCGCCGTTGCTACCCGCGCCATTGCCCTGATTGCCGTTGGTGGTCGACCCACCGGCGTTGCCCGCGGAGCAGGCGGAGACAGCGAACGAAACGACGACGGTGGCAATGGCGAAGAGACGCATGACGAAGAACCTCCGGAGGGGGTGTTGTTTGGATACGGGGAGTAAGACGACGGCAAGCGCTCATGCATTCGCGCGCTGCCTGTCACCCCAACAGCGTCACCAGATCTGGTGACAAGCGTTTCACCGAAAAAAACAAGCACAAAAGCGAACGGCGGCGCCCGCATCACTGCAAAGCACCGCCGGTCATGTATCGTCATCCCGCGCGCGAGATGGAGCGACCGACCTCTAGTTCGAGGTCTCTTCGAACTCTGCGTCGATGACGTCCTTCTTGCCGCCCTTTGCGTCGGGCGGGGGAGCGTCGCCGCCACCGCCGTCACCGCCAGCACTGGGCCCTCCGCCACCGTCACCACCTGCGCTCGCTGCGCCGTACATGACGCCGGCGAGACGGTGTGCTTCCTTCTCGAGCTTCTCGAGCGTGTCCTTCACGACTGCGTCGTCCTGCTTCTCGACAGCGGCGCGACCGTCCTTGATGAGACCCTCGAGCGTCGCCAGGTCGGCGGCGGGGATCTTCTCCTTGTTCTCAGAGGTGGTCTTCTCGAGCGTGTAGCACATGTTGTCGAGCTTGTTCCTGCGCTCGATCTGCTCACGACGCTCCTTGTCCTCGGCCTCGTGCTCGCCGGCTTCCTTCACCATGCGCTGGATCTCGGCCTCGGTGATGCCGGAGTTCGCGGTGATGGTGATCTTCTGATCCTTGCCCGTGGCCTGATCCTTTGCGTGGACCGAGAGGATGCCGTTCGCGTCGATGTCGAACGTGACCTCGACCTTCGGCACGCCGCGCGGCGCGGGCATCATTCCCTCGAGGTGGAACTTGCCGAGCGTGCGGTTGTAGCGCGCCTCGGTGCGCTCGCCCTGGAGGACGTGCACCTCGACCGATGGCTGGTTGTCCGACGCGGTGGAGAAGATCTCCTTCTTCTGCGTGGGGATGGTCGTGTTGCGCTGGATCATCACCGTCATCACGCCGCCGAGCGTCTCGACGCCGAGCGAGAGCGGGGTGACGTCGAGGAGGACCATGTCCTTCACGTCGCCGGATAGCACGCCGGCCTGCACCGCCGCGCCGATCGCGACGACCTCGTCCGGGTTCACGCCCTGGTGCGGATCCTTGCCGAAGAACTTCTTCACCGTCTCCTTCACGAGCGGGATGCGCGTGGAGCCGCCGACGAGAACGACCTCGTGGATTTCCTTCGCGGTCTTCTTCGCGTCCTGGAGCGCCTTCTTCACGGGCTCCATGGAGCGCTCGATGAGCGGCGACATCATCTGTTCGAGCTTGCTGCGCGAGAGGCGCATGTCGAGGTGGACCGGACCGGAGGGACCGACCGTGATGAACGGGAGGTTGATGCCCGTCTCCTGCACGCTCGAGAGCTCGATCTTCGCCTTCTCCGAGGCTTCCTTGAGGCGCTGTAGCGCCATCTTGTCCTTGCTGAGATCGATGCCCTGCGACTTCTTGAACTCCGCAACGAGCCAGTCGATGACGAGGTTGTCCACGTCGTCGCCGCCGAGGTGCGTGTCGCCGTTGGTCGAGATGACCTGCACGACGTTGTCACCGACCTCGAGGATCGAGATGTCGAACGTGCCGCCGCCGAAGTCGTAGACCGCGATGACCTCGTCCTTCTTCTTGTCCAGGCCGTACGCGAGCGCGGCGGCAGTGGGCTCGTTGACGATGCGCTTCACCTCGAGGCCTGCGATGCGTCCGGCGTCCTTGGTTGCCTGGCGCTGCGCGTCGTTGAAGTACGCGGGGACGGTGATGACCGCCTCCGTGACCTTCTCGCCGAGCTTGTCCTCGGCAGCCTTCTTCAGCTTCATGAGGACCTTCGCCGCGACCTCGGGCGGGGTCGTGTGCTTGCCGCGCACGTCGAAGCCGCTGTCGCCGTTGGCGGCGCGCACGACGTGATACGGAACGCGCTTCAGCTCTTCGCCCACCTCGTCGAACCGACGACCGATGAAGCGCTTCGAGCTGTAGATCGTGTTCTCGGGGTTCGTCACCGCCTGACGCTTCGCGATCTGACCGACGAGGACCTCGCCCTTGTCGTCCCACGCGACGACGCTCGGCGTGATGCGCGAGCCTTCCTCATTCTCGATCACCTTGGGGTCGCGCCCTTCCATGATGGCGACGACACTGTTGGTGGTGCCCAGATCGATGCCGATGATCTTGCCCATGACGATATAGCCTCCGAGACCGTTTACGACTGTTGCGGACGATGCCAACTAGAATGGGCCCTCGGGAAGAGCCATTAGTTTCGCCCTTTTGCCAGTGAGACCGACGACGTCGTCTCGGGCAAGCTAATCACACCAGGGGAGACGTCAACGCCCAACGTGAAAGGGCGGCACGATTCGTGATCAGGGCTTGTTTTTCTTCCGTTCGTGCGCCTCACGCTCGAGCCGCGCAAAGTCCGGCGCCTTCCGCTTCTCGGTCACCGCGTCCCATTCGTCATACGCCTCGGGGACCTCCTCGAAGGACACCTCCCACGACGCCGGGACGGACACGGCCGCGGGCGACTCGATGTCGACGCCTGTCCGCGACTGGGGCCCTGGGTCCGGGTTGCGCTCGTACGTCGGTCGCTCGAGCTTGGGAGCCTCGAACTTGGATGGCTGGCCGGGGCTCAGCATCGTCATCGGGCCGTGAGCTTCCGGGATGGTGCTGATCGTGGGCGTGCGCACGAACGAGTCCGGTGAGAACGAGCGAGGCTGGAACGAAGGAGCCGGGGGGGGCATCTTGGTGGCCGGCGGCTTGGGATGAAAGCCGGGCGACGGGACCGACCCCACGGGTGCAGAGGGCGCATGCGGAGGAGGAGGCGGAGCATAGGCCTGCGCGATCCCGGTTCGTGGCGCGGCCTCCGATGGTGGCGTGTGCCACGAGCGCGGCTTGTCGACGTTGGTGGTCAGGTCCTCCTCGAGCTCGAAGGTGGGACGGATGCGGACCCAGAAGTCGAGCGCCTCGCGGCTGGACTGGAACCGCTGCGTGAGATCGCGCGACAGACATTTGCCGACGAACCAATCGAGCTGCGCGCGAGAGGGCGCGCCCGGCATCGTCGAGAGTGGGGGCGGATCCTTCTCGCGTTTCATGCGGATCACGGCCTCGATCTGCTTGCTCACGAACGGAAGCTGCCCCGTGATCATCCGGAAGATCACGACGCCCACCGCGTAGAGGTCTGCGGCCGGCGTGACCTTGGAGGCCTGTGCAAACTGCTCGGGCGCCATGTAGCCGACGCTGCCGAGCAGGTGCGACGCGGAGGTGAGCCCCTGCGAGCCATCATCTGCCGCCTCGAGGAGGCGCGCGACGCCGAAGTCGATGACCTTCACGATCTCGCGCGAGCCTTCGCGCTGGATGAAGATGTTCGCGGGCTTGAGATCGCGGTGGATGACGTTGGCGGCGTGGATGTCCCTCACGCCTGCGAGGAGCTGCTCGATCCACGAGTACGCGAGCGTCGGAGGCACGGGGCCGTCGCGACGAAGCTTGGCGTCCAGGGTCTCTCCGACGAGGCGTTCGAGGACCAGGAAGGGCTGGCCCTGATCGAACCCATATCCAAGGATCCTGCTCACATGCTGGCTGGTGACGTTCGCGAGGAAGAGGGCCTCCCGTGCAAAGCGCTCACGGAGCTCGCTGCCGCGGGCCGAAGGCTCGAGCATCTTGATCGCAACGGGCCGTCCGGTCGCAATATGGACAGCGTCGAAGACCTTCGCGGTCGCCCCTGCGCCCAACGCACCGGCAAGCCGGAAGTCGGCTAGTCTCGAAGGCTCGAGCGACACAGCCGCTATGATACCACGGCGATACAACACCGGTTCCGGCCCGATTGCGGAACGGCGCCTACACTGGTAGGGTACCTAGAGTACTTTCGTGATCTCGCAAGCTTATGGGCCGATCCAACACCAACCACCCCCCGCCTCCTGACCTCCCGTCGTTCCGGATCGAGGACGAGGCGCCCGAAGTAAAGCCGCTCGAAGAGAGGCACACCGGAACAGGCCTCGAGCGCCACGACATCCCGTTGCCGGAGGATCGTATCGATCCCGACGCTGCGAAGGTCGTCCGGCGGCTCGAGCGCGCAGGCTTCGAAGCCTATCTGGTCGGTGGTTGCGTCCGCGACCTCATGCTGAATGGCACGCCGAAGGACTTCGACGTCGCGACCAGCGCGCGCCCCGACGACGTGAAGGGCCTCTTCCGCAACTGTCGCGTCATCGGACGGCGCTTCCGCCTCGCGCACGTGCTGTTCGGCGGCGGCAAGGTCGTCGAGGTCGCCACGTTCCGTCGCAACCCCGCCAACATGAGCGGTGGTGACGCTGGCGAGCCCGTCGAGATCGACGACCCCACGGACGACCTCCTCATCCGCAGCGACAACGTCTTCGGCGAAGCACACGAGGACGCGATCCGGCGTGACTTCACCATCAACGCGCTGTTCTACGATCTCGATCGTCGTCAGGTGCTCGACTGGTGCGGCGGTGTCTCGCACATCCAGCACCGCGTCATCCAGACCATCGGTGAGCCGCGCGTCCGCTTCCGTGAGGACCCGATCCGCATCCTGCGCGCGATCAAGTTCGCGAGCCGCCTGGATCTCGGCATCGCCGAGGGCGTGTACGACGCGATCGTGCAGTGCCGCGACGAGCTCTCGCGCGCGGCGCGACCTCGCATCTACGAAGAGATCCTGCGCCTGATGCGCGGCGGCGGTGCGCACCGCGCTATGTGGCTCCTCTGGGAGACCGGCGCGATGGCGATCCTCTTGCCGGAGCTCTCCTCCTTCCTCGACGACGACGAAGCCACCAGCGGCGGCGGTGAGCGCTTCTGGAAGCGCATGCAGGCGATCGACCAGAAAACACGGCACGACGGCCCTCGCGACGACCTCGTGCTCTGGTCCGCGCTCCTTGCCGAGCCGCTGGCCGAGGCGACCTTCCGCGCGAAGGACGTGGGGCTCGCTGCGGCGGATTTCCTCGAGCCGATCGTGGAGCGCATCGCGATGCCGCGGCGGATCGTTGACGGCCTGCGCAGGATCCTCGGCGTGCTGCCGCGGCTGCGCCCGGGTCGCGTCGGCCGCTTCGCGCGGTCGGAGCTCATCGGCGTCGCGCTCGAGACACTGGAGCTGGATCTGATGGCGCGCGATCAGCCGCTCGACTCGGTCCACGCCATGCGCGAAGAGGTCCTCGCGCTCGCGCCCGCCGCGATCGCACGGCCCGGCTACGGTCGGAGCCCCGCCTACCGCCGCACCGAGCGCACGGCCCGTCACCGCTAAGGCCGACCCGGATGGCGAAGGCGGCCGCAGGCGAACGCGGGACGAAGTCCGAAGATAGAGTCAGGCTCGCGCGCACCACGCTGCTCGAGGGTGTCGGTCGCGAGATCGCAGAGAGCTTTCCAGGCCTCACGCGCCTGGCCGGGCAGATCGTCGCGGCGATGTACATCTCCGACGGGCCGCTCTCGATGGACGAGCTCTCACGCGAGCTCGGTCGCTCCAAGAGCAACATCTTCGCGAACCTCCGCGGACTCGAGGCCGCGGGCATCGTCACGCGACAGCGCGAGGCCGGCGCGCGTCACGACAGCTTCGCGCTGCGCGGAAAATACCCTGACGTCGTCGTGGGCGCGTACGTGTCGCGTCTGCGGCGCGTGGTGGTCGACAAGGTGCAGCTCTCGCAGAAGGCGCTCGACCTGCTCGGCGACGACGACACCGCCGACGCCCGCGCCCTCCGCGCAAAGCTGAAGGATCTGAAGGCAAAGTACGAGCGCTTCGCCATGCTCTTCGAGAGCGTCATCCCAGGCGCAGACGGCCCGATCGATCTCGAAGCGCTCCTCGACGTGGTCCCGATGGACCTCATCACGTCGCTGGCTGCTGCCGCCCGAATAGCCCTCGGCCTGACCGACAAACCAGCCAAAAAAACCCGCTGAGAGCTGTCTCTACGCGGCGGCTGTGATTTCTACGCGGAGGAGCTTGCGGCCTACGAAGAGGTAGTCGCCGTGTGCGAGCTCGCGCTCGGCCTTGAGGCGGACGTACGTGCCGTTGCGGCTGCTGGCGTCGGACAGCTGGAACTTGCCGCTGGACTCCTCGATCTTGCAGTGGTTGGCGCTCATGTAGAGGTCCGCCGGGAAGTTCAGCTCACTGCCCTCGCGACCGATCTGGAGCGACGCGCCGCGTGCGCAGACGGTCATGCCGGGTGCGCCGCCTTGCAGCAGCTGCGTGATGCGGAAGAGCGTCTGGTGCTTCGGCGACGAGTAGAAGAAGGTTCCATCCGGTCCTGGCTGATCGTTCGCCTTCGCCGTCGCGTCCATGCGGAAGACCTGCTCGCCCGCGAGGAAGAAGTCGCCCGACGCGAGCTCCACCGGCTGGCGCACGCGAATGTAGACGCCGTTGAGCGAGCCCTCGTCCTTCACGACGAGCTTGTTCTGGCGATAGAAGAAGTTCGCATGCTTCGGCGACACGTACGGATCATCCGGGAAAACAAGCTGTCCGTTGCGACCGACGATGTGCTGCTCGGCGTTGAGCTGGTAGGAGAGCCCCTCGACGCCTTCGCCGCGGATGAGGATCAGCTTCGCCTTTCCGGGCGCCTGGAGCTGCCCGAAGAACTGCGTGCGGGCGCTCAGGATCTCGGGCGGAACGGGCGCGCCGCATCGACCGCAGAACTTGTGCCCCATCGGCACGGGGGTCGAGCACGAGCGGCACACGAAGTTCCTTGCTTGTTCCATGAGCTCCTCCTGAGTCTTTCGCGGGGCGGGCGCCATCGAAGAGCGCCGGGGTCTTTGGGGTTCGGCGGCGGGATCGCCACCATCTGGTCTGGTCGAGCCGCTCGCGCTCGCTGCGACGGCGCCGGGCGAGCCTCGGGGCTGCAGCGCGGGCGCGATGGGACGTTGCTGACTCGGCGCGGGCGAGCGTGAGATCGAATGCCCGCCGCTCTGGTGCGTGAACAGCGCGAGCGAGTGATTGCAGGAGAGACACGTCGAGGAGAGGAGGACGTTGTACGCCTCGCACTGCCCACAAACGATGCCGATCTCGACCGCCATTGAAGGACGGCGATCCTACCAGCCTTCAGTAGAGGAAGGTCAAACGATGGTCCGAGTCCGTCCAGCCATTGGGCCCAAACACGCGAAAAACAACGTGCTGGCACGTATTCGGGTCGACCTGACCGTAGTCGCGGGAGTCGTAGTGCAAGGTGCGGTTGTCACTGAGCAGGAAGACCTGGCCGTTGTTGACGCGCGTCTCGAACTTGGTCTCCACCGCGTTGGGGATCGCCAGCGTGGCATGACGGGAGGAGCCGACCTCCTCGTACGAGCAATACTCGTCCACGTCCGCGCCGATGGCCGGGTTGTAGACGGCCACCTGCGTCTGGAGACACGAAGAGGTGGTGGACGCGAGGTGATGGTTCACCGACAGACGACCTCCGTACACCGACAGCTCGTGACCGTAGGTGCCAACGACACGACCCACGACGAAGCGATCGGCGCTCAGCGGATCCGAGCAGCGAACGAGCCACCCGAGGCGCGCGCCGAAGCTGCGCGAGACGAACACGTAGTCACCGACGCTCGCGTTCGGTGCGAGCGACGCGCCCAGTCGGGGATCTTCCTCGCTCACAGTCCATGTGTCCACGAAGACGCCATAGATGACGCCGCTCGCCACCGCGAGCAGGAGCAAGAGCCAGACGATCGCTTTCTTCCCGCCGCTCATCTCGCCTTCACGATTGTAGCGGAGACGGGGACGCCATGGGCAACACCAGGGTGACCTTGGCACCGAAGACCTTGCCGTCGCGCTCCACGTTCTCCGCGGAGACGTGCCCCCCGTGCGCCTCCACGATGCGACGAACCAGCGACAATCCCAGTCCTGTCCCGGCCTTGGCGGAGGGTGTGCGCGCGACGTCGCCTCGCACGAAGGGGTCGAAGACACGGGGCAGGAGATCCTTGTCGATGCCGGGGCCGTCGTCCGTGATGCTCACGGCGACGGTGTCGTCCTTGGCCTCGACGTCGACGTCGATTCGCGCGTTCTCGCCGGCGTGAGCGCGCGCGTTTCGCAGAACGTTGGACAGCGCCCGTCCGAAGAGCGCCGGGTCCACGAGCACGCGCGAGGTGCGCGCGGTGTCGGAGATCGTGAGGTGCGCGCCCTTCGCGTCGTCGGACTCGACGGCGCGGCGCACGACCGGCTCGATCGGCTGCGAGGTGCGCTTCACGTCGGAGAGCCCAGCACGAGCCTGCGCGAGCAAGTCGTCCAGGATGGAGTCCACGGAGACGAGCGCCCGTTCGATCTCCGCGAGGCGAATCTTCTCCTTCTCGCCAGAGGTGTCGTTCGCGATCTCGAGCGCGACCCGCGCACGCGCGAGGGGTGTTCTGAGCTCGTGGCTGATGGCAGCGAGGAGCTCACGCTGGTCGGTGACGACGCGCTCGATGCGCTCCGCCATGGAGTCGAACGCGGTGCCCAGCTCGCGGATCTCGTCCGAGACGAAGTGGCGGTTCTTGTGCGAGACCTCCGCGCGCGCAGAGAGCTCACCGCGACCGAAGCGCTCCGCCGCCTGGGCGACGTCCTCCAGTGGACGCGAGAGACGCTTCGCAACGCGGCGCGCGCCGATGCCGAGCGTGGCGATGGCGACGATCAGCGGGATGAGAAAGTAGATGCCACGCCGCTGCGACACCGCGCCGCGGTACTCCACTGCGCCCAGCAATTGGTTGCCGCGGAATATTGGGATGAAGACGCTGCTGCCCTCGAGCACGACGCCGCGCGCGCGCTTGTGGCGCAGGCCGGGCGGAAGGACGTCGGGGTCGGGTCGCAGCACGAGGTCGAGCCCGGTGGTGTCGCGCAGGCTCTGGAGGTATGCCTCGCGCGCAGGCGGATCATCCCAGGTCTTGGCGAGGTGCCCTTCCACTGCGCGCGAGACGACTGCGACCGGAGCGTCGGGCTCCGGTGTGAGCAGGTGGAACATGATCACGCTGGAGATCGACGCGAGCGCGATCGCGCTCAAGAACCAGATGAACAAGCGCGCGGAGAGCGTACGTGAACGACCGAAGTGCCCTCTGCGCCTTTCGGACGTCCTGGCCTTCACGGCCTCACCAGCATGTAGCCCACGCCGCGCACCGTCTTGATGCGCCGCGGGTCGCGAGGGTCGTCCTCGAGCTTCTGGCGAAGGTGGCTGATGTGCACGTCGAGGGACCGGTCCACGGAGGGATCGTAGCGCTCGCCAGTCAAAGCCGAGGCAAGGTCTGCGCGCGGAAGCGGCTCGCCGGCGCGCTTCGCGAGCTCGTGCAGGACGCGAAACTCGAACGAGGTCAGGGGGATCGGCTTGCCGTCCTTCAGCACGGACATCTCCGCGGGCAAGAGCACCAGGTTACCGACGGTGATCTTGTCCGTCGCGGGGTCCTTCACTTCCGCGCCTTCCTTGCGCGGGCGCGCACGACGGAGCACCGCGCGGATGCGAGCGAGCAGCTCGCGCGGGTTGAACGGCTTTGGAAGGTAGTCGTCGGCGCCGAGCTCGAGCCCGACGATACGATCGTCATCGTTGCCGCGCGCCGTCAGCATCACGATGGGAACCGCGAAGCGAGCACGGATCTTCCGGCAGACCTCGAAGCCGTCATCGCCGGGGAGCATGACGTCGAGCAAGACGACATCCACCGTGGACTCTGCCAACCACGCAAGGCCCGCGGCGCCGTCGGTGACGTGGCTCACCGTCGCGTCGTGGCTCATGAGGTAGTCGTGGAGAAGCCGCGCGAGCTCGGTGTCGTCGTCGATGAGAAGAACGGTGATGGGGGGCTCGGTGTGGGCGGACTCCACGGCGCCTCAATCCCCGAGCTCGGCTTCGCGGATGGCGGCGCGCATGTAGCTCTGCACCAGCGAGGCATAGGGGCCCTCTTCGTGGGCGCGCTGATAGGTGCGAAGCGCTTCCACCGAGGCGGGGTAGTTGTGCGCGCGAAATTGACCAACGCCCAGGGCGAGCTGCAGCGGGTACTCCGGATCCAGGGCGCCCACGCGGCGGATCTTGTCCAGCCGCCAGGACTCTCGCGCGGCGGACTCGGCGAGGGCGATGTCATGGCACTGCCGTGCGTCCTTCGCCTCCTTGCGCCGCGCGGAGAACGAGTCCGTGTGGCGGGACTCCGCGATCGGGTGCGAGATGTAGAAGGCGTAGAGGGCACGGTTCTCGTCGAGCGTCAGCGCGAACTCCGGCGCCTGGTCGAGGGCCATGGTCTGGTTCCACATGATCTTGTAGGCCGCTCGCTGCGCGTCGGGAGGCAGGAGCACCTCGTGGTCCCTGATCCAACCGACGTCACGCATGCGCTTCACGAAGTTGCCGCCGAGATCCAGGAGCTCGTCGTTCACCTTGCCGCTCGCCTGGAAAGCGTCGACGGCATCGAGGAAGTGGGCGAGCTGCACGGCCCGCAGTGTGAGCAACCCCTTCGCGCCCTCCACGGCAGCGGCGTTTCTCACAGCCGTATCCAGACTCCTGCGCGCCACCTCCGCCTGTGCGGTGGTGACTCGCTCGGTCTCCAGGTGGAGGAACGTCCTGAACGCCGTTCCCACATTGAGCAAGTGCGGTGAGAGAGTGCCGTGCGCTTCCGCGATCCGGGCGAGGTCCTCCTTCTTCGTCTGCTCGAGCGCGCGACCATCCGGGTGCGGCAGCGGAATCTCCTCTGGATCCGCGGCGCGCGGCAGCACGAACGCGGCGACGACCAGCATCGAGACAACGGGAATGAGCGCCAGCGCCCGCGAACCCGCTGATGATGTGGAGCGCCTGCCGATCGTCTTCACTGGTCTTTCTTCTCCGGATCTCAAGCGAATGCCGCCCCACGCGACGATCGCGATGGTACCATTCCTTGTGGTGGAACAACGCCGCTCTCTCCCTCGTGCCACGCTCAATCAGCCGCTCGCGTTCAAGCGAAAGGGCAGCGATGAGGCCTTGGGCGGCGTGGGCCGAGACATCTCCGTCGGCGGCATGTTCATCGAGACCGAGACACCCGCCGCGTTCAACACGGAGATCGTCGTCGTCACGAATCTACCCGGTGAGCACGCTCCGCTCTCGCTCCCCGCGGTCGTGCGCTGGACCAAGCCCGGCGGCATGGGCGTGCAGTTCGGCCTCCTGGGCGCGCGCGAGACACACGTGATCACGGAGCTCACCCGCAACGCGAAGGGGTGAGGCTTCTGGTGAGCCGGCTGAGCCGGCTTCTCGTTTGAGCCGGCTGAGCCGGCTACTGGTGAGGCTACTGGTGAGACGGCGTCTTCAGTGAGATCGGCATCGTCACGCTGGCAAGTCCGCCCTGCGCCGGCTCCGTGAAGTGGACCTTGTAGATGGTGCTCGCCGCGCACTTCTGGACGGCCGGATCGAGCGGGGGCTCGAAGCGTGCAGACTGCACGTATCCGTCGTCGCCCACACGAAGGGTAAGGGTGCTGGCGAGCGTGACGGTGAGCTCTCCCGTGTTGCGGAGCTTCTCCTCTGCGCAGCTGGCGATGGCATCGCTTATCGCAGTGCGTGCATCCACGCGCGGCTCGACAGGTGCTTGCACGACGCCGGGATCCTTCGGGGCGCTCGGGCTCGCCGCCTGTGTCTGCTGAGCGATGACGGGGCCCTGCACGGGCACCGGCTTCGCGTTCGACGGCGACACCGGCTGGACGTTGTGCGCCCCCAAGCCCTGCGGAATGGCGTGAGGGTCGAGCGGCTCTCGCGGCTCGTGCGGCCCGTTCGCAAAGGCCTGCGTCGGCGAGAGATCTTCGGCGATGCGGACCTTGTCGAGGTCCTTGGTCATCGTGAAGGAAGTCTCGAGCGACGCCACGTCGAACTCCACGTGCGCAGGTGCGGTCACGAGCTTGCCGTAGGTAGAGCCGCTCTTCGGTGGGCGACCGACATTGACGATGCCCTCCGTAAGGTCGAGCGTCACGTGCCCGCCATTGCGCGCGACACGAAGGTGCGTGCCGTGAACGGCGATGCGAACGCTTTTTGATTCGGTCGAGTCGGAGCTCGGGACGTCGACGGCGAAGGCCTCGCCGCTGGTCACCTTGTCGACCTGCGCCTCCACCACGCCGCGCGCGAGCGACAGCACGATGGGACGATCGGTCTCGGTGACGGACACACGCGCGCTCTCGGCCTCGGTCGAACCGGAGACGGCGAACACGACGCGACCGGACGCACGGAAGACGGCGCGCGAGGTCTCGACCTCGTCACCACGACGAAGACTGTCGCCACGTCCGAGCACGTGCGCGTTTCGGGATGCGCCGAGAGAGACGACCGATCCGGACTCGAGCGCACCGGCGCCGGGATCCGCTGGTGTTCCCGACGCGCCGTTCTGGTCCGGGCCTGGAGTCGCGAGCGATACCGAGTCCATGTGCAGACCACCCGAGCGTATGACGAGCGCTGCCGCCGCTGCCATGGCGAGCGCGCCAATGCCCATGCTGACGCGCGAGCGCAGCTTGCGGCGCGCTCTCTCCGCGGATACCCGCGCCATCAGCGCGGCTTCCATGCGGTCGAAGTCGAGGTCCGGGCCTGCATCCTTGCGGAGCTCGTTCTTGAATCGCTCGTTCTTCAATTGCTCGTTCTTCAATTGCTCGGGCTTGCTCATGTTGTCGTCGTGCTGGCTCATCGGGTTTCACCCTCGGAGAAGAGGCTCCCGCCCTTGTGCCCGTCCGTGTCCACGAGCGAGGCGAGCGACGGCTCCTGTGCCATCATCTCCTCGATCTCGCGTCGTGCATAGAAGAGGCGCGTGCGCACCGTGAGAACGGGTGCATCCACGACCTCGGAGATCTCGGCGGGCGACATGCCCTCGAGCTCGTGCAGTACGAAGACCACGCGCTTCTTCTCCGCGAGGCGATCGAGCACGCGACGGAACGCGCGCATGCGCTCGTGGCGCGCCGCGTCTTCGTCCGGCCAGCGCGTGCGATCGTCGGCGACATGATCCTGCGGCGCCTCTTCCGTGAGGACGGGGCGGGACTTCTGCGCGCGGCGCTGCATGAGAACAACGTTCACGGTGACGCGATGGAGCCACGTGGTGAACTTCGCGTCGCCGCGGAAGTCGGGCAAGCTGCGGTACACCTGGAAGAAGACCTCCTGGACGACGTCGTCGAGGTCACCGCGGGCGCCGAGCATCCGATACACGAGCCGCGCGACGTCCGAACGATGCCGACGGAAGAGCTCCTTGAATGCTGCGGCGTCACCGTGGCCCGCGCGCTGGACGAGCGCGGTGTCCTCGCTGGTCTTGGCAACAAGAACGGGCGCGAGATCTGGGGAGGATTTCGCGTCGCTCATGGTCGGAGGTGCAGGAAGAAGGTCGAGTGCAATCGCCACAGACAGTCCGGTGCGACCGCCACGACGATCATTCAAAGACTTCCCACCCCACGCACTTTATCCGACATCAGGCGCGGCGACGACGACGATTCACCAGATTCAGTGCGTCAGCGACCACCACGACGACCAGGACCGAGAATGCAAATACCGCCATGAACGTGCAATCTGCACGCTTCTGATGGCGGTACCAACTTTCCTGCTCAGATGACTCCTACCTCCACTCCATCGATGCGATGGGAGTCGGGGGAAGGGCCGGTAGGGCTTTCAGAACAGCGTCTTGAGCTCGACCTTTTCGGCCTTCTTCTGCTCGAGGATGTGGTTGATGGCGCGAAGGATGCGCTGCTTGGTCGGGCCGCTGATGGGCGCCTTGCCGCTCAGCGCTGCGGCGAATGCGCGCGGCGTGACGGGGCGGCCGGAGCGCGGCTTCGAGACTTCCTTCTTCTCGGCGCCTTCCTTCTTGCCGTCCCTGCGGGCGAGCTTGGCGCGGCGGTCGTCGACCTTGAGGGTCTCGAGCTTGTGCGAAGCGGCAAGGATGCGCGCTGCGTTGAGCTTCTTGGTGGCGATGAACTGGGCAAGCTTCGTGTCGGCCATGGCGATTTTGATCCTGAAAAAGGGATGCGTTACCTAATCCAGGCAGCGACAGGGCGCAAGCGGCCCGTCACTTGAAGGCTTTCACTTGAAGGCTTTCACTTAAAGACCATGCCGACGTTCAGGGAGATCGGGACGACGTAGCGCTTGTCGCCGCCGTCCGAGAGGGCGAAGAGCGGAGCGTCTGCGCGGAGGCCCGCGATCATCGAGACGCGATGCGTACGAAACGCCTCGATTCCGGCCTCGCCGTAGACGTTCATGCCGCTGCCGCTGCCCTCGTACGATCGGGCGTAGGAGTACGAGCCGTCGTAGCTCGTGGTGCTTCCGTCGCTCGCCTTCGCGTTGTACGCGGAGAAGCCCGTCCCGCCGCCGACGTAGGGCGACACGTCACCGTCGGTGATGAAGTAGCGAGCGCCGACGCCGAGGTTGAAATACATGAAGTTCGCGCCATCGCCAGAGCCACCGCCCGCGAGGCGACCGTGGGCCGAGATGGCGAAGCGATCAGCCTCGTAGACGAGGCCGAGCTCCGCGCCTGCGCCGACGCCCGTGGGAATGCCCGCCGGCGTGACGCCGATGATGCCGCCCGCGAAGCCGGGACGCCCCTGCTTCTGCAGCGGCGTGCGCGCCTCCTGGCTGAGGACGTTGGTGACGTTCTGCGTCTCCTCGAGCGGCTTGTTCGAGACCATCGCGTCCACGATCCGCTGAGAGGCGATCGGGGCCTCTTCGACGCCCGTGATGAGCGTGTGGCGCTCCTCGATGCCGGCCTCGGTGCGGCGCTCGAGGACCATGAGGACGCGCGAGCCGAGCTTTCCCATGCGGACCTCGTAGTTGCCGGACGGCGCGCGGTGCGACGCGAGATCGTGCGCGACGATCTCGCGGATCGTCTCCGCGTCCGGCCCCTCGATGCCCGAGTGGTCGCCGAGCGCCACGATGATCGTCGACGCGCCATCCGCGCCAGTGCTGACGACCGTGACGGCGCGACCAGCAGGAGCCGCAGGTGCAGCGACGGGCGCGGGAGCAGCCCCGGCGGGCGCGGGCAGCTGCGCCGGCACCGGCCCCTGCGCGTGCGCGGACGACGCGGAGAGGAGAACCGCAGCGGCAGCGCCAAGCGCGCAGGGGAGCGACCAGGCGCGACGCGCCAGACGGGGGATGGACGTGTGGCGTGAGGCGAGCGAAGAGATGCGAGCCATGGTGAAAACTCCCTTTTGGTGGGGCTTGTTGGTGTGGTGATGAGGCACGCGCCCGGGCAGCGGGGTGCGTCGCGGCGTGCGTGGAGAGACATAGAGCAGGCGGCGTGCCACACGGGAAAAACAGGCCGATCCGCATTTGGCCACCCTGGCGCGTGAACGCCAGTATGCGGTTGCACAATCCCCCGTGACTCACGCGCCACAGGTGGAGTCATGGAAGGACACTGGCGAAGGTGCAGGTCGAGGTCGAGGTCGAGGTCGAGGTCGAGGTCGAGGTCGAGGTCGAGGTCGAAGTCGAAGGCCTAGTCGCCCGCGTCTGCGTCACTCATCGCGTCAACGCCCGCGTCGCTGCCGCCTTCACTGGTGCCCGCTTCGATCACGCACGTGTCGTCCACGAGCTCCCACTTCGCCGAGACGCAGCTCGCACGGACTGCGCTCGCGTCGGCGGCGCACGGTTGCAAGTAGAGATGCGACGCATCGGCGGAGAAGCACGCGGGGCAGGGGCTGCCAGATGAAGGCACCCCCTCGGGGAATCCGGAGGGCACAGGCGTCACGGGGGTCGGCCTCCACACTCCACCCGTGCATACTGCATATATTCCGTCGCACACGCCGAACGCGCACGTGGTGCCCTCGGGGGCCGTACACACCGTGCCCGCGACGGGCGCCGTCTTGGGGCAGGTCGCCAGCCGCGTGCCGCCGTCGAGGTCGTCGCCACCATCGCCTGTGGGAACGGGCTCCGTCGGAGCGGACGAGCTGCACGCCCCCGCGGCCGCCGCGATCGCCAGCGCAGCGCAAAACAAGCCGAACAGGCGCCGATGACGCAGTGCGTGCAAGTGGGGCTCGAACATTTTCACTCTCGCGACTATATATCCGGCGAAAGAGGTTTCGAACATGGCACTTCCCCCGGTCTACATCGTCTCGGCTGCCCGTACCCCCATCGGCGCGTTCCAGGGCGCGCTCGCAAGCCTCAAGGCGCCCGAGCTCGGCGCGACGGCGATCAAGGGCGCGCTCGCACGTGCCAAGGTCGCTGCGGCGGACGTGGGCGAGGTGTTCATGGGCAACGTGCTCTCCGCGGGCATCGGCCAGGCGCCCGCGCGTCAGGCGGCGATCTTCGCGGGCATCCCGAACACGGTCCCCGCCACCACGGTGGGCAAGGTCTGCGGCTCGGGGCTGCAGGCAATCCTGCTCGCGGCGAAGACCATCGGCATGGGCGATCAGGAGATCGTGATCGCCGGCGGCATGGAGTCGATGTCGAACGTTCCGTATTACCTGCAAGGTGCACGCAGTGGTTACCGCATGGGCAACCAGACCGCGGTGGACGGGATGATCTTCGACGGCCTCTGGGACCCGTACAAGAACGTCCACATGGGCAACTGCGGCGACAAGTGCGCTGCAGAATACAAGTACTCGCGCGAGGCCCAGGACGAGTTCGCGAAGGAGAGCTTCCGCAAGGCGCTGTCCGCGCAGAAGGAAGGCCAGTTCGTAGCCGAGATCGAGCCCGTGAGCGTGCCGCAGCGCAAGGGCGACGCGCTCCTCATCAAGGACGACGAGGGACCGAGCAAGGGTGACCCTTCAAAGTTCGCGTCGCTGAAGCCGGCGTTCGCGAAGGACGGAACCATCACCGCGGCGAACGCGTCTTCGATCAATGACGGTGCGAGCGCGCTCGTCCTCGCGAGCGAGGCCGCCGTGAAGAAGCACGGACTCCAGCCGCTCGCGAAGATCGTCGGCTATTCGAGCGTCGCGCAGGATCCGGAGTGGTTCACCACCGCGCCCGCGAAGGCCATGACTGAGCTCGCCACGAAGACGGGCGTCGCGCTCGCGGACGTGGACCTCTTCGAGATCAACGAGGCGTTCGCGGTCGTCGCGATGGTCTCCGCCGACCTCACGAAGATCGATCGCCAGAAGGTGAACGTCCGTGGCGGCGCTGTCGCCCTGGGTCACCCCATCGGCGCGAGCGGCGCGCGCATCGTCACCACGCTGCTCCACACGCTGAAGGATCAGAACAAGAAGCGCGGCATCGCGTCGATCTGCATCGGCGGCGGCGAAGGCCTCGCGATCCTCGTCGAACGCGTCTGAAGCGGAAGGTTCGGGATGATTCGGCCTCGCGAGATTTCGCGCACCATTGCGCTTTTTCCGGCCGAGACGCCCACTCTTCCGCCGGCGACGCACACGAACAGCTATGCGCTCGGGAGCCGCGAGGTGCTCCTCGTGGAGCCGGCGACGCCTTACGACGGTGAGCGTCGCGCGTTCGTGGAATGGGCAGAGGGACTTCGCGCGCAAGGGCGCGTGCTCAAGGGCATCATCGCCACGCACCATCACCCTGATCACATCGGCGGCGCGAAGTTCCTCTCGGAGGCGCTCGCGCTTCCCTTGTGGGCAAGCGACGAGACCGCGCTGCGCCTGGACGCGGACGTGGCCGTGCGTCTGCGCGAAGGCGAGGAGATCGTGCTGGATGGGCCCACGCCCACGTCATGGCGCGTGCTGATAACGCCGGGGCACGCGCCGGGTCACGTGTGTCTCCTGGAAGAGAAGAGCGGCACGGTGGTCGTAGGCGACATGGTCGCGAGCGTGGGCACCATCCTCATCGCGCGCGGCGACGGCGACATGCGCGTGTACCTCGCAGAGCTCGCGCGGCTGCGCGACCTGGGCGCGCGACTTGCGCTGCCCGCGCACGGTGAGCCCATCGACGAGCCGTCGAAACTATTTGCACACTACATCGATCACCGGCTGAAGCGAGAACGCAAGGTGCTCACGGCGCTCGAGAAGGCCTCGGGCACGCGCACGCTCGCAGCGCTCCTGCCCGACGTCTACGATGACGTATCCATCGCGATCTTCCCCATCGCCATGCTCTCGCTGGAGACGCACGTGGACAAGCTGGTCGCGGATGGGCGGGTGGTTGAAAAGAACGGCGCCTACGCGCTCGTCAAGCACGCGGCGCGCGCATAGGATCACCGGGTGAGCTGGCAGCGTTCATATGTCGCGATGTCGTCGCTCCTCGGCGCGGAGGATCCGTCCGAGGGCCTTCCGGAAGACGTGCGACACCTGGCCGAGCCGCTGGTTTCCCAGCTGCGAAGCCCCGAGCGAGCCACCCGTGCGAAGGCCCTCGGCGCGGAGCTTGCGCGGCTGGCGCATGCTCTGGAAGAGCTGGAGCTGGGCGCAACGTGATCACCCGCGCGCGCGTCATCAAGGGAGCCTTCCCGAAGGAGCATGTGGACGCGGACGCGCCCACGTCGCTCGATCTGGGGAATCGCGGAGCGCCACGTCGCTTGCCCGCGACGTTGGTGGAGGCGCATGCAGAGGCCGCGCGCATCATCGCGAACGCGCGCACGCGTGCAGAGGCCGAGCTCGCCGAGGGCCAGCGCAAGGTCGCGCGCGTGGCTGAGGACGCGGTGAAGGACGCGCGTGAGAGGGAGGTCGCGAGGTTCGCCGCCGGGTTCATCGCGCTGCGCGCCGAGGATACCGAACGGGCCGAGCGCGACCTCGCGCAGACCACGCAGCTGGCGCGGATGCTGGCGGAGCGCTTGCTCGGCGCGGAGCTCACGCTCGCACCCGAACGCATCGTCGACCTTGCGGCAGTGGCGCTGCGTGAGGCGCGCGGGGCACGGCGCGCGAAGATCCGCGCCCATCCGACGGACGCGCCACTGCTCACTGCGCGCCTCCGCGACCTGGGCATGAAGGATGGCGCGGTGGAGATCATCGCGGACGACACGCTGTCGCCTGGCTCGCTCTTGCTGGACACGGATCTGGGAGTGATGGACGCGCGGATCGCGCCGCAGCTCGACAGGCTCACGGAGGCATTCGCCGATGTCCTACGCGCGCGAGCCTGACGCCGTCGCCGAGATCCCCGCGCCGCAGCCGTGGCGGCGAAACCTCGTGCTTTTCCTGCTCACGGTGATGAGCGTGCTCGCGACCTCCACGCTGGGCGACGAGTCCGTGAACGCTGGTGAAGGCGCGACCTTCACGGACGCGCTTCGTGCTGCGTTCGCCACCCGCGCTGCGCTGGTGCACGGTGCGGAGTTCACGGTGTCGCTGCTCGCCATCCTGCTCGCGCACGAGTTCGGTCACTACATCGCTGCGCGCATCCACAAGGTGGACACGTCACTCCCCTTCTTCATCCCGCTCCCGTTCCTGTCACCGTTCGGCACCATGGGCGCCGTCATCAGGATGCGCGGACAGATCCCCACGCGGCACGCGCTGCTCGACATCGGCGCGTCGGGCCCACTTGCTGGGCTGTGCCTTGCGATCCCCATCTACTACTACGGCGCGTGCCACTCGAAGATCATCCCGGTTTCCACGGGCGGCGGCGTGGAGCTAGGGGACTCTCTCTTGCTCACGCTGCTCGATCGTCTGGCCGTACCAGACCTGCCGGCGGGGCACACGCTCTTGCTCTCGCCGTTCGCGTTCGCGGCATGGGCAGGGATGTTCGTGACGATGATCAACCTGCTGCCGGTCGGCCAGCTGGACGGCGGGCACGTCGCGTACGCCTTGTTCGGCAAGCGTCAGGACGGCTTCGCGCGCAACATCCACCGCGTCGTGTTCCTGTTCTTCTGCGGCACGGTGCTCGTGAAGACCGTCCTGTCGCTGCGCTCGGGTGACGGATGGGCTGTGCTGGGCGCGCGCGTGGAGGGCTCGCTGTTCTGGCTCACCTGGTTCCAGATGCTCGCGATCCTCGGGACGCTGTCGCGCAAGGACCGGCGAGCCGCCGTGCTTTCACCGACGCTGCGCATCGCGATCACGGCAGCGCTCGTGATGCTGCCGGGCTACGCGAAGGTGGGCGGCGCGAAGTCCATCGCGGCGTGGGCCGGCTTCGCAGTCGCGCTGGGCGTGATGATCTTCCTGGAGCGCACGCGCGGCGTATTCCGCCCCCACGGCCTGTTCGATCACCCCGAGGTCAGCGACGAGCGGCTTGGTCCGGCGCGCGCCACGATCGCCGTCGTCACGTTGCTGCTCTTCCTGGCGCTATTCATGCCCACGCCCTTCTCGATGTGACGCGGCGCCTCGAGACGCAAAATGCGTGCATGCTACACTAAAACTTCGTAGTCCTCGATGACCGGGTTCGCGAGGAGTTCGTCCGACATCTTCTGGAGCTTCTCGGTCAGGCCAGCGCTGGCGGCGGAGTCCTCCAGCTCGATTTCGATGAGCTTGCCGATCCGCACGCTCACGACGCCCGAGAAGCCCTGTCGCGCGAGCGCGCGCTTCACGGCGTCCCCCTGCGGGTCGAGGACCTCCGACTTCAACCGAACGAGCACGGTGGCCTTCTTGCTCATGACGCTCCTCTCAGGTTCTTTCGAATACGGGCTGCCGGCGGCGCGGTGTCCGGAACGAACGACTCGCCCGTGATCCGCTCGAACGCCTCGATGTAGCGGAGCGCGGCGCCCACGCGCACGTCGTCCGGCAACGGCGGCGGCGGACCGTCGCCCTTGTAGCCGATGCCGGTGTAGTAGCGGCGCACGAAATCCTTATCGAGCGGCTCCGGATCGAAGCCGGACGCGAACCGCTCCTCGTACGTGCTCCGCATCCAGAAGCGCGAGGAGTCGGGCGTGTGGATCTCGTCGATGACGATGATCTTGCCGTCCCTGGTCTTGCCGAGCTCGTACTTGGTGTCGACGAGGATGAGGCCGCGCTCCTCGCACGCGCGCTGCCCCGCGTCGAAGAGCTTCATCGCGAGCGCCGCCGCGCCGTCGAAGTCCGCGGCGGACACGTGCCCGGTCGCAAGAATGTCGGCGCGCGACCCGGAGACGTCGTGCTCGCCCTTGGGCGCCTTCGTCGCGGGGGTGAGGATGGGGCGCGCGAGCTTCTGGTTCTTCTTCATCCCGTCGGGAAGCGCGTACCCGCAGAAGGTTCGCGCGCCCTTCTCGTACGCGGTCCAGATGCTCGTCGACGTCGTGCCGGTGAGGTACGCGCGCACGACCATCTCGGCCATGATCGGCTGACACTCCACGCAGCGAAGCACCTGCGGATCCGGGAGACCCAGGAAGTGGTTCGGCACGACGCTCTTCGTGAGCTCGAACCAGTACGCGGACAGCCGCGTGAGCACCTGCCCCTTGAAGGGCACGGTCCCGAGGACGTGATCGAACGCGCTGATGCGATCCGTCGCGACGAGCAGCCGCGTGTGGTCGGGCTGCGAATAGTTGTCGCGCACCTTGCCCTCGTACTTCACGCCAAGCTCCGGGAATTCGGTCTCGGCGAGGGCAAAAGGCAGTGCGTCGCGGACGGTCCGCTCGGTGGCCATGGCGTTGGTTCTACACCACGGAGGCCCGGACGAGCGCCCGAAGTCGTCGCCTTGACGCTCGCCGTCCACCCCCCGTCATCGGGATGACGAGCGAGGGGAAAACGGCGCGAAAAGAGCGGGCCGGCGCGTGGCAAGCCGCTTGCACTCGATCGGGCAACCGTCTTCACAGGCGGCTCGCCCGAGGTCCTGGATGAACCCACGCATTGCCAAGATTCGCCCGACGGCTCTCGGGCTCGTGTCGCTCCTCACGCTGATCGCTCCGCAGGCGGCACGCGCCGAGGACAGCTACTGCGCTCGTGCGCGCGCGCGCGCCGGCTCTGACTCCGCGCTCCTCTACGCACCGACGGTGCGCGTGGAAGGCGTGAAGCTGCCGAGCGGCCTGCAGAAAGGCGGTCAGCTGGATCCCACCAGCAGCGGCTCCGCCTACCAGTTCCGCGCCGGTGTCACGCTCTCGCCGAGCAACATCTACAAGGGTGTCATCGTCGACCAGGCGGGCGAGTCCGACTGCGACGCCCACAAGAGCATCATCAGCGCGCAGGAGCTCGTGCTCCACGCGCCAGACATCGGGCGGCTCGGCGCGCTGCGCGATCAGCTCCGGGTCCTCGACTCGCAGAAGGCAGGGTGGGACGCGATCGAGGCGAAGATGCTCGAGCGCCTGGCCGCGCAGACATCGACGCTCGTCGAGGTGGAGGGAGTACGGACGAAGGTCGTGCTGCTCGAGCGGACGCGCGCGCAGGTACGCGGCGAGGTGGAGCGTCTCACGGCGACCGGCTTCGACGCGAGCGGCGCCGACCTCACCAGGCTTGCGCGAGACGTCCAGAGCAACACGAACAGGTTCGAGCGCGACCTGGTCCGCATCCGCGCGATCGATCCATGGGAGGTGAACGTGACGGGCGGCTATCTCCCGCCCATTGCGCCCGGGACGAAGGACGACTGGTTCGGCGTCGTGCAGCTCAGCTACAACGTCGGGCAGTACTGGCACGGTCGCGACGATGCGCGGTACCTGGAGGCGCGTGAGCAGGAGCTCAAGACAGCGCGCTACGAGCTGCCGCGCCAGCTCGAGGTGCTGAAGCAGCATGTGACAAGCGCTTCGACCCAGGCCCGCACGGAGCTCGCCGTCGTGAACGCGCGGATCGGGAGCCTCGTCGCGAGCCGCACGTCACTGGCGCAGTCGGAGTCCACGCTCGCGCCACAGGCGCTGGCGATGATCGATCTCGAGCTCGTCAGCGCAGCATCGGACAAGGCATTCCTCGAAGGGCTCATCCGCGAGCTCGGACGCATCCAGGAGAAGTGAGCATGAGCAACGCAGCCACCCCGAACGATCGGCCCACCATCAAGAGCCGCATATTCTCGCTCGCGACCCTGTGCGGCGTCGTCGCCGCCATCGCGTACGTGGGCGATGGCGTCTACCGGGTCGCGACCGACGAGTTCGTCGCCCCGTGCGCGCTCTCGCCCGACAGCGACCTGGTGATCCAGGCGAAGCTCTCGATGGCAACACTCACCGCCGAGCGGTTCAAGGTGACGACCCGACGAGAGGAGATTGACGTCATCGTCGAGGCGTCCGACAAGGCGATCGCGGAGCTGGAGGAGCTGAAGACTTCCGCCGCGCGCGGCCTCGAGTTCACCGCTGCGCTCACGACGAAGCAGGCCTCCGCGGGGACCAGTGATCTGCAGGCGCTGTCCACGCAGCGCAAGGACCTCGGAGCGATGATCGCGGCGCAGGAGGCGTTCGTCGTCCAGATCAAGAAGGACCTCGACGCGGGGCTCGCGGCGAAGGCCGACTACGCGCGCGAGAAGCAGACACTGAGCCAGATGAAGCTCGCGCTCATCGAGAACGACCGCTCGCGCTACGTCACCGAGGTGACGATGAGCCAGGTCAACCTCACGCAACAGGCGCTTCGCTCTGGCGGCGGGGCGCACATCGCAACGCCCGAGATGCTCATGCTCCAGGACCAGCTCGTCCGCATCTCGACCGAGATCCTAAAGCTGAAGGCCGAGCGCCGCTCCGCGATCGCGGAGAAGGTGCATCTCGACGAGGAGCTCAAGATGATCGAGGAGCTCACGGGGCAGTTGAAGGAGCGGCCCACGTTCACCGCCGCGAGCCAGAACCTGACCGTCGCGTTCGTGCCATACACGCAGATGGACGGGGTGGAGAGCGGCGCGCCGATCTACGACTGCATCTGGGGGCTCTTCCACTGCAAGGCGGTGGGACAGGTGACGAAGCTCCTGCCCGGCGAGGTGATCCTCCCGGACCCGTGGGGCACACCCACGCGTGGACAGTACGCCACGATGAGTCTCAGCGATCCGCATGTCGCGAAGTCGAAGACCCTGCGCGTGCGGCCGCAGTCCGCCGCGGTCGCGCTCGCAAACAAGAAGTCCGAAGACCGCCTCGCGCGCCTCAAGTAGCGCGGGTCCACGAACCAATCCAAGGGAACGGAGCCGCGATGTTCTTCGCGTTCAAACAACTCACCACGATCTTCTCCACGCCACTCGGAGGATTTGCGTTCGCGTTCTGCCTGATGTTCTTCGACTACTACTATCTGTTCCCGCGGCACTGGCTGCTCCGCGCGATCCGTGGCCCGGCTGGCAACGCTCCGCGTACGCCGGTGCCGTCTGGCCTGCTGATCATCCCGTCGCTGCTCAGACAGGAGGACGAGATCGAGGCGATAAAGGCCACGATCGAGAACGTCACGCAGAACGACTACCCGGGCGAGCTCACCATCATCGCGAGCATCGATGGCTATCTGGAGGCCGAGCCGCTGTATCGCGGGCTCGAGAGATGGATCGCCGAGAAGCAGAAGGACCTCGCGCCTGGCGTGTGGCTCTACCTCACTGGCCGTGAGCTGCGCGGCGGCAAGCCGATGGCCATCGAGCAGGGCGTGCAGTACATGCACGAGCTGGTTGCGGGCGGCGTGCACGCGGAGTTTCCGAAGATCTATTTCAGCACCGACGCCGACGCGGACCTCGGCCCGCGCGCGCTCGAACACATCGCGCGACGCCTCTGCATGAGGAACCCGATCACCGGCAGCCCTGGACGCGCCGTGGCCGGCAACCTCTACGTGCGCGGCAACGCGTACTGGAAGGGCCTCCGAAACTTCTTCACCGTCGAGGGCCAGGTCAGCCTCCAGGTCGCGCGCGAGTACCTGGTGACGAACGTGGCGCGCCACAACAAGCGTCCCTTCCCGCTGAGCGGAACCACCGGCGTCCTCTACTGCATCTGGTCGGACATCTTCCTCTCGGGCCCGAAGTACATGGGCTTCATGCGAACGCTCGCGATCACGGACTGGCTCAAGTGGTGGATCGGGTTCGCGCCGCCGAAGTTCTCGTTGAGCAACGCCGAGCCGATCCCGGAGCTGATGGCTGGCGACACCGACGACACGGTGAGCGCGTTCCTCGCCATCATCGCGCGCTGGGAAAATGGGCGGTTCACGCTCGACGCGCCACGCACACCGCTTCACGCGGTCTACTACGCGCTCCGCAGCTTCTTCGTCGATCGCGCATTGCGCTACGAGCCGGAGGCGCGCGTGTACACGTCGTCACCGACCACGTTGAAGACGCTGTGGAAGCAGCGCGTGCGCTGGAACACCGCGCGCATCGAGGTGGCGGGCCGCTTCTCGCGCTCCTTCTGGTACCACTGGGATCTTGGCGCGTGCGCTGTCGGTGTCGTCGCACTCATGATGAAGTACGTGTTCTTCGGGGCGTACTACTACGTACAGGTGCCTTTCGCGATGATGCAGGGCAGCACGTTGAACCGCATCGGGCTCGCGATCGCGCTGCAACTCTCGGTCTACGTGCTCTGGACGACGATGGCCCTCGCGATGAACGGTGAGCTGCGCAAGAACTGGCGCCTGTTGCTCGCGATCCCGCTCGCGCCGCTCTACACGCTGGTCTTCAGCTTCTGGACCACGTTCACCGGCGTCATCCACGACGTGTTCCTGTTTGGAAACATCACGAAGTTCGCGCCCGAGTCCACGCTCATCAAGGGCCGCAGCGTGCGCGTGGCGTTCCTCTCGCGCGTCCGTCGATTCATGGTGCTGCTGGTGCGCTCCGCGATCTTCGGCGACGTGCCCGTAGGACTCTTCTGGCTCGGCTGGAACGAGACGCGGTGGACGCCCAGCGGCTTCCACGGCTGGACCACCGGCAAGAAGCCCACCCTCTGGCAGCGCATGCGGCACGGCGCCGAGGAGGTGCGCGACGTGCCCGTCCACGTCGAACAGGTCCTCTCGGGGGCCGTGGACGTCCTGCGCGACAGCGTGCAGGTCCGTCACGTGGCCCCCGCCAATTTCGACGAGCCCGCGAACATCGTGGAAGCTGCGCGGATCAGCGCCGGTAAGATCGCACACCCCAACCCGTCGATTCCGCCGCCCGGCGGTCGGAAGAAGAACGCCGCCTGAGGCGGCTGGTCGTCACGCGAGCGTCCGCTAGTTGCAGGGCGGCGCGGCCGCTGCGCCGCTGGGTACGCGCACCTGGAAGTCGAAGGTGCCGTTGTCCGAACGGACTCCCGGAGGACCGTCGATGACCGCAGCCTCCGGTGGCAACGACCCCGCCCAGACGAGCGAGCCATCGACGATCACCTTGAGCTTCTGTCCGTCGAGCTCCGCGCGCATCGTGTGCGGGACACCAGCGACGACCGCTGGCACGTCCTTCGTCATCGACGGCGTCGCGTTGATGTAGCCCTGGTCCTTGCACGCGGCGTAGGTGTTCTTGCCGGGGTTGCTCTTCACGGCGACGGAGAGGCGCGGCGTCGGCGCGACATGCCACATCGCGTAGACCACGTTGCACGTGTCCTGCGCCTTCAGCTTGAGGCCGATCTGCCGCCTGATCTCGCCGCTGAGGAGCGGCTGTGTGTCCTTGCTCGCCCCACGGTAGGTGAACTCCACCTCCGCGGTGCGGCTGCGATCGGTGGAGAGGAAGCCGCGCATCGCGCCCACGTCCACGTGCATCAGGTTTCCGTTCTTGCCGACGACGCCCTCCGTGGCGCAGAACTTCGTGGCGGACACCACCGGGAGCGGCGTCAACGGCGCTGACGGCTGCGGTACGATCATCGCAGCAGGGAGCAGCGTCGGCGACTTTTCACCAGGCTTCGTGACCGCGGTACTGGCGGGAGTCGTCGCTGCAATGGGCACGGTCTTGGTCGGTGTGGTCGTCGGACCTGCAAACGCCTGGCACGCGATGGCCGTGAAGGCGACGAAGGAGGCTGCTGTGACCGCTCGTAGTTTCTTGTGGTTCATTGCCGACGGAACGGCCGGCGAGGGTCGAACTTGAGGGCAACGTCACCGCGCGAGCCTATTCCTTCTTCATTCGCGCCTCGATGACGCTGATGGTCTTCTGCAGCGAACCGTCGTGGATGCACTGGAGCGCGTCCTTCTTGCCGAACCAGCCCGTGGGCACGCGCGCGAGGAGCGCCTTCAGCAGCGCGACGGTTCGCCCGTCACCATCCGTCTGCGCGCGCTCGAGGAAGTCCTTCACCTTGCAGCTCTGGCCCGCGACCGCCAGATCCAGGGTCACGCTCAGCGCGGACGTCATCTTGGCCCGCAGGTCGGGTCGCTTCAGCAGCTTGCGCGCGCGCTCCTTCGCCTTCGCGTTGTACTGGCCGGAGAGCCCGTATCCGATGTCGTAAAGATCATCCAGGCCGACGGTGCCCATGTGCTTCTCGAGCAGCGCAAACGCCAGATCCGCGGCGACGGCGTTGGCCGAGATCGCAGAGTCGCGGATCATGATGCGAACCTTCTGCTCGCCCGCAACCGGCGACACGCCCGCGTCAGCGGTGTCATCGAGCCAGGCGGTGATGACCACCATGCACTCTTCGTTCTTGTCGGTCGCATTGTATGCGGTGGCGAGCGCGCGGCGGACCTCGGGTCGGGTCTTGAGCTCCTCCGGAAGGCCAGAGAGCTTGTCGATGCCGCTGCCATAGTCGCCGCGGTCCACCGATTGAATTCCGTCGTGCACGCGATCATCCGTCGGTGGCGGTGGCGTGCCCGCCCACCCGGAGGAGGAGGCGGACGCGCTCTGCAGTGCGACAGCACCCGCATCGGAGGTTGTGGTCTTGCCGCCGCTGCTGACCACCGCAACGCCGACGATCGCAAGCAACACAACGACCACCACCGCGCCGCCGATGATGAGCGCCTTGGGCCTGTCGCGCACCGCGGCGGCCACGGACTCCGGGACCTTCACGTTGCCGCTTGCAGACGGAAGCGCAATGACGGCGGCGGTGGGTGCCACGCCGAGCGCGCCGCTGTTGGATACGCCGACGAAGCTCATCGGCGCCTGCGTGGACGAAGGCCCTGAAGACGCGAGCGCGCTGGGATCGAGCTTCCCTTGCGCGACCAGGTTGATCGAGATGCTCTGCAGGGAGTCGAGGAGCTCCTTCGGATCCTGGACGCGCTCTTCCGCCTCCTTCTCGAGGAGCTTCTTCACGAGCACCTCGATCTCGGGCGGGATATTCGCCTCCGGCGAGCGCTCGTTCATGGACGGCACGGGCGCTGTGACCTGCATGCCCAGGATCTTCACCTTGCTCTCGGCGTCGAACGGACGGGAGCCTGTAAGCATCTCGTAGAACATCACCCCGAGCGCGTAGATGTCCGCACGCGCGTCCACGGGATTGCCGAGCGCCTGCTCTGGCGCCATGTACTCCGGTGTGCCGTACACCATGCCGGCCTGCGTGAGCACCGGCTGCGCGGAGTCGGACTGGCGCGACGTGTTGCCCGCCTCCGCGATGTCGCCAACGGGCACCTTCGCGATACCGAAGTCGAGCACCTTCACGAAGTCGGGATCGCCGTCGCGATCGACGAGCATGACGTTCTCGGGCTTCAGATCGCGGTGAACGATGCCGAGCGCATGCGCGCGCACCAGCGCCTGCGCGATCTGACGTGTGACGTGAATCGCCCGAGAAAGCGGGAGACGCCCTTGCGAGACGAGCTGCCGGAGGCTCACGCCCTCGATGAACTCGAGGACGAGGAAAAACGAGCCGTCGTCGAGCTTGCCGAAGTCCGTCGCCGCGGCCACGTTCGGGTGGTCGATGTGCGCGGCGGCCATCGCCTCGCGCTCGAACCGCGCGACGACCTCGCGCATGCGGCTCATCTCAGCGTGGAGCACCTTGATGGCGACACGCTTGCGCATGAGGGTGTGCTCGGCCTGATAGACGGCGCCCATGCCACCTTCGCCGAGGAGCTTCTCGATGCGGTACCGATCGGAGATGACAAGGTTGAGAAGCGACGCGGGTCCAGCCACGTCGCTCGGATCGCGCGATGCTCGCGCCTGCCCATCCTGTGAGGTGGGCTTGTCGTTTCCAGAAGTCATGGGAAAAGCCCTCCCACGATACTCGCTCGCAAGAGCGGTGTGAACACGTCGTCCCCGCTAGAGGTCTTTCTTCACCACGGCGTGATAGATGATCGTCACCGGGATGCGGATCTTGCCGTAGACCGCCTGCACTGGGCCGAGGTCCTCGTAGGTGCGCGCCTGGTACTCGACGCCGAAGAGGCTCCATCCCGCCGCGACGGCAACGCCGCCGTGCCCCGAGAAGTCGACGAGGCCGCCGACCTGTCCCCAGATACCGTACTGGATGTGCATCGCCTCGAGCTGGATGCCGAAGTTCGTCGCGTCGTAGCCGCCCACACGAAAGACCTTCACGAGATCGTACGTGAGCCCGGCCGTGTAGAACCAGTCGTCGCGCACATGGAGGACGCCTGCGCGCGCGCGCATGAAATACGAGGGCCGGTTCTCGGGCGTGTCGATCACCGCGCCGTACCCGAAGTCGAGGTTCAGGTCCCAGGTCGTGACACGAATCTCCGGGCGCATCGCCTGGACGGGCAAGTTTGCTCGTGCGTTGGGGCGCGCTTGCGTATTCGGATCGAGCACGAGCGGCTGCATGGGCTGCAACACCATCGTCGGCGGAGCGAGCGGGTTCACCGGCTCGGTGGTCGGCGTTGGTGGCGCTGGTGGTGGTGTCGTTGGTCCCGGCGGTGGAGGCGGGACGAAAAAAGATGGCGCGGATGGCGGCGGCGCGTTGCGCGGCGTGCTCGCCTCGGCTGTTGCGCTTGCGCTGGCATCAGGCGATGCGGGCGATGCGGGCGGTGCATCCGCGGCACGCACGGTGGTCACGATCGAGACGACGCTCAGTGCGAGCGCGCAGGTCGTTCCAGCGCGAAAAATGAAAGCGCGCGTGTTCAAAGGCTAAGGACCCTGACGGATCTCGGCCAGGAGGTTGAACCGACCCGTCGGCGCGGCTCCGCCCTCACCGGCTACAAAAAGAGATTTCCCGTGGAGCGCCTTCAGAACGCAGACCACGGGAGCTTCACTCGGGAACTTGTCGACGACAGCGTTCCCATCCAATACGGCAAACTGAATACGAAAGCCCTGACCCTTCTTGAGAAAGGCCACGGCCTCCGGACACGCTTTGAGCGCGCCGTGAAATCCAGATGCGATCGTGTTGACCGACGACGTGACGCTAGTTCCGTTCGAAGCGCCACCGCTGGTGGCGATTGCGACTTGTACGTTCGTTCCGTCAACCGATAACTGAAGCCCCGTCGGTTCCCCGAACGTGGCTGCAGCTTCGCGTTTGCACGCGAGGACCGGTAGAAGCAGAGCGAACGTGGTCGCGAATCGAACGAGCGTCACGCCGCCGTTAGACACGAGCGCGAATGGCTCAGGGCGACTCGGCCGACTGGCAGCTCGAAACGCCGCTGTCCGCGACCTTGCAAACGAAGACCTGACGGAGCGCGCCGTACAGGAACATATCGTTGCGGGTGACGACAACCTTGTCGGTGCCGACGCCAGTAAGACCACCGTACGCGCAGCCCGTGGCCGCAACGAGGGCGGGGACCGCAACCAAGGCAAAAAGGACCTTCTTCATGGGATCAATCTCCGTAAAATTTTTGTGGGTAATCGTTAAGACGCTCAGGGAGCGTCGGCCGAGGCGCAGGACGAAACGCCGCTGTCCGCAACCTTGCAAACGAAGACCTTGCGGAGGGCGCCGTAGAGGAAGGAGTCGTTACGGGCGATGACAACCTTGTCACCAACCGTTGCAACACCACCGTACGAGCAGCCGAACAGGGCTCCCGAAACCATCGCCGCCGCGAGAATAAATGCGAATCCGCTCTTCATGATCCCTCCAAACACATTTCAGGAGTCAAAGACGGGAAGACTCTCGATCACCAAATCATCCCGCATGATCCATACAGCGCGGTGAGCGAGCGCCGCCAGCTAACTAAGGATCGGCAAGGGTTGTCAAGGATTCGCTGCAACCGGCCCACATTATGAGGGGAGCGTGGCCCGGCCCGACCCACGAAATCGTCAGCGTCCAAAGCCCACGCCGACCGTTAAAAACGTGGAAAAAGCGTCGTTTCCTGCCGGTAGCAGCCGGTTCTCCGGGTACCCGACGGCGAAGAACGCGCGGCCCGGGTCCTGGTAGACGCTCCCCGAGAAACCGAAGCCGAC
>JANXLV010000086.1 GCA_025355005.1 Myxococcales bacterium | reverse complement strand
TTCCATGAGCGCCTCTGATCATGACCGCATGTAGAGTGCAAGCAAGATGTGCGGGATCGTGAGACAAGAGTACGTTCCGCTCCGTGCTCGCTCGAAGCCTTGCCTGACGGGCGGCTCTCGCCCCATGCGACGCTGTCAGCGTTTTTTGGGGCGGTGGGGGTCCGCGATCTCGCGCTGCGCGCTCGTGAACTAGAGGCGTTTCCGCTTGCTTGATGTTGGGGCGACGCATAAACATGCGCGTTTCATGCATACGGACGTTGTCGTTTTTGGCGCTGGGGGGTACTCCGGGGTTGAGCTCATTAAGCTCCTCTCTCAGCACCCCCATGTGCGCATCGTGGCAGCCGCCAGCGACACTCACGCTGGGAAGCCGCTGCCGTCGCTGACTGGCATGGCGTCGCACGGCTCGTCGCGCTTCGTGCGCACGGAGGAGGCGCTCGCCGCTGCGAAGAAGGGCATGTTCGCGTTTCTCGCCGTTCCCGCCGAGCCCGCGCATGCGCTCGCAAAGGACCTGGTCGCACGCGGTCTGCGCGTGGTGGATCTCTCCGACGCGCATCGCAAGGCCTCGCCCTATGGCATGACGGCCCTCTTCTCCGCAGACGTCGTGGACGCGCCGCTCGTCGCGAACCCGGGCTGCTACGCCACCGCCATCGTCACCGCGCTCGCGCCGTTCGTTCGACGCCACCTGTTCGACCCGAAGATGCTCATCGTGTCCGCAGCGTCCGGCGTCACGGGCGCGGGTCGGCAGAAGGACGAGACCTACAGCCTGGGCGAGCTCGCCAACGACATGCGCCCGTACAAGGTGCTCCGCCATCAGCACATCCCGGAGATCGAGGCCGCGCTCGGCCGTGTCGGCGAGGAGCCCGTGCGCGTCTGCCTGACGACGCACCTCCTGCCGACGCCGCGCGGCATCCTCGCCACGATCACCGCGAGCCTGCTGGAAGCAAAGACGTCCGCGGAGCTCACCGACATGCTGCGCGAGGACTACGCGACCGATCCGTTCGTGACCATCGCGGACACGCCCGAAGAGGTGTCGCTGCGCCGCGTGGTGGGCACGAACCAGTGCGCCATCGGGGTCGCCTCCGAGGGCCGTGTTGGCGGCTTCTGCGTGCTCACGGCCTCCGTGGACAACCTGCTCAAAGGCGCGGCTGGTCAGGCCGTCGAAAACATGAACCTGATGCTCGGTCACCCGCGCGCGCTTGGTTTCTCACATCTGTCGAGGCACTCGTGAAGCTCCCCCAAGGTTACAAATTCTCCGGCGTCCCCTCGGGCATCAAGCCCAAGAAGAACGACGTCGCGCTCATCGTGTCCGACGTCGACGCGGCTTGTGCCGGTGCGTTCACCGTCAACCGCGCGAAGGCCGCGCCCGTGCTCCATGCGGAGAAGGCGCTCCCGCACGCTGCGATTCGCGCCATCGTCATCAACAGCGGCAACGCGAACGCGCTCACCGGCCCGTCGGGCATGGAGTCCGTGGACATCGTCGTGACGGAGACGGCGAAGGCGCTCGGCGTGCCGAAGACGTCGGTCGTCAGCGCGAGCACTGGCGTCATCGGTGTGCGTCTCCCGCACGACAAGATCGTGACCGCCCTGCCGAGCCTCATCGCGAACCTCACGCCCGAGCCCGACCGCGCGGCAGAGGCCATCATGACCACCGACACGGTGAAGAAGATGGCGTCGCGCGTGATCTCCGTGGGGGACAAACCCGTCACGATCTCCGCCATCTGCAAGGGCTCCGGCATGATCGCGCCGCAGCTCGCAACGATGATCGCCGTGCTGGTCACCGACTGCGCCATCGACCCCGCGATGCTGTCTCGCGCATTGCTCGCGGCCACGCACGAGACCTTCGATCAGCTCACGGTCGACCAGGACATGAGCACCAACGACGCCGTCTTCGCCATGGCGAACGGTCTCGCCAATAACGCGAAGATCACGGCGAAGGGCCCGCATTACGACACGTTCGCGGCTGCCGTGCTCGACCTGCTCGACGAGCTCGCGCGCGACATCGCGCAAGACGGGGAGGGCGCGACCAAGCGCATCGACGTGATCGTGAAGGGCGCGCCGGACGTCGCCTCCGCGCGGGATGTGGCGAAGAGCATCTGCGGCTCGCCGCTCGTGAAGACGGCGATCTTCGGCATGGACCCGAACTGGGGCCGCATCCTCGCGACCGTCGGCGCGCGCGCCGGCTCGCAGAACTACGCCATGGATCCCTACAAGGCGTCCGTGTCCGTTCAGGGCACACTGGTCTACGACGGCGCGCCGGTGCCGCTGGACAGGACCATCTTGAAGGCCCGCATGCGCGAGCCCGAGGTCCACATCCACGTGGATCTTCGCGGCGGCACCGCGGAGGCCAAGGCGTACGGCTGCGACCTCTCCTACGACTACGTGAAGATCAATGCAGACTACACGTCTCTCATCGTGGAGAAGGAAGACGGCGGCATAGGGAAGGACGACAAGCTCCAGAACTACAGCCCCACATTCAAGCGCTCGCTCCTGGTCGAGGCTCTGGCCTACATTTCCCGGTTCCGCGGCCGTCGCTGCGTCATCAAGTACGGCGGCGCGGCCATGACGAAGGAGTCGCTGAAGCGCTCCTTCTGCGAGGACATCTTGCTCCTCCACTCGATCGGCCTGTTGCCCGTCGTGGTGCACGGTGGCGGCCCCGACATCACGCGCGCGCTCGAGAAGATGGGCAGCCACCCAGAGTTCATCGACGGTGTGCGCGTGACCCCGGCGTCCGACCTTCGCGTGGTGGAGATGGTCCTCACGGGTTCCATCAACACCGAGCTCGTGACGCAGCTGAATCGTCACGGCGGCCATGCAGTCGGCGTGAGCGGCAAGGACGCGGCGCTATTGCGCGCGCAGAAGCTCGTTCGCGATGACGGTCGCGACCTGGGTCAGGTCGGCGAGCTCACAGAGGTCAACAAAGGCTTCCTGGAGTCACTGCTCTCGCAAGGCTACATCCCGGTCATCTCGCCCGTGGGCCTTGGCGCGGACGGACAGAGCTACAACCTGAACGCGGATGTCGTCGCCGCGGGCGTGGCCGAGGCGCTCTCTGCCGACAAGCTGATCTACCTGTCGGACGTCACCGGCATCGTCGAAAAGGACGAGCTCGTCTCCGAGCTTGGCCCCAAGGCGCTGCGCACCATGATCGACACAGGCGTCGTCACGGGAGGCATGGCGATCAAGGCAGAGTCCATCCTGAAGGCGCTCGCGGGCGGCGTCCGCGCCGTTCACCTCATCGACGGACGTACGCCCCACAACGTCATCGCCGAGCTGTTCACCGACACTGGCGTTGGCACCATCGTGCGCGCGGAGGCATGACATGGGCGATCTCCAGACCAAGCCCAGACGCGCGGCCATCGCGGAGATCCTCCGCAGAAGGCCGGTAGGCACGCAGGAAGAGCTGCGCGAGCTCGTGCTCTCACGCGGCTACGACGTCACGCAGGCGACGCTGTCGCGCGACCTCCAGAAGCTCCGCGCGCGCCGCGTCTCGCTGCCGGACGGCGGCTCCATGTACGAGCTCGGTTCGCCCGAGCTCTCCCCGCGGCTCGCGCCCAGCGCGGTGCGCGATCTCGTGCTCGGCATCAAGGATGGCGAGGCGATGGTCGTGATGCACACACGCCCAGGTGCCGCACCGGCGATCGCCGCGCTTTTGGACGAGGCCCGCATGCCGGACATCATCGGCACGCTCGCCGGCGACGATACGATCTTCATCGTGCCGGAGAAGAAGACGCCCGCGCGCAAGCTCGCGCGAAAGCTGTCGCTCCTGTTCGCGCTCGAGGGCAGCTCGTGAGCGGCGGTAGCCTCGCAAAGACGGCCGCATCGGGCGGCGCTTCGATGCTTCCGGAGGTCCTCGCGTTCACCACGTCGCTGGCCGAAGACATGGCGCTCTTCTCGGCAGACGTCGTGGGCAGCATCGCGCACGCTCGCATGCTGGCTGCACAAGGCATCATCAAGAAGGAAGAGGCTCGCGCGATCATCAAGGGCCTGCGTGGTCTTCACGACCGCTGGGAGCAGGGCACGCTCACGCTCCCGGAGGAGGAAGACGTGCACATGGCGGTGGAGCGCGCGCTCCAGGCCGACATCGGCGACGCCGCGAAGGTGCTGCACGCGGCGCGCTCCCGGAACGATCAGGTGGCGCTCGACCTGCGGCTCTTCCTGCGCGAGAGCGCGAAGAACGCGCTGGCCGAGATCGCTACGCTCGTGCGCTACCTCGCGACGCGCGCGGCTGCCAGTACGGACGTCTTCCTCCCGTCCTACACGCACCGGCAGCGGGCGCAGCCGATCTCGCTCGCATTCCTGCTCGCCGGGTACGCGGAGGCGTTCACGCGGGACCTCGACACTTTTGGTTTCGCGCTGTCGTCGCTGTCTCGTTCTCCGCTCGGCTCCGGCGCGTCCAGCGGCACGTCACTCCCGATCGATCGCGACAACGTGCGGGCCGCCTTGGGCTTCGACGCCCTCAGCGGGTCCGCGATCGACACGGTCGGCGACCGCGATTTCGCCCTCGATTACGCCTACGCTACGAGCAAGCTACTCGTGCACGTGAGCCGCGTGTCCACGGACATGGTGGACTTCTCCACCTCGGAGTTCGGCTTCGTGAAGCTCTCGTCCGGCATTGCCATGGGTTCATCCATGATGCCGCAGAAGCGCAATCCAGACCTCTTCGAGCTCTTGCGCGGGAAGTCGGGGAAGGCGATCGGTGGTCTCATGCAGCTGCTCACCACCATGAAGGGGCTTCCTTTCGGCTACAACCGCGATCAGCAGGAAGACCGCGGCCCCATCCTCTCGTGTGCTGCGCTCTCGTCCGCGGCGCCGAAGATGCTCGCGCTCGGACTCGCGAACGTGGAGTTCGACAAGGAGCGTTGCCTCATGGCTCTCACCTCCGACATGACGCAGGCAACGGATCTCGCAGAGGCGCTCGTGTCGCGCGGTGTGCCATTCCGCGAGAGCCACGGCATCGTTGGAAGCCTCGTTTCCATGTGCAAGGAGCGCGGCTACTCGCTGCTCACCGTGCCAGAGGCCGACGCGCGCGGCATCGACCCGCGGCTCACGGCGGAGGTGCTCGCGACGGCGGATGTCGCGAAGGCGATCGATCGCAAAGCGAGCCCCGGCGGCACGTCGAAGGCCCGCGTGGAAGAGCACCTCACGCGCTTGCTCGCGGCCGCCGACGCCGCCGAGCGCGCGCACGCGAAGGTCCCTGCGCTGGGGACGCTGGTGCCCAGGCTTTCGGAGGACGTGTCATGAGCGCGAGCGGAACAAAGACCAAGCGTGATTTCTTGAAGCTGTCCGACTTCTCGCGTGACGAGCTGTTCCGGCTCCTCGACCGCGCGACTGAGCTCGCGAAGCTCCGGCGCGAAGATCGGTCGCCGCGCACGCTCACGGGGAAGACCGTGGCGCTCGTGTTCGAGAAGGCATCGACGCGCACGCGGCTCTCGTTCGAGGCCGCAGTGTCGGAGCTAGGCGGGCACCCGATGAACGTGGACACGCAGACGAGCCAGATGTCACGCGGTGAGCCGCTCGCGGACACTGCGCGCGTCGTCTCGCGCTACGCGCACGCGGTGCTGTTCCGCACGTTCTCGAGCGAGCGCCTTCACACGTTCGCGAACGCAGCGACCTCGCCCGTCATCAACGGCCTGTCGGACGACGCGCATCCCATCCAGCTGCTCGCGGACGTCCAGACCTTGCGTGAGCACTTCGGCAGCGTCGAAGGGCGCCTCGTGTCGTTCGTGGGTGACGGCAGCTCGAACATGGCGCGGTCGTTCCTGGAGGCCGCGTCCCTCTTCGGCTTCAAGCTGCGCCTCGTGTGCCCGGAGGCGTTCTCGCCGCCAGCCGCGGAGGTGGACGCGGCGATCACCACGATCGAGCGCGATCCGAAGGCCGCCGCGCGTGGCGCCGACGTCGTCGTCACCGACGTGTGGACCAGCATGGGTCAGGAGAAAGAGGTCGCCGAGCGCCTACGCGCGTTCGCCGGGTTCACCGTGGACGCGACCATGATGCGCACCGCAAAACCAGAGGCCGTGGTGCTGCACTGCCTGCCGGCACACCGTGGCGAGGAGATCACCGCGGACGTGCTCGATGGCCCGCAATCCCTCGTGTGGGACGAAGCAGAGAATCGCATGCACACGGCGAAGGCGCTGCTCGAGGCCCTGATCATCGCCTGAGCGCCATTCGCGCGACGTCCTTGTCTCACTGCGTGTCGATGAACACGTTGTCCACGCGGACCACGGAGTTGCCATTGCCGGACGTCTTGTAGACGACGCCCAGCAACGCGGTGAGCTTGGTGGTCGCCATGCCCGGGGGGAACGTGATCGTCTTCGTGACGCCGCTGACCGTGCCCGTGACCTGGTTGGTGCTCATGTCGACGGCGAGATGTACGCGGTCCCAGCTCGGCTGCGTCGCCGCGATGACGGACTTCATGTAAAAACTGCCGCCGTCTTGCTGGCTGCACTGGGCCTCGACCTCGCTCCCGCTGCCCATGGAATACGCCACGTCGAAGTAGCAGTCGCTGTAGACCGAAGTGTCGGTCGGCGTGAACTCGATCGCCATGAAGTCCGTGCTGCTCACCTGCAGCGTGAGCTTGATGGCGGCCTCCAGGTCCATCGACTTCGTCGCCGCGAAGCTCTTCTGGATGTCGTCCTCACCGCTGACGCCGCCGTCGTTGTCCGGGGAGACCGCGACCATCTCACGAGGTGGGGACACGAAGTCGTTGGTGCCCACGCCCGCGCTGCCGAGGTTGACGTTGGCGGTCCACCGCCCCATGAGGCCGCTCGTTGGATCGAAGTCGTCGCAGTACGTGTGGCCAGGGTGCGTGGAGCAATATCCCGAGTCCCCCGAGTCGACCTTCATCTGCGGTGCATCGGAGGACATCCCCGCATCGGAGCTGCCGTCGGGGGTCGTGAGCGGGGAGCCGTCGGTCGTGTTCGATGCGACGCTGCCATCCTTGGACGCGCCGTCCACGCCGCTGTCGCTCGAGTCCTGATCACTGACCAGCCCGTCGAAGTTAGCGATGGCCGAGCACGCGACCAGGAGTAGCGAAAGCGCGGCGATGCTCCGACTGCGCATATCTGAACGATACACCATTCACCCGTTCACGCGTCGTTCAGCTCGATCCATACGGGAGCGTGGTCGCTCGGCAGCTTGCCCTTGCGCGCGTCGCGGTCCACGCCAGAGCCTTTGAGGCGTCCTGCAAGGGTGGGCGTCGCGAGGAGATGATCGATCCGAAGGCCCTTCCTCTTTGGAAACGAGAGCATCCGGTAGTCCCACCACGTGAACTCTGGTGTGTCCGGGTGGGCGACGCGGACGGTGTCCACCAGGCCGAGCGCGATGATCTTCGTCCAGGCATGACGCACCTCCTTGCACGAGAGCACGCTCTCGTTCCAGAGCGCGGGCTCGTGGCAGTCCAGGTCCGCGGGCGCGATGTTGTAGTCGCCTGCGAGGATGAAGTTGTCTCCCGCCGCGATCTTCTTTTGCAGGTGCGCCGTCATGCGCTCGAGCCAGCGGAGCTTGTAGGGGAACTTGTCGCTGGTCCGCGACTCGCCGTTCGGGAAGTAAGCGCTCATGATCTGGACGCCCGCCGTGGTTGCGGTGATGAGCCGCGCTTGCGGGTCAGGGTCGCCATCGGGAAAGCCGCGCGTGACATCGGTGATCGGCGTCCGCGAGAGGATGGCAACGCCGTTGTACGTCTTCTGTCCGAACGTCGCCGAGTGGTAGCCGTGGCTGGTGAAGACGAGGGAGGGAAATGCGTCGTCCTCCACCTTGAGCTCCTGCATGCAGACGATGTCCGGCTTCGTGAGCTCCAGCCACTCGACCACGCGTCCTTCACGCGCGCGGATGCTATTGACGTTGTAGCTCGCGATCTTGAGCGTCATGCAAGCGCACGCTCCACGAGGACGATGCGGTCCTGCCCCCAGTAGAGGTCCTTGTCGTCCACGAGGAACGTGGGCGCACCGAAGACGCCCTTCTGCTCCGCGTACTTCGTGGCCGCGATGAGCTCCTGCTTCACGGCGGGGTCTTGGGTCTTTGCGAGCACGTCGCTCGCGCCGTCTCCGATGAGCTCGGAGAGGACAGCGTCATCCGCGATGTCGCGATCCTCCGCCCAGTACGCCGCGAACACCTTCTTCTGGAAGTCCGCGCGACGCGTCTCCGGCAACGCGAGGTACGCGCGAAGCGCCTTCACGGTGTTCATCGGGAAGCGCGAAGGAAACTTGAACGGGACCGTCCAGTGCTCGGCCCAGCGATGCATGTCGTCGAAGTAGTAGCGCTGCTTCTGCTGGCTCCACGTGCTGAGCGGCACGTCGACCTGACCGATCGCCTTGAAGAGACCGCCAAGGAGCATGGGGCGCGACACGATCGTGGTGCCCGTTCGCGCGGCAAGCGCCGGCAGCTGCGTGCTCCCGAGGTATGCGAACGGCGACGAAAAATCCCAGAAGAACTCCACGGTGTGCATCTTGTCTTTCCTCTCGCTCGTGTCGGCGCGCGGCGTCCGGAAGTACACTTCCTCTGCCGGCAGTGAAAGGGCCATGTGCAAGCGGTCCTGTCCCCAGTACATGCGCTTCTCGTCGACCACGAATGCGGGCGCGCCGAAGATTCCGTGCGCGATTGCGCGATCCGTTCGCTTCCGCAGGTCGTCTTTCACGTCGTCGCCCACGATCTTGGCGAGCACGGCGTCGGCGTCGTGACCTGCGGTGGTGAGGACCTCACGCATCACCGCCTGGTCGCTGACGGGGCGATTGTGCACCCAGTACATGTCGTAGAAGCCGCGGATGACCTTCGGGTCGACGCCCGTCACGATGGTCGCACGCAGCGCCTCCACGGTACGAAACGGATGCTCGGCCGGCATGCGCAGCGTCACGCCAAAGAGCTCCGCCCATCGCGCCATGTCCTCCCCATTGTGCCTGGCCTTCTGAGGCGACAGCGTGGCGAACAGCTTCTGCGGAGTGTCGTTCGCGCGGAACACGCCGCCGAGCAACATCGGCTCGAGCGACAGCGTCGCCCCCGCGCGCGCCGCTGCTGCCTCGATCTGCGTGAACCCGAGGTACGCGTACGGGCACGAGTAGTCGAAGAAGAACTCGATGGAACGAGGCGCCGTCATGCCCGCGAGACCCTAGTACCACCGCGCGGTGTCGTCGACGGTTGACGGCTCAGTTGGCGGTGAAGCCGTTCGGCTCGAGCGAGCGCAGGTACGCGACGAGGCCCGCGAGCTCCGGGCCTGTGGCGCTCCACTTGTGCACGACGCTCGTGATGGGGTGCTCGTTCACGATGCCCGTGGTGATGATCGCCTGTACGTCAGGGTCCTGGTCGGATGCCATCGCCGCGGGCGAGTGATCGATGCCGCCGTTCTGCGCGTCATGGCACTTGGTGCACGCGGGATCTTTTCCGTCGTCGGAGCCGTTCATGTACCGCGCCTTGCCGGAGTCGTACGCGGCAGCGTCGTAGCTCTTCACGGTGAGTGTGGTGTCGGCG
>JANXLV010000082.1 GCA_025355005.1 Myxococcales bacterium | reverse complement strand
TTCGACCACGCGCCGGGAACGACGCGGGTCGCCAAGTGACAATCCCCCGAACTCCGCCTCGATCCCGCTCACCTTTTCCATGAGCGCCTCTGATCATGACCGCATGTAGAGTGCAAGCAAGATGTGCGGGATCGTGAGACTTCTGTCCGTGAGCACCGCGCGCAGCTCGAAACGAAGTCTGGCGGGATGGATCTCGCGCCAGGCGATGCTGTTTAGCTGTGTTTGCGGCGGAGGCGGGTCCACGCGATGCAGGCGAAGGCGATGAGACTCGGCGCGATGAAGCCAACGCCTACGAGCCACCACCCCATCGCGATGCGAAGGAGCAGGTCTTTCGTGGATGCGTTCACGGCGACGTCGGTCTTCTGGTCGCCGGGGAATTCCATGCGCCCGACGAGCGCCTCGGCAGTGAGGCGGACGCCCTGGCCTCCGTCGAGCTCGGGCAGCGTGACCTCGTACTTGCAAATCCCGAACTTGTGCCCTTTCACCACTGCGAGCTGCCAGCGGTTCGTGTCCGGCCCGTCGCTCGAGGCCGCCCCCTCGCCCTCGTCGTCGTCGATCTTCGCCGTGACGGTGCAGATGTCAGGCGTGAGGCTGCGCGCCTTCGTGAGCGCGTTCTGGCTGCACACGGGCGTTGCGCCGAAGCCCACGCGCGCAAACACGTAGGTGGAGGAGCCCTCGAAGAGCCGGCGCTCGCCGCCTCCATCGAGCCAGGCGTCCTTGAGCTCACCGCGATCGACCACGCGTACAGAGACTGCGGTGCCGTCAACGGCCGAGCGAACGGTGACGCGCGGTGTCTTCGTGTCCGCACGGAACGTGTAGGCCGCGGCTCCCTGTGGCTGCGGGACAAGTTCGAGCTCGGCCGCGGGCTCGACCGTGAACGGCGTGTACGAATGACCGACCACCGGACGACCGTCGCTCGTCGCGAGCTGGTGGTAGACGAACACGTGCTCGCCTTTCACATAGACCGCGTCGGGGCCGTCGGTGCAGGCGTGCTCGAGCTTGTGGGTGGTGGGCTTCTCGACGTGGAAGAACATCTTGTCCACGAGCGTCTTGCCGGAGGGATCGACCGCGGTGATCTCGACGTCAGCGACACCCGGCTCAAAAGCCTTCAACACGAGCTTCTGCTCGGAGGTGGACTCGATCGCGAGCACACTGGGTCGTGACGACGTTGCCTTGGTGATGACGAGCTTGTCCTCGGTGCCGTTCGCAAACGCGACGACGTCGAGCTTTGCCCCTGGCGCGATTGGCTTCACGAAGTTCTCGAACTCGACGCCAGACGCATACGCGAAGGTGAACTTCCCGTTGTACGCGGTCGCCTTGGAGTAGCAGCCGGTCGCGAGCGTCACCAAGACGAGCGCCGAGAACGCGCGCCGAAGCACGTAGCTGGCTTTCACGGCAGCGGCTCGCGGCGGATCTCGTAGACGAGGACCTCTTCGTCCCGTTCGTGCTGGCGCTTTCCAACCAGCTTCATTCCGACCTTCTCGAGAAGCCGCGCAGACGCCTTGTGCCACGACGTCGTCGTCGCCTCGATCACACTGCATTCCGGCTGCGCGAGCGCCCACGCGAGGACCGCTGTCATGGCCTCGGTCGCATAGCCGCGATTCTGGTTCGTCTCCTCGACGCCGTAGCTGATCTCGCAGCGGCCGTTGGCGTCGGGCCGCCCGTGAAAGATGACGCTGCCCACGACGCGGGGCGGCGCCTCGCGCGTCACCATCAAGCGGTCACCCCACAAGCGTGTCTCCGGGTCCGCGCGCACCGCGTCGAGCGACGCGCGAAAGACCTGCTCGACCAGCGTGCGTCCGGGCCACGTCCACGGCATCTCCGCCTTCACGAGCGCCTCGATGTCGGTTCTCCGCCGTCCCTCGAGGATCGCCGTGGCGATCTCGAACGTGACCGGTCGAAGCTCGAGCTGCTGCGTGACCAGTGCGCTCACGTCGGGCCCCCTCGCTCCCAAGCGCTGCGCCGCTGCGAAAACCAGAACCCCATGCGCCCCATCGTACGCTTTGGACACTCCATGGCAAGGCGCGGCAGTCGCGAGTATCCGGGGTCGCCTGCTAGAGAAATGAGCCGCCCGCGAGGATCTTGGGTAGCGGCGCGCGGACTGCCTGCGTCTGGAGCCGCACGACGGCAGGGACGCCCGCGCCCCACGTCGGGAAGTACAGATACTGGCCGTCGAACACTGCCCCTGCGAGGAGCGCGGAGCCCGCGTCGCCAGCGTCCACGCTCACCTTCGAGAGGTCCTGCGTGCTCCACGTGCCAGCATCCGCCTGGGTGTCGAGCCGCTGCATGACGTTCGTCTGCGCGTACGGCACCACGTACAGGTAGCGCCCGTCGAAGGCCATACCCTCGTACGTGCCCGTCGTGGCGGCGAGCGGTTGCGCGGTCCACGAACCCGCCGCCGAGAATGCGCCGGAGTCGAGCAAGTAACGCTCCACGGGTGACGTCGCGAGGTTTGGAGAGGCGATCACGTGCGTCCCGTCCGCGCCGACGCCCATGTATTGTCCACCGTCGGTCGCAACCTGGTAGCTGGTCCACGAGCCGCCATCCTGGAAGCCGAGCGTGGAGTCGTAGCGCGCAGCCTTCGTTCCAGCCTGCGGCATGAAGTACGCGTAGCGCCCGTCGAAATATCCGCCCGCGAGGCCCGCGAGCGCGGGATCCACGAAGCTCTGGAGATCGAACGTCGACCATGCGGACGCGTCCGGAAATCCGCCGTCCGCGTCGAAGCGCGTGACGTGACCTTGGGTTGCCCCCGGACCGACGCCGCTCGGCACCAGGTAGACGTAGCGTGTGCCGTCGTAGAAGACGCCGCCAAATCCCTGATCGCCGACGTAGGTCCCTGCTTCGCCAGCATCACCGCCATCGCCAGCGTCGCCACCATCACCGGCGTCGCCTGCGTCAGCGCCGGCATCCGACAGCAGCAGCGTGTTGAACTTCTCCCACGATGCGGCGACGGTGAAGCCGCCTGCTGCCTTCGTGTCGAAGCGCGCGGAGAGGTTTGGAGTGCCGGAGAGGCCGTTGCCACCTGCAAAATACACGTATCGTCCGTCGAACGCGGCGCCGTAGAAGCCCTGCGTTCCGAGCAGGCCTGGCGCGTCGAACGCCGACCAGCTTCCGCTCGCCGCGAACTGCAGCGTCGTGTCGTAGCGAACGACCTTCGACGTGTGGTCGATCGGCGTGAAATAGACGTAGCGTCCGTCGAACGTGCCGCCGAGATACGCGGCGCCCATGTTGGGCGGGCCCTCGAACACGGTCCACGCGCCCGCGTCGCTCCAGTCCAGGTAGATCGGCTTGCCGCTGTCACTGGCGTCGAGGCTCGCGTCGACCGTGGTTGCGTCGGGCTTGTTCACCGTTCCGTCGGGCTGATCGATCGCGGCGTCCTGATCGGTGACGCCGTCATCCTCGAGCGAGTAGTTGTCGCCGAGGCCCATGAGCTGGACGCATGCTGCGGTAGAGAGCGCGAGGCCCGCTGTCGCGACGATCGCCAGCACGGTGTATTTTCGGCGCGTCCATCCGCCGCCGCCCGGGCTCACGAGGCGCGTCAAAACGCACCTCCGAGCTGCATGCCGCCGCCGGCACCCGTGAGTGGGATCGTTGGTGTGATGCGAAGGGCCGTCTTGTCGGCCTTTTCAGGCCCCTTCGACACGAAGATGAGCACGACGCCCGTCACCAGCGCGGCCGCGCCGACGCCGAAGCCGATCGTGGAGATGGTTCCATTCGTGTGAGCGTCCTTCTGAGCCTTGAAGCCCTGGGCGTCACACGGGATCGCAGTCGACGTGAGCGCGTCGGAGGCGGCCGCGACGCAGTGCCTGTCGACCTCCTTCTTGTTCCCGAGCGCGACGACTCCGAAGTATGACCCGAGCCCGAGACCGACGAGACCGACACCGCCGAGCACGAAGCCCACCGTGCGCCCGGTGCTTCCGCTGCTCTTCTTCGGGGGAGGCGACGGCTCGGTTCCAGACGGCCCTTCTCGCAGGAGCGCGGCCTCGTCGCTCGGTGGGGGCGCGGTTGGCTTCGCCGGCGTCGGGTCCTTTGTTTCAGTGGCGGCTACGACCGGTGGCGCGGCGGGCTCTTCTGTCGCCAGCGTCGGCAGCACGAGAGACTGCGTCACGGGACCAGGTTGTAGCGTGATCGACAGCTTCTGCGATTTCGTTCCCGCTGCGGCGACCGTGACCTCGTGCGTGCCCGGATCGAGCGGCTGCGGCGTCCCCCACGCGCTCTTGTCGACGAGCTTTCCGTCGATCAAGACCTCGGTGGCGTTGGATTGCCCAGGGTCGATCTTCACGTAGGAGAGCTTCTTGTACGTATCGGCGAGGTGGGTCCGCGCGATCGCCACGCGCTTCTGATCGCCGCTCTTCGTCGCCGCTTCGAAGACCTGCTTGTACTCGGCCCACGCGGTGGCGACCTTGCCCTCCTTCTCATGCGCAGATGCCTTGCGAAGGAGCGCCTCCGTGGGCGCGAGCTTGTTCGCGGGGGGCTTCGCGGGCGCGGGCGTGGGTGCCGCAGGGGTCTGTGCGGGCGGCGGCTTCTTGCCACCTGCAGCGTTCGCTGGAGACGACGACGCGAGCGCGCCAATCACCACCCCGGCAAGACATAGCGAGATACGGGTCCCCACGATGCAAACCCTACCACGACCCGCCGTTCCCCGCTATTTCACCGGCGATTCACGTGGGCTTTTCGCCCGCGAGACGGCGATCGAAGTCGGCGAACGCGTCGATGGGGTCGATGGCGTCGTTCGGATCCTCGCCAAGTTTTGCAAAGGCGCGGGTCAGAGGGTGTGCAGGTACGCGAGAAGTCCATCGTGCGCCGCGGTGTCGAGCTCCATCCCGTATTCGTGCCCCCTCACCTTCCGCCCGGGATCGAACAGGGCCTCGACGCCTCCGACGGAGCCGTCGTGCAGGAGCGGCCCGCGTGTCGTGACGCCACGGAGCGAAGGGACACGGTACGTGCCAGTGCCCCGATCGCGCGACCGTCCGACTGTGGCGTCCGTTCCGATCACGGCGAGCGGCACCGGCGGGCCGCTGAACGTCGGCGGAGCGTGACAGCTCTTGCACTGCGCATCGAAGACGGCGCGACCGCGCTCCTCGGCGTCGTTGGTGGGCGCCTTCATCGGCAGCGCCTCGCCAAGCGACCAGAGGTAGAGCGCGAGCCCGAGCGCGACCTCTCGCGGCGGCCGGGTGGTCTCGCGGCTCGACACGATGATGAGCGTCTCGATCCGGATGGCGAGCGCGGTCACGTCGGTCTGCAACAGGGTGGCGTCCTGATGCAGGTGCGACAGAAACCGGACCGGGCGCAGATCGGGGATGCGCATGGGCTCGTCCCCGCGCGTGGTGGTCACGTCCATGCGACCCCGTCCCCATTCACGCAGATGTCCGATGCGGCTCACGTCTCCGTCGATAGCGCCGCCGTCGATGTAGATGCGCCCGAGATCGAGGCGATTGTTTCCGACCCCGACGATGAGGCCGCGCGTCGCGTCTCCCGGATCCAGGCGGGCGTGACAGGTGGAGCACGTGATGAAGGGCTCGCGCTGACCGACAGGTTGTGAGACGCGCACGAACCCGCCCACGCCACGACGCTTGTCGGACCACAGTCCGTAGCTGTTCTCGGTGGCGGGCGAGGTGAGCGCCACCCGCGCGCTCGGCGTCACCTGCACGGGATAGCGGAAGAACGCCTCCTCTCCGAGCGCACGTAGCGCGACGACCGATCCACGACGCGCGGCGAGATCGATCTCGAGCGCGCGAGTGTCCGCGGCCCCCTGCGGAAGATCCGAGCGCGTGATCGGCGACACCTCCGGATTCCATTCCGGCAGCGCATCCCAGTCACCAGCGCGCGCGTAGTGGGCAAGCCGCAGCCGCGAGTAGTCGTTGCTCGGGTTCACGAGCGATGCCTCGAGTGCGGCCCGTCGATAGCGGGCGCTCGTGAGATACGATGACTCCGGAGGGGCCTCGATCGGGCGCACGGCACCACAGGCGCCGAGTACGACGATCGAGAGAAGCTGAGGCCATCGGCGAACGAACACGTAGTACCTGCCCTCGCCATGGTTAGCGTACATTCGGGCGATGAGCGAAACCCAGCGGATTCACCGCCCCGCGCGCATCGCCAGCCAGGCGGCCGCGCTCCTCATCGTGCTCCTCATCGTGCTTGTCGCGGCCTGCAAGCAAGGGCCGGAGCCCACGACGCCGGGCGCTGGTGGCGGCAGTCGAGGCCACACCAACGGAACGTGCTCGCCCTCCAGCGTTGCGCGTGGAACCGCGTGCGCGTCGCGGAGGGTTCCGCCGGGCGATGGATCGTCCCCCGAGGACTGCAAGTCCGACGCCGACTGCAAGGACGGGAAGGACGGCCGCTGCGTGAAGACGGGATACGCGACGCAGCTCCATCGCGACGTCGTGAGTCGCTCATCGAACCTGCTCGCGGGTCCACCTGCGGCGCCGCATCGCTCCACCTGCGCCTACGACCAGTGTCAAACAGACACCGACTGCGGAGCCAAAGCTCGCTGCGAGTGTCGATCGGGGGTCGGGACGGATCGCAACGGCTGCAGCCCGCTCGACGCGTGCCTCTCGGACCGCGAGTGCGCGGAAGACACGCTCTGCCTGTGTGGGTCCTCCGCCTCGGCGAACTACTGCACCGCGGGAAACTGTCGCAGTGACGCGGACTGCGGTCGTGGCTCTTCCTGTGCGGGCCCCGAAGGTGGCTCCCGCTACTGCCGGACCCCGCGCGATACGTGCACCTCCGACACGGACTGCAAGGGCGACCCATCGGGCGGATTCTCGTCCTGCAGCTACCTCTCGGAGAAACACGCATGGGGATGCCGCCTCGTGCCGCCGGTTCCTGCCGGCTGAACGCGTGTAGTCTACATGCCGGCGCAGCATGGACGCGCCTTCGCGTCCCGCCGTGACTCGGCGTTCACGCGCTGCGGGTCGGGCCCCATTCTGCGCGGCATTTTCAGTGAAACGGTCGCGGCACGGCTCGTGCTGCTTCTCCCCCCTCTGGAGGCAACCATGCACCGTGGGTTCATCTTCGCTTGTGCGGGACTCTGCGTGGGGCTCGCGGCGGTAGCTGCGTGCTCGGGTAGCAACGGGAGCGACATCACCACGGGCGATGCCGGCACCGGCGCAGATGGGGGAACAGAGGGCGGCTCTGGCCCGAGCCCGGCGCAGGCATCCGGCGACCTGGCGCACATCGTCTGTCAGCGCTTCCAGGAATGCGCGCCCGCCTTCATCACGATCGCGTACGGGAGCTCGGCCGAATGCGAGAAGCGCTTCACCGCGCAGTTCGAGGACAACCTCACCGCCCCCGGCACAAACCAGACAACCAGCCAGGTGGAGGCCTGCGTCGCTGCTGCACAGGGCCTCTCGTGTGTGGACCTGCTCGGTCGCAAGACGCCGGATGTCTGCAAGCCACCGCCAGGTCAACTGGCCGATGGGAAAGCGTGCGCCACCGACGCGCAGTGCACGAACAAGCGCTGCAAGGTCGCGCCCGGCGCCACGTGTGGAACCTGCACGTCACCGGTAGCCGGCGGGCAGACGTGCGCGAAGGACGACGACTGCGACGACGGTTTGAAATGCGTGAATAGTGCATGTGATCCGTACGGCGCCATGAACGCGGCGTGCGACGGCAGTCATCCGTGCAACCCGACGCTCGGGTGCGTGGCCGGTAGTTGCGGACCTGCGAAGACCTCCGGGTCGTGCAAGACGTCGGACGAATGCGATCAGCTCCACGGCGTCTTCTGCGACGGCAAGCAGTGTCAGCCCCTGCAGTTCGCGAACGCACCCGCCGCCTGCGGCCTCGTCGACGGTGGCCTGCAGCTATGCAACGGGCCAGCGACCTGCGTCCCGAGCGGCGTCGGCAAGGGCACATGCAACAACGCGCCCGCCGACAACGCGCCATGCACCGCCGATGGTGGCGCGGCATGCGAGGCGCCCTCGGTGTGCCTGAACGGCACCTGCACGTTCCCCACGTCGGCGGCGTGCAAGTAACGGCACCCGTTCGCTAGCGCGAGGCGGGCGATCTGGGCTCGCGCTGCCACTTCGCGATCTGGTCGCAGATCCATTCCGGTTCGTCGAGCGCGAGGACCGTCGCCGGAGAGGGGCGCGCGTTCTCCGTTCCGAAGCCGGGCAGGTCCAGCGCGAGCACGCGCGCGCCGAGCTTCCGTTCGAGCGCCTCTGGAAACGATCCCCAGTGGCGCTTCTCCCGACCGAGGCCACGAAGGAGGAGCCACGCGCTCTTCAGGTTTGCCCCGCCGTCCATCACGCGCTCGCGCTCATCTCGGGAGCAACGGCGACGGGCCGCGGCTTCGCGTCCACGACGTCACGTGGAGCGCTCCGGAACTCGTAGTGGTCGAGCGACGAGAAGTGGCTGCGCAGCGAGATCTCGAAGCCCAGATGGGGCCGCATTGCCGGAGCGTCGCCGTGGCGATCGAAGTAGTAGCTGTTCGAGCCGCCGCACGTTCCGTTCTGGAAGACGCTCTTCTCCTGCCGGCGCAGAATGCCCTGAAAATAGGCGTCATGCGCGTCCTGCCTCACGTCCGCGTACGTCGCGCCGCGGCTCTTCGCCTCCGTGATCACGCGCAGCGCATGGCGCGTCGACGCCTCCACCATCGAGAGGTACGAGCGACCACCGAGACCGTACGGGAGAAGTAGGGGAGAAGTAGGCAAGCTGCGCAAAATCGAGCCTCAATCGACGGTGATCGACTTGCTCACGTTCTTGGGCACGTCTGGATGAACGCCGTGTTCGGCGATGCCCAGCCGATCCAGATAATGCTTCTTCAACAGGCTCATCTTCAGCGCGAGCCGTTGCAGCGCGACAGTGGACGAGAACGTCGCGAGCAGCGTGTCGTTCGTTCGTGGAAGCGTGACGACGACGGAGCGGTACGACGGATTGTCCGTGGGCGCCTTGGTGGCGGCGCCGGTGAGCGCGGGATGATCCTCTGCGATGACGACGGTCTGCGACCCGCGGATCTTGTGCGTGTTGATCTGCGAGACCGTCAGCGCGACGTCGCGCTCGTCCGGACCCGTGACGTAGACGAGCGGATAGTCCGAATAGAGCGCCGAAAAGAGCTCGGCGCGATCCACGACACGCTCGAAGATCCTCCGCTCCGCGGCGTCGAGTGAGAAGGAGGTGCCCGATGGGGACAGTACGGAGTCCGTGGTCGCCTCCAGAAGGCGCTTCAGAGACTCCGAGCCCAGCCCGGCTTCGCCTGCTTCCGTCGTGAGGCGCCGGAGCGTATGGCCGAGGCGCTTGAGCATCGCGTCGACCTCTTCGGGTCCGAGCACCGTGTTGAAGCCCAGGATCGTGTTGGGTCCGTGCTTGAACTCGGAGGCCTCGAAGCCTTCGGTGTGATTGAGCACCACCTCCCGGATCTTGAGCGCACCCTCTTTCGCGATGGCGGCGACGCGCGTGGCGAGGATGTGGATGCTGGGGGCAAGGTAGAGTGTCCGCGCCGCGAGCTCGATGTCCGCATCGGTGCTGCTCACCGTCTCGCGGATCAGCGCCGGGATCGCGCGGAGCTGCTCGCGTCGGCGGTCGAGCTCACGGGTCAGCACCGCGCGCTCAGCCGCGGTCGCGCCCAGATCATCGACGCGGCGCTCCGCCACGTGCAGCGCGAGGCAGTAGAAGACCACCATCTGGTTCATGAAGCTCTTCGTCGCCGGCACCGCGATCTCGGGCCCGCAGCGCAGCGGAATCACGAGGTCGCTCTTCTCCTGTGCGAGCGTCGAGTTGACGTTGTTCACGAGCGCGATGCGGCCGACCGCATGACCCGACGCGATCACGTCGTTCAAGACGTCGATCAGGTCCTTGGTCTCTCCGCTCTGACTGACCGCGATCACGAGGTCACCGTCACGGAGCGATCGCGACGATTGCCCGCGGAACTCTCCCGGCAACACGGGCGTGAGCTCCACCTGCGCGAGCTCGTTGAAGTAGAGGCTCGCGGCTTTTGCCGCGTGGTACGAGCTGCCGCAGCAGATGACGTACACGCGACCGCGCGCAGCGACGGCCTTCATGCACATGTCGCCGAAGCGGTCGATCAGCGCGCGCGTCTCGGCGACCTCGTCGGCCTCGAGCATCGCGTCGAGCATCCGCACGCCAATGGTGTCCTCCCGGCTCCGCGCCATCGGCAGCAGGTCGGTGAAGAAGCCGGCCTCGCCCGACGCGAGCTTCTCCGCGTTTGCGATCGCGGGCGGCGCGCTCTGCACCACGCTCTTCCACGCGGGAAGGTCGCACAGCTCGTGGAACAGCCGCCTGATCTTTGCGTCCTCGTACTGGTCGCGCAGCGCATCCAGCTGCGACGTGATGTCCGGGCGCGCGATCTCTCGCGCGGCACGGGCCGCCTCGGAGCCGCCCAAAAACAGGGTGATCACGTCGCGCGCGGTCTGCTCTTGCGCGCTGATCTCCTGATCCATGAACGTCTCGAATGGAGGGATCAACGCGGTGTCCTTCGCACGCAGACGGCTCCGCACCGGCTCGCGTTCGATCGCCTGCCCGGCGGCGAGGCGCACGGGCCCCGCCGTCGTCTTCACCGTCCGGTCGGTGATGCTGTAGATGCAGTGCGCCTTAGCGTCGTATTCGACTAGCTCGCCTTCCGTGATGGGCACCACCACACGCGTCAGCTTGAGCACGCTCGAGAGGTCCGACGACGCGATCGCGAAGTGACCGCCGGCCTCGTCCTCGCCAACACCGAAATAGAGGCTGGAGCCGAGCTTGATCGCCCACATCACGCGGGTCACCGGATCAACGATCACGGCCGCAAATGAGCCTTCCAGCTTCGACGCGGCGAGGGTTATCGCGCTGCGCATCGCTCGGCGACGCGCTCCTGGTTCGCGCGGGTCCGTTGCCTTCGCGATCTCGCGCGCGAAGAAGTGCTCGATGGTGTGGACCACCATCTCGCCGTCATTGTCCGAGAGCACCGCGTGGCCTTCCGACGTGAGCCACGCCTTGAGATCATCGCAGTTGGTCACGTTCCCGTTGTGCGCTCCGTACAAGAAGGACTTGCAGCGGACCACGTGCGGCTGGGAGTTCTCTTTCGTCACCGCTCCGAACGTTGCCCAGCGCACTTGCCCGCAGAACGCGCGTCCAGCCATGCGCGTGATGCCAAGCTCGTCCACCATGACCGATGGCGCGCCGACCCCCTTCTTCAAGACGACGTCTTCTTCGTCGCCCTGGATCGCAGCCCCCGTGGAGTCGTAGCCGCGATATTCGAGGGTCTTCAAGAGCTCCGCGGCGACCTGTCCCATGTCGTCACGCGTTCGCTCGCAAATGAGGCCTATCACTCCGCACATGCGAGCTTCCTTATCATGCAGCGCCACTTCGGCCTACGATGCCCCGCATGGACGAACGGCGCGCGGACAGGCTCTCGGGGTGGGCTGGGATCTTGTTCTCGGCGATGTCGCTTGTGGTGTTTCCGCTCGTGCTCACGCCGCCCGCGCCGCCGATCGTGGGCCAGAGCGGCGCCGAGGTGGCGACGTGGTTCGAGCTCCATCGCACCGGCTTCCTCGTCGGCAACTACATCGGCATCGCCTCGTTCCTCCCCGGGTTCGTGCAGCTCGTCGTGCTTGCGGCCAGGATCCGGCGCGCGGAAGGCGAAGGCGGATTCCTTTCGACGCTCGTGCTCACCACGGGCACGTTCGGCTACGCCGTGTTCGTGTGCTCGCTCGTCGCGTTCCAGGCCATGCCGTTCCTGCTCGCGCCGCATCTTCGCAGCTCGATCGAGGCGCTGGGCTCGCTGACCGCGGTGTGGTTCGCGCTCGACGGTCTCGCGGCGTTCCCGCTGGTGATCGCCGTCGGCGTCGCGACCGTCGTCACACGTGTGCTGCCGCCGTGGTTTGCGCGGTTCAGCTGGATCACTGCCGTGCTCGTCATCGCCATGAGCATCGGCGCGCTCACCACGCAGCCGTCGTGGCTCGCCGCAGGCGGCGTTGTCACCGGCCTGGGCTTCATCGGTTTCTTCGTGTGGACCTTCGTCCTCGGCGTGGTGTTCCTGCGCCGGACGCCAAAAGCGGCCTGAACGGCGCTCAGCGCGGCAGCGGGCCCACGTGGACGGGGCCGGGGTCCGGCGACTGCGGGCCGTGACCGGGGCGACCCGGGACGATCGCCGGCGTGGGGTCGAACATGCTCGTGTGAGCGAAGGCGCCCGCGGTGTCTTCGTTCGCGCTGGTACCGCCGCTCGCGGAGCTAACTACGCTCGCCGGCTGGCCGACGGTTCCGCCTTGCTCGGTCCCGAGGTTGTCGTCGCCAGCGGGATCGTTCGAGCCGACCGCGCAACCAACCATCGAAAGTGCGCCCAACAGAAAAAGTACGTTCTTCATGAAGCCTCCTACTACCTGTCCGAGGCATCATATTTTCACCGCGCGAAACACCCCACTTTTCTGCAATTCGGGTCCGCGGAGGTGGCATTCTTGCCGGATGAGACGCATCGAGGCACCGCCGATCACGCGTGAAGCATTCGCACCGTTCGGTGATCTGGTCATCGCGGCACGCGCCGACATCCAGCCCGTGATGGTGAACTTCGGGACTGCCGCGCGACGCAACCAGGCCGGCGCGTTGCTCAACGAGCGGCCGCATTCGCACCCCAACCTCTGCACGTTCGTGTGCACGCCGTGGACACGATTTCCGGTGGTCGTGGAGTCGATGGAGAAGCATCCGCGGTCGTCGCAGCTCTTCGTGCCGACACGCGTGGAGAAGTATCTGGTCGTCGTGGCGGGCGGTGATGAAGCGCCCGACCTCGGGACCCTGCGCGCGTTCGTCGCTGGGCCTGGAGAGAGCGTCATCTACGGGCCCAACGTGTGGCACATGCCGCTCATCGTGATGGGGACGGCGAACGCGGAGTTCGTGATGTTCGTGTGGGAAGACGACACGCGTGAAGACTGCGTGGTGGCACGGATCAAGGAGCACGTAGAGATCGCGCTCTGATCGGCGCCGGAAGCGGGATTCGAGGCGTCAGTGCTCGCCCACTGCACGCAGCTTGCGCGTGAGCTCCCCGAAGACGGCCTTCGAGGTCGCGAGCGTGAGCTGGTTCTCCGCCACCTGTCGCGAGAGTGACTCCATGTCCTTCGTCGCGGCGGAGAGGTGCTGCGTGAGCTCCTTCTGCAGCGCGTCAGCGCCGCGCGTCTTCTCCAGTGCACGGAGGCTCTCGCGCAGCTCGCCCGCGCGTGCTCCTGCGTCCGCGATGCGCACACGAAGCGCGTCCACCGCCTCTGTCGCCTTGTCCATGTCCGCCCGCGCCTTCACGAGGTCCTTGACCATCTGGTCCACGTCCGCCGGAAGCTTGGAGCCGCGAAGATAGAGCGAGAGCGTGGCGGACGCCGTGTCGGCCGCGGTGATCTGGCGCTCGTGCTTCCAGGTCTCCGTGATGACGAGCTCGCTCGCCTTCGAGGGCGTGAGCGGCAGCGGCACGAGATGAGTGTCTGGCGTGGACTCCGTCCCGGGTGGAAGCGCGTCGACCACGTAGCCGGCCCGGCGCTCGTGGCGGATGACAAGCTTCGCGGGCACGTCCTTCCCCGGTGTCACGGCGTACCGCGTGACGCGCGTTGCAATATCCTCCACCGTGAGCTGACCGCGCGCGACCGACACGATGCGCGATGGAGCGTCCGTGTGCTCCTCGGTCGTGCGCACCTCGGTGGCGGCGTCGAGCGCGTACGGGATGAGGACCGTCTCACCCGGGTTGAGCCGCGCGAGGATGCCTTCGCCGACGAACGACCCGCCCGAGAAGATCGCAACGGAGCCGGGCTGCAGACCCAGCGCGCCGGGGCTGGTGAGACGTGCCGCACGGAATGGACGTTTGTTGCTCTCGCGAACGTTGGAGTCGGGGCGGAAGAACAGGACCTCTTCGCCGGGCAGGAACTCGTTCACGATCGTGACCAGGCTCGACGCGTGCTTGGGGATCGAGACTGTGTCGCCGATGTCGTATCGCATGGAGCCCGCGATCTCGTGCGAGAGCGTGGCTGCGCTGCCATTGTGCGCGAGCGACGACGCTTGCGCGACGCCAGCATGCTCGTGCTTCTTCTGCTCCTCGTTCTCGGTCTCGGCGATGCGGAACTCCACACGCCGGTTCCGACCCGCGTCGTCGCCGAGAGTGCGCGTGTCGGCAAACGCCTGCGTGACAAGCTCCGTGGTCACACCACGCGACAAAAGCGCGGCGCGCACGACGCCGGCGCGGCGAGACGAGATCCCCCAGCCGTCCTTCTCGTCGCGCGACGCGTGGCCCTCGATGATCATGCGGCGGATCGTGTGGTTGGCCTTCAGAACGGCGGCGGTCTGATCGAGAATGGGCGCGGAGTCCTTGCCCAACGTGTCGCTCCCGCTCGTGAAATGTACCTGCTGCATGATCGTGATCGAGTTGCCCTGCACGACCACCCTGCCGTGATCGGGGCAGCCGTCCTCGTCGTCCATGCCGTTCTGCGTCTCCGGCTGGTCGGGGCATTTGTCGACCGAGTCGGGGATTCCGTCGCCGTCGTGGTCGACCTCTTGATGTGCAAGGCCGTGCTCGGAGAGCACCGGACCGCTCGCAGGCTCACCAGCGTAGAGGTTCGCGGCGTCCGGGCGGTGCACGAAGCGCGGCGTGCGAAGGTCGCTCGCGAAAGACAGCGGCGCTCCGGTGGCGAGGCTCAGGTTCACGCCGGTCCAGTCCTCGTCCGACACGTTGTCGATGAGCGCCCACGCCTGCAGGAGCGCGCGCTTGTCCGTGGCGTCCGCCTTCGGAAGGATGATGCGGTACGTCGCCTTCCAGGCCGCGGTGGGTGTTGCGTAGGCGATCGACACGCGGCGCGATACCTGGCGCGAAAGCAAGAGGTCGAGCGTGGAGACCGCTTCCGGCGCGCGTTTTGCCTCGTTGTCCAGCAGGCGCACGTTGACGGTGGACGGCTTCTCGCGCGAAACGTCGAGCCCCTCTTCGACGACGACGATGCTCTTCAGCACGTCGTCCACCTCGCGCTCACGGAACGATAGCCGCAGGCGGCCGCCCTCCATGTAGCCGCTCCGCTCGAAGTAGCCGATGCCGTTCTGGTAGAGCACCACGCGACGTAGCCGCAGATCCGGCGACGGCCCGGCCACCGTGGGCGTGCACCCCGAGAGCGCGAGGCCGACCGAGAGCGCGAGCGACGTCCGCCGGGCCAGGGAGAAACGGGCGGAACCGAAGAGCGAAGACAGCGTGAGGCGTGAGGTCATGCGAGAGGATGTATCGCGGTTCGGCCCCGTCCGCGAGCCGCGATCATGCGCAGCGACTGAATGCAGCCGCGTGTCCGTGCGCGATCGCGCGGGCGAGCAGTTCGTCCGTCATGCCAGGAATCGCGCGTGCACGGCGGTGCTCTTCCACTGCATCGACGGCGGAGAGGAGCGTGTTGTCGGTGTTGATGCATGCGCGAATGCCCAGCGCGAGCCACCTCGGCAACGGGTGCTCGGAAAGGCTTCCAATCGCGCTCGTGTGCACGTTCGACGTGGGGCACGCCTCGATCGTCACGCCGCGCTCCAGCACCAGATCGACGATCGTCGGATCGTCCGTGAGGGTGACGCCGTGCCCGATACGCTGCGCGAAGAGCACCGTGATCGCCACGCGGATCTCCTCTGCAGAGCGGCCTTCCGCGGCGTGGACGGTTCGACCGAGACCCAGCTCGCGCGCGCGCGTGAATGCGGGTGCATAGTCCGGCATGTCCACGCGACAGGTGGGAGAGGGCCCTCCTGCCAGGTCCAGGCCCGTGACGCCGGGACGGGTGCGTGCCGTCTCCACCAGCTCCATGACGACCGGTGGTGGCTCACCCCACAAGCCACAGAGGACGATGCCCGCGCGCCCCGCCGCGCCATCGAGCGCCGCGTCGACGATCTCCGGTATCGGCGCAGCACGGTGCAGCTGAGGAGCGAACCGGATCTCCAGAGTCGTCACGCCTTCACGCGCGGCGTCCTCGCAGATCTCGTTCGCGATACGACGCACTTCTTCCGGACGTTGCAAAAGGCCCAGCGTGAACGCGAAGCGAGACAGCGCCGCATCAAGTCCCATTCCCGCGAAGAAGCCGAGGTTCGTAGGCACCGCCTCACCGAACTTTGCGGCAAGCTCCGCGACCGTCGCCGTACGGAGAGAGCCGTCGAGGTGTCGATGAAGATCGCAGAGCCCCTCCATCACGTGGAGCCGCTGCTACGGCGACGAGATCGCGGCGAACGCGAACTGCGGCGAGCCGGCGTCGCCCACGATCGATTTCTGGAGGAGCGTTCCGTTGCCGTAGAGGTTTCCCACGAAGCCGACGTTGCCGTCGTGATCTACCGATGCGGAATAGAGCTCATCTTGGCCCATCGGCGACCCGAAGCCGTACGCCCACAAGCACGACGACGATGGAGACAGCTTCGCCAGGAACATGTCCTGCTGCGATGAATTGCCTGGCACTGTCGCCTTCTTTCCGAAGTCGATCGTTCCAGAGGTGAACCCGCCAACGATGACCTCGTCCCAGCGATCAACCAGGATCGACGTGATGAATTCGGTTGATGGGCTGCCGTAGCCATTCGCCGTCAAGAGACCGCCGCTCGTGCTGTAGTGGAGGATGCCCACGTCCCCCAAGCCGAACGCGGGCATGGCCGTGCCGCCCGCGTTGAATGCGCCCTGGTATTCGACGGCCACATAGACACCGCTGGAGCTCGCCGCCATCGAGGTCACCTGACCGTGCACCATGCCAAGGGCGGAGCCCCAGAGGAACTGACCGTTGCTCTTCGCATAGGTCGCGACGTAGCCGTCTTGTTCGCTGCCACTGCTGCCACTGATGACGTTCTTGCTGGTCACTTCGCCGAACGACAGATTCACCGTGCCGACGAAACGACCGCCGGTCGCGACGTCGCCCGCGGTGGTGAACGCGACCGCCTGCGGGAACACGCCAGGTCCAGAGCCGCCATCGCTGCCGGCCGCGATCGGAACTGCCTTCACCCACTTCGCGTTGAGTGTTCCGATATCATCGAGGAGCGCGACGTACGTGTTCGCGAGCCCCGTGTACGGGACGTTTCCGGACGTCGTCGCACCGAGGGAAATGGACGGCCCCGCGGCCTCGATGATGATGGCGATGTTTCCGCTACCGTCAGCGGCGATGCCGCTCGGGCTCGCGACGCCGTATGGATTCAACCAGCGCTGCTTGCCGGTGGAGAGCAGACGACCGATCACGAAGCCGTTCGATCCCGCGATCGGCACCGCGGCGCCATCGAGCTGGATTGCGCTGGTCCCCGACGCGTCCGACATGAAGACGATCTCGTCGCCGATGGTTGCCAGCCGGCTCACGTCCGCGCCGCCCTGGTCTGCGGCCTTCACCGCGGCGGCCCAGGTGCACGTGCCGTTCTTCGCGACCTTGAGGATGAATCCGTTGCGACCCGCGCCTACGGTGGTCGGCAGCGTGCAGCCGTTTCCGAAGTCGATCGGCCCGATATAGTAGCCCCCGACGATCAAGTTACCGCTCGCGTCGAAGGCCGAGGAGAACGGGAACACCTGGTACGGATTGTAGAGGTAGGTGAACGTGCTCGAGATCGTTCCCGTGGCCGGCGGCGGCGGTCCAGCGTCGGCGCTGGAGTCGTCCATGTTCTGCATGGAACCGTCGGTCGGTGTGCTCCCGTCCGTGGCGGTGATGCTTCCGTCGACGGAGGAAGCGCCGTCGTTGCCAGCGTCGGTGTCTGCGCCGCCACCCGTGGTGCTGTCGCCGACGCAGGCGCTGTAGATTCCGAGGGCGGCCACGAGGACGCTGAACGTGAGTGTCTGGCCGAGACGATGACTGCGCATGTATTGGGCTCCCACGTGCACAGATTTATCACGGCCGGTGCGGGAGCGGCAGCGGTCATCACGAATGGTGCAACGGTCGCGCTCAGCGCCCCGGAATCGGCGGGAGCTCCTCGCATGCTGGACCCGAGCGTCGCCGCCGCGCTCACGGCGGTGGTGGACGCGCCGGAGATCGCCAGCTGGGACGCGACGTCAGGGGTCGACTGCGATCTTGCCGTCTGCGTCGACGTGGAACTTGCTCGCGCCCGCCCAGGGCTCGTCCCTGAAGTTGCCGTTCTTCCTCGGGGAGACCTTGATCGCCAGCGCGCCCTGGTACTGAGGGTTGTGGAAGTCGCACTCGATCGCGCTGCCCATGTCACGACATGCGTAGGCACCCCGCTGGAGTGAGCCTCGCATGCCGTCGTCGTTGGGGTCTTTCGGATCCGGCGTCACGCCGGTCATCGCGAACCCATCCACCGTAACAAGCAGCGCGCCGTGATCGACCCTGATCGCCGGCACGGACGTGGCCTCGAAGACGCTCGGACAGCCGGTGAGGTTCGCGCCCGAGTCTGCCCACACGATATCGAGCAAGGTCCAGCCGCGCGCGAGCTCCACCGCCAGCTGCTGGCCATCATGCACCCCCAGCGACGTCCGGACGACCGCCACGTTCTTCCACGTTGCGTCCCCCGTGAACGTCCCCGACCAAGGGCTGCTCTTGCAGTTAGGGGCCTTCCAATCGCTCCGCATCTCGGCGTTGGGACCGTCGCCCGGATCGCGCTGCATCTCTTCCCACACCGGCGTGGACTTTTTGATGTATTCTGCACACAAATCGTTTACGGCCTTGGCGGCACCGGGGCTGACTGCCCGGACGCGCTCGGTCGGGAGCGTGCCCTTGATCGCGGCATCCAGGCTGCCGACGGAGATTCGCAACGGCTCGCCCGGGGGACGGCGCTCCTTGCCGGGACGACCCGCCACGCGAAGCTCCGAGATGACGATCTCCTTCCACTCCGCGCGCGTGCCGGCCTTGGTCGCGAGCACCTCGAGCTTGAAGTCGCCACCGTCGGTGTCGACCGGGACGCTCTGCCATCCGCGCTTGTCGGGATCGAGGGTCACGTCGCGGAGCTTCTGGCCATTGCGGCTGAGGGCGACCCGCTGGATGCGGTGGTTCTCCGTGAAGAGATCCTCCTTGGCGGTCTTGCGGTCGTAGCCGACAGTGAGGTCCACCCTGTCCACGTGAGCGTCTGCCGGGACGCGAAACGCGATCCACGCCCCAAGATCGCCCGTCTTGCCGTTCCACGCGGTGTCGAGCCGGCCGTCCATCACGTGCTCGGGAAAGTCGCGCGGGTTGTCGACCGTGGATGAGACCGCGACCTTCGCCGGGACGATCTGGAGCAGGTTCGGCGTGCCCACGCCCGCACCGCCATCACCAGTTGGAGCGGCGTCTGCGCCGCGGACCGTGTTCGACGCGGCGAGCGCCGTGCTGATCTCGGGCGCAACGGGAGGTGGCGGCGCCGACGACGTTGGCGGCGACGATGACGACGATCGGCATGCGCTGGTCCCGCCGAGAAGAGCCGCTGCAATGTAGAGAACGCGGAGCGTCGGTCGCGTCGCCGTCATGGCCCCGATGCTAGCTCTACTGCGCGCGGTGCGGGGTGATCGAGCGTCCTTGCGCTTTGGCTCGCGCGAGCTATGCCGTGCGCATGGCGGATTGGCTCGTTTATCAGGAAGGTGGCGCGCATCTCGGACCGTGGCCTGCGGGGGTGATCGCCCAGGGGATTGCGCACGGCCGGCTGCCCGAGGG
>JANXLV010000075.1 GCA_025355005.1 Myxococcales bacterium | reverse complement strand
AGCATCTCGTCTCCGGATGGGTGGGTGGCGAGGCGCGCATCGCGGACGCCGACGGGCACCCGGCGGTGTGGTTCGGGAGTGGCGTGGCGCTCTTCTATGCGGCGCACGCGCTTGCGCACGCGGGCTTGCTCCCACCAGAAGACGCGCAGCAGCTGATCGCGACGCTGCTGTCCGCGCAGGCCACATTGTCAGCGCATGATCTCAGCCCTGCCGATGTTCTGGCGCGACAGACGGCGCAGGGAGCGCTCTACGCTGCGCGTGTCTCGGCGTTGCTCCGCGGACGAGCGGCGCGCGCCGTCGCGAGGGGCGGTGGTCCCACGGAAGACCCGCACCAGAGAAAGATCGAGAGGCTCGATGACGTCCTGATTTCGCTGGTTGAAGAGGCGCGCGCCTCCGGAGCGAGCCCGCTTCGTTCTTCGGCGTTCATCGACATCGTCGCGCAGGTCCTTGGTGAGGGCGAGCGCCGCGTGTTCGCTTCGGTGTTCGAGAAGGGCGGGCCCGTCACGCTCCCGGACGACGCGCTCGGTCCGTGCTTTTCGCAGCGCCGCGCGCTTCACGCGGAGATGTCGCTCGGGTTCGACCTGGACGCGACGCTCGAGTCATCGGACCGCGTCGTGGTCGGGCTCGTTCCCGGTGGCAACGCCGCGAAGGCGGGGCTCCTGTCCACGGACATCATCGTCTCGTCGAACGTACGGCCCGGTCGCGCGGACGTCGCCGCGAGACTCACGGTGCAGCGCGGTCAGGAAAAGAAGACGCTGACGTTCATGCCGAGGGGCAAGGAGCACGCCGGGTTCGCGTTCGTGCGCGTGCCCGGCCTGACCGACTCGCAGTGCGGGAAGGTCCTGTAGCTACACCGCTGTCACAGGCCGAATGCAGCGATCACGTCTGCGCGCGCGAGCGGTCCGCCGTGGCCGACGTAGAAGGTCTGGACGCCCATGCTCACGAGCTCGGCGATGTTGCGTTTGTTGCGCTCGCGGTCTGCCTGGAAGAGGTGCTCGTTGGGCTTCTGTGCCATGAACATTCCACCGAAGACGCCGCCCGCCATCATGTCTCCGACGAACGCCGTGTGATTGGAGAGCACCACGACGAGCGATCCAGGCGTGTGTCCCGGCATCGGCAACACGGTACCGGAGATCCCGAACGACTCGAGCGAGAGCGCCTTGTCGAGCGCGATGTCCGGCGTGAACGATGGATAGATGTCCGGGATGAGGGGCTTCAGCATCTTCGCCTCGAAGCTCATGGGCTGAAGGTTGTCGTTGTGCCCCTTCGTGGAGAGCGGGAGGTCCGCGGCGCCCAGCACGATCTTCGCGCCCGAGTCGTCACGAAGCTCGCGCGCAAGGCCCGCGTGATCGGCGTGACCATGCGTCACGATGACGAGCCCGAGCTCGTTCACGCGGACGCCGTTCTCGTGCAGACCGCGCGCAAGATCGTCCATGTCGCCGAGCGTGCCCGTGTCGATCAGCACCGGAGGCTTGCTCTTGATGAGATACGCGTTCGAGAGCCGCAGCGGCATGCGCACGATCGCCGCGCCCTCTGCGGTGGTGCCAACCACGTTCCCGGAGCACCCACAGAGCAACGATGCGAGCACCACTGCCACGATGCGCATCAGCAAACCGACCTTCGGCATCCCGCCAGTCTAGTGAACCGGACGAATCGCAGAGCGGAAGATTTGCGAGGATCGACTCACGGAGACATGACGCGGCCGGGGGCGCCGTTCGCGCCAGCCAGGGTGTGGCAGCTGTTGCAGTCACCCGCGGTGAGCGAGCCCGCCATGCTGCGCGTCTTCGTGCCGTCCGTGACCTTGACGTGGAACGGAGCCACGATCGCCGCCCTGGAGCTGAAGTTGCCGACGGAGTTCACCGAGATGTTGGTGACCACGTTGTTCGCGTCCGTGACGACCACGGTGAGGGCAGGGGGACCGGCGCCGTTCACGCCGTTGCATTCGTTCGGCTCGTGCGCAGTCGGATAGACGGTGCCGGCCACCTTGTATGCAGGGCCGCCCTTCATCGTGTGGCACGTGATGCATGGCGCACCTGGCTGCATGGAAGAGGAGCCGTTGTCGCCGCCGTTCCACGTCTTGTTGCTCGTGCAAATGGTGGGCGTGTTGTAGTTGACCGGCGTGACGGCGCCTGCATCTGGCAGGGACGTGCACGCCATTCCCATGGGTGTTCCGGCCGTCACCCAGTTCGAGAAGGTCGTGATCTCGGATGGGTCCGGCGCGACCGCAGGGGCCGGCGGCATGGGGCTAGCGGCGTTCTGCATGCGCGCGAGCGACTGCTGCGCCATGTTCTTTCCAGCGGTGGCCGACGCTGCGGTGAGATCGGCATAAGTGAGGAGCGCCTTGGGTGATGGACCGAGATGACAGCCGATGCATCGGTTCTCGAGGAGCTGCTGCACGTCGCACGGAAGACCCGTGGCGGCGCCAGTGCCCGCGCCCTTCCCGCTCGTGTTGATGCCGTTGTCGGCCCCACCGTCGGTGTTGCTGGTGAGCGGGTTGCCGGCGTCGTCCGTCCCGCCGTCATTCCCGTAGCCAGTGCCCGGTCCGAGACTGTCCGTGCCGCTTGCGTCGCCGCAGGCAGCGGCAAAGCCGGCTCCGACCATCATGATCACGAGCGATCCCATCAGCGCATCACGCATACGAGCCTCCCACCACATGACGGTACCTCACGGCTTGCCAGGGCAGTCACCACATGAGGCCAAATTGCAAAAGTGCACCATTTTGGTGCGTGGTGCCCACACCCCGCCTCCCACTGGCTACACCTGGCATGGTCGGGCGCACCGCGGGTTTCGATTGTCCCTACCCATCGAACGTGACGACGCCTATTCTTGGGATCTCTCTTCGAGAGATGTAGGTTGCACTGTCCGCACGCGAACCGTGCAGGCGCCGAGGGCACTTGGGACTGACGACAGACAACGCGCTCCTACCGATCATCGTGGCGGATCTGGCCAACAGGGTCGCGCTCGATTTTCTTCATGGTATCGCGCTATCAGAGGGCTCGGTTCTGGTGCCGTTGCTGAGCGCGCCCGCCGATCGCGGTGAGCACATCCTCGAGGTCCACATCCCCGAGACCGACAAGGCCACGCTCTTCTTCGCGCAGCCACTCGGTCCGCCAGAGCCCGAAGGCTATCCGCTCAAGCTCCGACCCTACTCCGAGCGCCAGCGCGACAGCGTCCCGCATTCCGCACGCGAGCCGCATCCCTCCGAAGGCTACGACGACGACGACGAGGACGGTAAGAAGCCATCCGTCGCTGGTCGCCAGTGGGATCAACCGCAGCTCTCCGAGAAGCACAGCTCCGACCTCGCAGGTTCGCGCGGTCCCAAGAGCAAGAGCCCGGATCTCGTCGGTCGCTCGATCGCCGGCGGGAAGCTCGAGATCGAGCTCAAGCTCGGGTCGGGTGCGGTGGGCGCGGTCTATCGCGCCAAGCATCGTGATCTCCACAAGGAGGTCGCCGTCAAGGTGCTGCGCAACGGCATGGAGGCGGATCTGGACTTCTGCCAGCGCTTCCATGCGGAGGCGCTCGCGGCGAGCAAGCTCGATCATCCGAACTTGATCCGCGTCATCGACTTCGGTCAGGAGCCGGACGGCCTTCTTTATCTGTCGATGGAGTTCCTGGATGGCATGTCGCTCCAGGATCTTCTGGATCGCGAGCACAAGCTCCAGCCCGCGCGCGCGATCGAGCTGCTCATGCAGGTGTGTGCTGGCCTCTGGCACGCTCACGCACGCGGGATCGTCCATCGCGACATCAAGCCCGCGAACATCATGCTCGTCGCAGGTCACGATGATGACGGTCACCCCGTCGAGGTCGTCAAGGTCTGCGACTTCGGTATCGCGCTGCAACCAACGAGCGACGAGAACGAACAGGGCGTCGCCGGCACGCCCGAGTACATGTCGCCCGAGGCATGCCAGGGACAGCCGCTCGACGGCCGCGCGGATGTCTATGCGTGCGGCATCATGCTCTACGAGCTCTGCACGGGGAAGCTGCCCTTCACCGGCACGTCGTCCGTCGAGTTCGCGCGTCAGCACATCATGACGCCGCCGCCGCTGCCGTCGGGCTACCTGAAGGACATGGACCCGCGGCTGGAGGCCGTCATCCTCAAGGCCATCGCGAAGGCGCCGGCTGAGCGCTTCGCGAACGCGCGTGAGTTCCGGAATGCGCTGAGGGAGCTGCTCACGGCCGCGCGCCCGCCCGGTGAGTCGCCGAGCCCCGGCAAGGTCAACCCGCGCAGCGCGCAAGCTTCTCCAAGCGCACCCCCGCCTCCTGCTCCTGCTCCTGCTCCTGCTCCTGCTCCTGCTCCTGCTCCTGCTGACACGGGCGGAGGGGGAGGCGGTGGTCGTGCGGACTGGCTGGAGGACACGAAGACGAGCTACGACAACTTCTTCACTTCCGTCGCGGCCACCGTCGAAGCGGGCGCTTACCACGAGGCCGACATGCTCGCGTCGGAGCTGGTGGCGTCGCCGGTGGAGCGACTCAACACGATCGCCATGATGCGCGGTGGCGCGGAGTTCGCCGCCGAGATGGAGCGGCTCGAGGTCGCGGTGAAGACGCTCGTCAAGAAGGGCGAGGCGACCACGCTCGGTCATGTCATCCGCGTGATGGCTGCGATCTATGGCGAGGACGCGAAGCGGCTCGGCCCTGCCGGCGTCCTGCCGGGGTCCGCAGGCGGTCGCGCGCTCGCGCTGCTTCACACCCTGGCCGATCCGGTCGCGCTACAACCATTTGCCGAAAGGCTTCTGACGGACCGCGCAGAGCCCCAGGAGGCAGCGTACGCAGTCCTCCTGTGGGCCCAGGTGTCGGGGGCGCACGCGCTCTACTCCGCGCGCCTCAAGCAGCGCCAGCCGGAGGCGCGAGAGCGCTTCGTCGTTGCGATGCGGAAGCTCGGCGCTCACGCGTCGCCCGTGGTCCGCGGCGCCCTCGAGCAGCTCCTCCCGAACGAGCACGCGCAGCTGACGGATTCGTCGCTCGCCGATGATCTGCTGCGTGCGGTGCCGGCGCAATCCGACGAGGCGCTCGGCGTGATCCTCCTGCGATACGCGCGCATCGTCGACCCTCCCGAGATCGCGCGCAACGCGGTGATCGGCATCATTCCGGTGCTCGGCCTGCGCGCCATACCCGTGGTGCTCGCGTCGCTCCAGGCGCAAGACGAGCTCACGCGCATCGCCGCCCTGCGCGGCCTTCGCGCGCTCAACGGTGTGGACGAGTTCGTCGTGCGCAAGGTCGAGGGCATCCTCGAAGGCTCCGCGCCCGCATCGGACGACCTGCGGATCGCCGCGGCCGAAGCACTCACCGTCACCGGGCCCGCTGCGCGCGCAACCGCCACGCGCCTCGTCGTCAACGCGCTCGCCAAGGGCGACGCGATGCTCTCGATGGTCCGCGGCGGGAAAGCGGGGCCAACGGCGATCCTCGCCTTCGCGCGTGCGACGCTCTTGCTCGCGCCGAGCGACGGTCGCTCCCTGGTGAAGGCGAAGGCCGAGAAGGCCGTGGAGCCCCTGCGCAGCCAGCTCCTCGGGCTCCTGTTCTAGCGCGCCTGTTCTAGTGCGGAGGCGTCATCGTCTGTCGAAGATGGAGCCTGACGGCATCACCACTTCTTCTTGAGCGGCCGGCCCTGCGCGTCACGGACCTGCGTGCGCGGGACGAGAACGGCATCCTTGTCGATGTCGGACTGCGAGAGCGACGTGGGCCGGAGCGTCGAGCGCGTCGGGCTGGGGCGCATCGTGGAGCGCGGCGCGACCGGACGGTCACCCGAGCCAGGCGCATCCGTGTGCCTGGTGGTGCCGGGGGCGGGGCTGGCGGTGGAGGCGTTGGGCGGGCTCATCTCGAAGTCGCGCGTGAGACGGCGCTGACCGTCGGAGCTCGGGGCGTCCACCTCTGCGGAGCGCGGCGCGGGCGTCTGCGCCGTCTGCTCGGCCTCCGGGTGCATGCCGAAGCGCCAGGTCGAGATCGCATTCACGAGCTCCACGATGTCCGCACACGCGTGCAACAGAGGGTCGACGCGCTCCGTGCGCGCGCTGGGCACCATACGAAGGCCGCGTTCGAGCGCCGCCGTGATGAGCCGCGTGAGCGCATCGCGTGTGTCCTCGGGCGAGGGGTGCGCAAAGGCGGCCGCCACTCTCACTCCACTCGCGCGCACGTCCGTGAGGCCGCGTGCCTCCGCGAATGCGCAGAGACCCTGGAACACGACGACCTCGCGCAGCACTACGGCGGCGGCGACCGCCGATGTCATCCGCAACATCGCGTGAGTCCCGGTACCCTCGAGCGCGTTCTCGAGCTCCTGGGTGAGGTCGCGGGCTTCCTCCGGCCCGAGCGTATCGAGCGAGAGGGCGAAGTTGCTGGATTGAGTCACGTAGATTCCCCCAAAGCTTCCTGGCGAGCGTCGTCCAAAGCCAGCAGAGCGTGCGGGCCGACGGGCTTCTAGAAGGCGAAACGACCTCGTGCAACCCAGAAGGCGTAGAAAATGGCGTTGTTGCTCGAATGAGATGCTGAGCGCGAGGTGAGGGGAGCTCGAAGCGCGCGAGCACGGGCAGGTTTCGCGGCGGGAGGGTGCCTTGACACCGCTCGGTTGGCCGGCTAAAAGCCAGCTCCCTTCATTTCACCGAGGATTTTCAGCAGAACGACGATGCTTTTCCCGACATAAAGGACCAGGTCACATCTGGAGCTCGGCGATCTTCGCGATCCCAGCCCGACTGCCCTGGACCCTCTCTGGCCGAATGACCGGGTTATCCCGGCCTTCACTGCGAACAAAGCGGTGAGGAGGTCCAGAGGGGGTTTTTTGCATCCTGCCTCCGAAGAACCCCGCTTCCGAACTCTCCCCCGAACAACTCACCGAGAACCTGACACCGTGGCCCGCGAATACGCCCTCGAAAGAACCCGCAACATCGGCATCATGGCCCATATCGACGCGGGTAAGACCACGACGACGGAGCGCGTTCTCTATTACACGGGCGTGAACTACAAGATCGGTGAGGTCCACGAGGGCGCCGCGACCATGGACTACATGGTCCAGGAGCAAGAGCGCGGCATCACGATCACCTCGGCTGCCACGAACTGCTTCTGGGCACCCGTCGAAGGCCCGCATGCTGGCATCCGCCACCGCATCAACATCATCGACACGCCCGGCCACGTGGACTTCACGATCGAGGTGGAGCGCTCGCTTCGCGTGCTCGACGGCGCGGTTGCGGTGCTCGACGGCGGCAACGGCGTGGAGCCGCAGACCGAGACCGTGTGGCGTCAGGCGGACAAGTTCCGCGTTCCGCGCATCGTGTTCGTCAACAAGATGGACAAGGTCGGCGCCGACTTCGAGATGAACGTGAAGTCGATCGCGGACCGCCTCGGCGTCACGCCGGTCGCGATCCAGTGGCCCCTTGGTGAGGAGGATCAGCACAAGGGTGTGATCGACCTCATCAAGATGCAAGCGTGCGTCTTCGACGAGGAGTCGAAGGGCCAGAAGTACAGCTGGGAGCCCATCCCCGCGAACCTCGTTGCGAAGTGCAAGGAGTACCGCGAGAAGATGATCGAGGCCTGCGCGGATCTCGATGACTCGATCATGGCGAAGTTCCTGGACGGGAAGCACGACCAGATCACCGAGACCGAGCTCGTTGGCGCGCTCCGCAAGGGCTGCTGCTCCTTCAAGTTCTTCCCGGTGCTCTGCGGCTCGGCGTTCAAGAACAAGGGCGTTCAGCTGATGCTAGATGCCGTCATCAACTACCTCCCGTCGCCGCTCGACATTCCCCCGGTCAAGGGCATCAACCCGGACAACGACAAGGAAGAAGAGCGCAAGGCGGACGACAAGGCGCCCTTCGCGGGCTACGCGTTCAAGATCATCAACGACCCGCACGGGAACCTGACGTTCTTCCGCGTCTACTCGGGCACGCTCACGAGCGGCACGATGGTGTCGAACTCCACGCGCGGCAAGCGCGAGCGCATCGGGCGCATCCTGCGCATGCACGCGAACAAGCGCGAGGAGCTCACCGAGGCCGACTCAGGCAACATCTATGCGGCCGTCGGTCTGAAGGACACGCGCACGGGCGACACGCTCTGCAACGAGCAGCACCCCATCATCCTCGAGAAGATGATCTTCCCGGAGCCGGTCATCTCGATCGCGATCGAGCCGAAGACCAAGCCCGACGTCGAGAAGCTCGGCATCGGCCTGCAGAAGCTCGCTGCGGAGGATCCGTCCTTCCGCATCCACACGGACGAAGAGTCGGGCCAGACCATCATCTCCGGCATGGGTGAGCTCCATCTGGACATCATCTGCGATCGCCTCCGCCGCGAGTTCAAGGTGGAGTCGAACGTCGGCAAGCCCGAGGTCGCGTACCGCGAGGCCATCAGCAAGAAGACGCACTGCGAGTACAAGTACGCGAAGCAGTCCGGCGGCCGCGGCCAGTACGCCCACGTCCTCCTCGAGATCGGACCCGGAGAGCGCGGCAAGGGCTACATCTTCGACAACGACATCGTCGGCGGCGTCATTCCGAAGGAGTTCATTCCCGCGATCGAGAAGGGCGTTCGTGAGGCCATGGCGCGCGGCGTCCTCGCGGGTTATCCGATGGTCGACATGACCTGCCGCCTCTACGACGGCAGCTACCATGACGTCGACTCCAGCACGTCCGCGTTCGAGATCGCAGCGTCGCTGTGCTTCCAGGACGGCGCGCAGCGCGCGGGTCTGCACCTGCTCGAGCCCGTCATGAAGAACGAGGTCGTCGTCCCCGAGCAGTACATGGGCGACGTCATCGGCGACATCAACTCGCGTCGCGGCAAGATCCTCGGCATGGCCCAGCGCGGAAACGCCCAGGTCATCGATTCAGAGGTTCCCCTTGCGACGATGTTCGGCTACGTGACCGACCTGCGTTCGATGACGCAGGGCCGCGCCACGTCGTCGCTTCACTTCTCGCACTACGCCCCCGTCCCGGCCGCCGTACAAGAGGCAGTCGTCGCGAAGATCAAAGGGCACTGAGCTTCAGTTTCAGGTTTCGGAATACAGAAAACACGGAGTCGGAGAGAGTCATGGCGAAAGAGAAATTCAACCGCAACAAGCCCCACGTCAACGTCGGCACCATCGGTCACATCGACCATGGCAAGACCACGCTGACCGCTGCGCTCGTGAAGGTGCAGTCGAAGAAGGGCCTCGCGAAGGTCATCAGCTATGCGGACATCGCCAAGGGCGGCACCGTTCGCGACGCGACGAAGACCGTGACGATCGCGGCCTCGCACGTCGAGTACGAGAGCGCGAATCGCCACTACGCGCACGTCGACTGCCCCGGCCACGCCGACTACATCAAGAACATGATCACGGGCGCCGCGCAGATGGACGGCGCGATCCTCGTCGTCAGCGCGCTCGACTCTGTGATGCCGCAGACGCGTGAGCACGTGCTGCTTGCTCGCCAGGTCGGTCTCACGCACATCGTCGTTGCGCTCAACAAGTGCGACGCGGTGGAAGACCCGGAGATGCTCGAGCTCGTCGAGATGGAAGTCCGTGAGCTCCTCACCAAGTACAAGTTCGATGGCGACAAGGCGAAGATCATTCGCGTCGCTGCCTTCCCGGCGCTCAACGGCGAAGAGAAGTGGGAGAACTCGATCACCGAGCTCATCGCCGCTCTCGATACCGAAGTTCCGGAGCCGGTTCGTGACATCGACAAGCCGTTCCTGATGGCGATCGAGGACGTGTTCTCGATCAAGGGTCGTGGCACGGTCGTCACCGGCCGCATCGAGCGCGGCATCATCAAGACTGGCGAGGACGTCGAGATCATCGGCTTCCGCGACACGCGCAAGACGACGGTCACGGGCGTCGAGATGTTCCGCAAGCTGCTCGACGAGGGTCGCGCTGGCGACAACGTCGGCGTTCTGCTCCGCGGCATCGAGAAGAACGACGTGGAGCGCGGTCAGATCCTGGCGAAGCCGGGCTCGGTCACGCCGCACAAGAAGTTCCTCGGCGAGGTCTACGTCCTCAAGAAGGAAGAGGGCGGCCGTCACACGCCGTTCTTCACCAACTATCGTCCGCAGTTCTACATGCGCACGACGGACGTGACCGGTACGTGCGAGCTGCCGGAAGGCACCAAGATGGTCATGCCGGGTGACAACATCACCATGACGATCTCCCTCATCACGCCGGTCGGTCTCGAAGAGCAGATGCGCTTCGCGATCCGCGAGGGCGGCCGCACCGTCGGCGCCGGCATCGTCACCAAGGT
>JANXLV010000165.1 GCA_025355005.1 Myxococcales bacterium | reverse complement strand
CTCGCGGCCACGCTTCGCCCGGAGCTCGGAGCATTCGCGCTCGGCTTCGCGCTCACACGCGTGGTGGACGCCCATGGCACTGCGGCGAAGGCATCGCTCTGGGTGTCGGCCGTTCTTGCCGCGGCGGGCCCGTTCGCGCTGATGGCGCTGATACGCGTGCTGTGGTTTGGCGCTGCGGCGCCGCTCTCGGTAGCGGCGAAGCCGAGCGATCTGTCTCACGGCGCGATCTACGTCGGGGCCGCGTTGATCGCATCCGCCGCGCCGTTCGCGGTGCTGTCACCGGTGGTCCTCGGAAGGCCCGGCACCGGCGCGCGTCCCATCCTCGCGGGCGCGCTCATGCACGTTCTCGCCATCGTGCTCGTGGGTGGCGACTCCATGCCGCTCGCGCGGCTCATGGTGCCGCTCGTGCCGGCGCTGTTCGTGCTTGCGATCGATACTGCGGCGGACGCGAAGCTTCCATCGGTCGTGATTCGCGCGGTCCTCGTCCTGTGGGTGGACGTCTTCGGGCTCACGAACTGGGCGCACGGCGCGCGTCAGACCCTCGCGGCCCGCGCCGACCTCGCGACGAACGCCGCGCCGGTGCTCGCGGAGGCCCGCGTGATTGCCTGCGTGGACGTGGGCTGGGTGTCAGCCGCAGCGCCGCGCGCCACGCTCGTCGATCTCGCGGGGGTGACGGATCGTGAGATCGCTTACCTCCCAGGCGGTCATACGTCGAAGGCGATCTCCCCGAGCCTGCTCGCCGCGCGCCACGTGGACACGCTGCTGCTGCTCGAGAAGAACGGCGAGCCCGCGCGCAACGTCGAGGTGCGGCTCCGGCAAGAGAGCTGGGTGGAAGACAACTTCGAGCGCAAGGGCGTGCTTCCCATCGGAGGCACGGACCTTGGCTATGCTGTCTACAAGCGGCGGCCGACGACCGCTATTTGACGTCGTGCATCATGGTGCGGAGCGGCTTCACGAAGATCGTGATGACCGCGGCAAGCACGAGCGACACGACGACGAACAGCTTGAAGTAGTCCACCGGCGTGATCTTTCCCCACGACTCGCCGATGCTTCCGCCGATGTACTGAGCGACGGAGCTCGCGAGCAACCAGACCCCCATGAAGAGCGAGGCGAAGCGCGCAGGCGCGAGCTTCGTCACCATGGAGAGGCCAACCGGTGAGAGGCAGAGCTCACCGACGGTCGCGATGAGGTAGCTGAGGAGCAGCCACAGTGCACTGACCCGCGCGGCCTGGCTGTCCTTCTCGAGCTGTCGCACGGCCTGGCGCCATTCGCTCGGCGCGCCTGCACCGACGAGGTTGGTGCGCGTGGACGGAGAGATCGCGCCGGTCACGGTGACGGTGAGCTCCTGATCGGTCCAGGTGAAGTCCATCGTCTTGCCCTTGGCGTGATGGTCCGAGACCTCGAGCTCCAGCTTCTTCGCCTCGTCAGCGTCCATGGGGAACGTGAACCCGGCCGGGAGCGGCGTGATCTTCACGACGAGCGGCTTCTTCTCGGTCGCGCCAGCGGAGGCCTCTTCGAGATCCTTGATCTGCTTGTCGTAGGCCGGATCTACGGTCTTCGCGAGCGCGTCCGTCACGGCGAAGAGCGGGAGTACGCCGTTCACCTCGAGCTTCTTGTCCGCTGCGTTGTAGCGAAGCCGACCCGCGTCCACCTTGGTGAGATCGAGGCCGGGCGGGAGCGAGGCCAGGTCCGTCTTCGTGACGGTCCCGTTCTCCGACGCCGCCGCGCCGACCATGACGAAGAACGACACGGCGATGAAGCCGAGCGCGATCACCATCTTCAGCGGCGTCGAGGGCTCCCAGCCGCGGCGACCGAGCCAGCTCCACATCGCGGAGAACGCGCCTGCGAGGACGACGATGAGCACCGCGTTGACGGACTGGAACCACTCAGCGGGATACGAGAACGTGCCGATCTTGAGCAGCGTGTGCTGGTCGGCCCAAATGTTGAGCGCGTTGCCCGCTTGCTCGAACGCCATCCAGAACGTCACGGCGGCGCAGAACAGCACGAAGATGACGGTGCTCTTGCTGCGCGAACGGCCCTTGATGGTGAGCAGCGTGATCGCCATGCGCACGAAGACCGCGCCGAACGCGATGGGCATGATGAGCGAGATCGGCTTCGCCTCGCCCCGCGCGACGGCGAGGATCTGCATGAGCGCGATACTGACGGCACCGACGATCATGAACCACGGGAAGATCCGCGTCACGCCGCCTGCGAAGCCGCCCGGCATGGCCGCCGCTTCATCCGCATCTTGGGCGGTGGTGGCCGCTTTCTTCGCGTCGTCCTTCTTCTCGTCCTCCGCGTCCTTTTCTGCGTCTTCCTTCTTGTCCTTCTTTTCCGCCTTCGCGACGACTGCTGGCACCTTGGCGATGTCGACATTGTTGCCGGCCGCTTCAACGTCCGCGATCACGCGCTTCTGCCCGACGACGAATACGGTCATGCCAACGAGCATGCCGATGCCAGCGGCGACGAAGCCCGCGTGGGGACCGACGTGCTCACGAAGGTATCCGCAGACGATCGGCGCGAAGAGCGCGCCGAGGTTGATGCCCATGTAGAAGATGGTGAAGGCGCCGTCGCGTCGCGAGTCGCCCGCCTTGTACATCTTGCCCACCATCGTGGAGATGTTCGGCTTGAAGAAGCCATTGCCCGCAATCAGGAGCGCGAGGCCGCCATAGAAGAACGGCAGCGGCTCGAGCGCGAGCATGAACTGCCCCGCCGCCATGAGAATGCTGCCGATGATGATGGACCTGCGCAGACCCAGGAAGCGGTCCGCGATGAAGCCGCCGAGCAGCGGGGTCAGGTACACCAGGCTGGTGTACCACTTGTACACGTTCGACGAGTCGCCCGGCTGCCACTCCAGGTGCTTGAGCATGTAGAATACAAGCAACGCCCGCATGCCGTAGTAGCTGAAGCGCTCCCACATCTCCGTGAAGAAGAGGATGTAGAGGCCTTTCGGGTGGCCCTTGGCGGGCGCTGCGGGCGCGGTGCTCGTGGTCATCGGGCGGCGACTCCACTGCCC
>JANXLV010000011.1 GCA_025355005.1 Myxococcales bacterium | reverse complement strand
TCGTCGCGAACGAGTCCACGGGTGGGGGCGAGCTCGGACAAAGTCGGATCGGCACGAAACAACCTCGCCAGCCGTCGCGCCCCCGATCGAGTCCACGGCTGCGGACGACGCGATGCGCGCACAGGCCGGACATGCGGGCGCCCACCGCCAATGCGATTCACGGTTCTCCCTCAACGCGGCTCGAAGATCCGACGAATCATGAGCCTTCCGGCCGTGAGGACGCAGCGCAGGGAAAAGCGCGGCCAGCGCGAAGCTATCGGCGAAAAACAGCAGCCTTCTAACCGCCGCCGGGGGTGACGGCCGTGATCCGTAGGGTGCCTGCTGCCGGGAGCGCTGGCGACTGGATGTTGGAGAAGGCGCCGACCGGCACGCGGGTGAGACCGAACGCACCGGCCTGCTGGCGGACCACGTCGTAGCTCGCGATGAGGTCGCTCTCGAAGAACGCGACGTTCGGCGTGCCGAGCACCGATGCGGCGGAAGGCTGGAACGCGGCGAGCTGCGCAGGCAGCTGCGGCGCCGTGACCGAGAGTGTTCCAGGCGGCACGATGAACGTCCATTCGACGTTCTCGTTGCCACCACCATCGACGGGTTGCAGGAACGAGATGTCCACGACGCCGCTGTCAGTACCGGCAAGCGAAGCCGCGGCCGTCCACGAGATCACCGGGCGCGCGCCTGGCGCCGAGGTCATGGGCGCCGTCAGTCCGGGGAGGAGACCAGCGGTGAGATCGAGCGCCTGGACGGCCACGCCGCTCGCGATGCGCTTTGCGAATGTCGTCGTCTGCGTGAAGCCGCCGGCGACGAACGAGTTGAACTGGATCTCGCCCTGGAACGCGTCCGGATAGCCCGTGGCGGTGGTGAAGTTCGCGGTGCCCGCGCCCCCCATGAGCGAGAACGCGTTGTCCGGTGACGTCGCGTACGACTGGTTGTTCGCGATCTGACCGAGCAGGACGTTCACGCCGCCGCCGTTCGGCGCGTTGGAGACGTTCATGGTGAACGCGGTGCCGAGGACCCACGCCGACAGGCCGGAGATGTTCGTTGTTCCAGCGGCCGCGAGCGCGTTTGCCTTCTTGAAGCTGTAGTAGCTGCCGCCTTGATAGAGCTGCGAGAGGATCGGGAACGTGGCGCCGCTGATGCAATCGGGTGTGAGGGTGATGCCGACGACGCTCCCCGTGGAGAGCGCGTTGGTGGAACAGTTGAGATTGCCTGCGACGATCGTGTCGCCTCCACCACCTCCGAACACGGTTTGCGTGATGGAGAGATCACGCGAGACCCGCTCCGCGACATTGATCACGTCGCCCGGCTTCACACCCAGGTAGGTGATTAGCTGGCGCGAACCTGCCGCGCCGAGCGCCACGGTCAGCTGACTGCCGGCCGTGACGGTGTTCGTGGCCTTGCCAGCCGCGCCAGTGACGACGGACCCCACCAGCGATCCGGCTGCGTCCTCGAACACCACCGTGACGCCAACGTCCGGCGCTCCGCCCTTGGTGACGATCACCGTGGCGGTGGTGGGCGGGCCCGCGTCCTGACCGGCATCTTGCCCGGCGTCCTGGTTAGGAATGTAGTTGTCGGGCAGGCCAGCGTCATCAGCGGGAAGCACGGAGCCGTCGGACTGGGCCGTCGTCCCGTCGCTGCCACCATCCTTCGCGGCATCCGTGTTTGCGTCATCACACGCCACGAACGGAAGGGGCGAGATGATGGACGCGATGAAGATGAGGGTGGAGCGATGTTTCATGGCATCTCAACAATCTGCTTATTTTCAGCCTCATTCAAACCTTTTCGTCGCCACCCCCCCATTTGGGGGACAGGGTCCTTGTCATGCACGCGTCAGGTGCGGGGCACCACGTGTTAAGCTCTCCGTGCGTGAGCGTCCCCCGATCCAACGTCAGTGAATCCGGAGGCCAGGCAGACGCTCTGGACGGGGTCGATATCTCCGGGGCGGTGCTCGGCAAGAAGTACCGCGTCGGCAAGATGATCGGGCACGGCGGAATGGGCGCGGTCTACGCGGTCGTCGTGGACGCCGACCCCACACAGAAGCTCGCCGTCAAGCTGCTCCACGCGGAGCACATGTCGGATCCGGAGATCCTGAAGCGCTTCATCGACGAGGGTCGCGCATGCGAGCGCCTGGTGCACCCGAACATCGCGCGCGTGCTCGACACCGCCGTCGCAGAAGATGGGCGGCCCTTCATCGTCATGGAGCTGCTCGACGGCGTGCCGCTGTCCGCGTACACGAAGAGCGGCGGGCGCGTCCCGCTCATGCAGAGCGCGATCATCCTCCAGGGTGTGCTCGCAGGGCTGGCTGCCGCGCACGCGCAGGGCGTGGTGCATCGCGACCTCAAGCCGGACAACGTATTCCTATCGCGTGACGAGGCCGGGCAGTACCACGCGAAGATCCTCGACTTCGGCATCGCGAAGGTCATGGACGCGGCTGGTGGCATGGGTCAGCGGACCAAGACCGGCGCACTGCTCGGCACGCCCGCGTACATGAGCCCGGAGCAGATACGCAGCGCGAAGGACGTCGATGGCCGCGCGGACCTGTGGAGCGCCGGCGTGATGCTCTACGAGATGCTCACGGGTAGGCCAGCGTTTCCTGCGCCGACCGAGTACGCGCGACTCTCGGCGGTGCTGAACCGCGATCCCGCGCCGATCGGAGAGGTGGACCGCGAGCTCTCCGCGATGACGCCGTTCATCACGAAGGCGCTCGCGAAGGACCGCGACAAGCGCTTCGCGTCGGCGCTCGACATGGCGCGCGCGCTGTCCTTGATCGCCGCAACGCGCGAGGGACCAGCGGCCCGGCTGAGCATGTTGCCCGAAGCCCAGAGCCTCTTGGGCGGCCGTCTCGTCAGCAACGTGGCCACATCGATGACGCCGGCACCGCAGACCGTCGGAGCGCCAACGAAGCCGGACGCTGGCGTTCAGATCATCCTGAACAACCGCCCGCAACCGCAGGCAGCGGCTCCGAGCACGAGCGCGCTCGCAGGCAACGACGGCAAGAGCCCGCAGCTGCCCGTCTTGCGACCCGCGCAGGTCGCGTCGGGCACGCTGCCGTCGAAGGATCTGCCGATGCTCGATCCGCACGCGAGCCCACCGAGCGCTTCAGCGTCAGGGCCCGTGGAGGTGACGCGGCTGGTGCGCGTGGGCGTCCCCGGTTGGTTGCTGGTGGTTGCGATCATCGCCTCGCTGCTTCTTGGCTTCGTCGCGGGCTTCGCTGTGCGCGGACGCAGGTGACACGCCACGCGTGGTGGCGCGTGCTCAGGCTCGAGTTCCAGCTCGACAGCCTGCTCGTGTGGTGCGCCTCCGCCGCCGTGGCTGCGTGGAGCGGGAGATCCGTGCATCTTACATGGTTCGCCGCCAGCACCCTGATGCTCGTCCTGTCGCAGGCCGCACTCGAGCTCGCGGACGGCTACTACGACTTCGTGCAGGGAGCGCACAAGCGCAAGGACGGCGCCCAGACATGGACGGGCGGAAGCGGCGCGCTGGCGGAAGGCGCACTGCCACCGCGTGCCGTGAAACATGCTGCATTTGCGATCGGCGCGCTCGCTACGGTGCTCTTCGCGCACATCACGTACGCGTGGACCCGTGAAGGCGGGCTTGTCGTTGGCGTGGTCGGCGCCGTCTGCGGGGCGTTCTGGTCCATGCCGCCGCTGCGCCTCTCGTATCGTGGCCTCGGCGAGGTGCTGCAAGGGCTCGTGATGGGTCCGTTGATGGCAGCGGAGGCGTGGGTGGTGGCCACGGGTCGGCTCGACGCGCGTGCGTTTGCCGTGGGCATACCGTTTGGCCTGGTGGAGCTCGCGATGGGGCTCTCGCACAACATCGTCGATCGCGAGGACGACGCGCGCGCGGGCAAGCGCACCCTGGTCGTGAAGATCGGCGCGGCCACTGCGGCGTGGATCGCTTACGTCGCGGTCGCGGCGTCCGTGCTCTCCCTGGTGCTGCTCGCGGCGCTCGGCGTGTTGCCACGCGGCGCAGGTCTCGTCGCGCTCGTTTTGCTGCCGCTCGCGGTGCGCGCAGGTCGCCTCACCGTACGTGCTGCCACGGATGCGCGCGCCCTCTGCACGATGGGGCGAACGTTCCCCATGTTCCACGTGCTCGTCCTCGGCGCGGGTGGAACGCTCGCGGCGTCGCTGCCCTCTGCGTGGGCGAACGGCCGTCTGGTCCTGCTGGTGCTCGTGGTGTTCGGCGTGGTGCCGGCAATCGCGGCGCTCTGGAAGCTTTCGTGGCCCAGCGTGTACGACGTGGGCGCGCCCTTCTACGATCTCGTCTCGCGGCTGCTCTTCTTCGAGAACCGCGTGCGTGGCGAGGCGATCCTCGCGCTCCTTGACACCGACTCCGCGACCTCGGCCGAGCCCAGGACGGTGCTCGATCTTGGCTGCGGGACGGGCTTTCATTTCTCGCTGCTGGGACGCGCGCTGCCCGGGGCGCTCGTTGTTGGTGTGGACCCCAGCGGCCGTTCACTTGCGGTCGCAGCGCGCAACGCACGTCGCGCGGGCCTCACCTTCGTCGCAGTGGAGGGCGACGGCGCGGAGGCACCGCTACCCGAGACCCGCGCGGATGCGGTGATCTGTTCGTTCGCGCTCAGCGTGATGCCGCACTGGCGCGAGGCCAGCGCGCGCGCCGCGAGCCTTCTTCGAGAGGGCGGGCGTTTCGTGGTGCTGGAACAGGAGATCGAGCGACGCGGGGCGTGGGCGTGGCTTCGTCCCTTCTATGTCGGCGTGAACCGCGTGTTGCTCGGGGCCGCGCTCGATCGCGACTACGCGGCGGAGCTCCAGCGCCTGGGCCTCACGGTGGAGAAGCGGCGACGCGGTGCATACGTCATCATCGTGGGCGTGAAGGGATCACCAGGTGAGTGACGGCGGAAGGTCGTCCTTCATGTTGACGATCATCTCGCGGGTGCGCGGCCCGTTCGTGCCGCCCTGGCGGAAGCGGATGCGCATGAGGCTCTCCTGGATGCAGGTCGCTGCCTTGGGCGTGAGCGCTGCAGACGTCGCGCGCACGTAGCGCGGCTCTCCGCTGTCGTTCACGTCGATCGAGATCGCGACGGTCACCTCATGGGCGGGGTTCGCTCCGGGGGCCTCCAGCTTCAGGCACTCCGTGGCGATGCCCACGCGCGCGTTCCGCAGGGCGACGTCCAGCTCCTCGTCCGTGAGCGGCCGTTCCTTGCAGGATACACACAATAGCGCGAGGCCAGAGGCCAGGAGCAGGTTCATCGGAAGAATCGCCGGCCGCACGCAACGTTTCTACCACGGCGAACCACAGATTGCGGGCCTCCGGGGGTCTTGGTAGGGTGAGGCTCGAATTTGGAGAGCTCATGAGCGACACCGTCGACGTCAAGTACCTGGACATCTTCCCCAACTGGCTGCGCTCGCTCGGAGACGACGCGCGCGCGCTCGCCGGCGTCGTGGGCGGTGCGGGCTCCGAGGAGTCCCGCAAGTATGCGGCCGCCGGCCTCAACTACATCTTCAAGTCGCTCGACCTCATCCCCGACGGCGTCGACGACCTGGGCTTCTGCGACGACGCATTCGTGCTGCGCGTGGCAGCGAGCCTCGCGTGTGAGGGCGACGACGCGGCGAAGGCGAGCCCGCTCGGAAAGCTCGGCGAGGACGTCGCTGACGTGAAGTCGTTCCTCGGTGACGAGGTGTACGAAAAGCTCGAGACCTACGTGAAGAACCTCCGCAAGGGCGCCGCGCGCGGCCGCACCGTCGACGATATCCTCGGTGACGACAGCATGCGCTCCACGTTCCTGCACGAGGTAGGTGCCTGGGCCGACGGCTATCAGGTCCCCTCCTTCACGCGCGACACCAAGACGCTCATCAAGCTGAAGTCCTTCCTCCGCGCCAAGCTGGCCTGAGGGACTGCCTGACCGGGGAGAGAGGCGCTACATTCGTGGCGTGGCGACCTCGGACATCGTGATCGTGGGCGGCGGGATCCTTGGCGTTGCGTCGGCTCTGGAGCTGCGGAAACGCGGCGCGAGCGTGACGGTGCTGGAGCCCGGGCCACTTCCCCACCCCGACGCCTCGTCAACGGACATCAGCAAGCTGGTTCGCGCCGACTACGCGAAAGATGCATTCTACAGTGATCTGATGGAGGACAGCTTCGAGGGCTTTCGCGCCTGGAACATGCTGTTCGGTGAGCCGCTCTTCCACGAGACCGGACTGCTCGTCCTGTGCAAGTCCGCGCTCGCGGAAGGCAGCTTCGAAGGCGACAGCTTCTCGTTGCTCTCGAAGCGCGACTATCCGCTGACGCGGCTTCACGGCGCGGAGATCGCCGCACGCATCCCGGCCATCCGCGACGGCGCGTACCATGAGGCCTACGTGAACGAGCGCGGTGGCTGGGCCGAGAGCGGCAAGCTGGTCGCACGGCTCGCGAAGGAGGCGATCGCGAAGGGCGTGGTCATCCGCGAAGGCGTGTCGGTGCGCCCGCTCGCCCCGCTCGCGCCACCCTTGCGCGCGCTCCGCGAGCCGAGCGACGCGCGTTTCGTGCTGACCCAGGCAGACGAGAAGATAGCGTTCGGCACGCTGATCGTCGCGGCAGGCGCCTTCACGCCGCTGCTGTTGCCGGAGCTCGCGGACCGCATGACGCCGGTCGGACAGTCCGTCTTCCATTTCGCGCCGAAGGACCCTGCGCTCTTCACCGCGCCCACGTTCTTGCCATGGGCGGCTGACATCGCGCAGAGCGGCTTCTATGGCTTCCCGTTCCACGAGGGCGTGCTGAAGATCGCAAACCACGGCCGCGGCGTCGTTTCGGATCCGCGCGGCCCTCGTGTGGTGCCAGCGGACATGGAGGCGAAGTTCCGCGCGTTCCTGCGCGAAGCAATGCCAGCCGCCGCAGATGCACCCGTGGTGCGAACGCGCCTCTGCCTTTACTGCGACACGTTCGATGGGGACTTCTTCATCGATCATCACCCGGATCGTCCGGGCGTGATGGTGGCCTCAGGAGGAAGCGGCCACATGTTCAAGTTTGCCCCAGCGCTCGCGCGCCACGTCGCGGATCTGGCCGAAAACAAGCCAACTACGAGGCTGTCATCGCGTCTTGGATTTCGGGAAAAGGGAGAGAAGAGGCTCGAAGCAGCGAGGGCAGACACGTAGCGCCTCGGTGCTAGAGTTCGTCCATGCGATCTGCTCTCACCGCGCTCGCTGCATCACTCGTGGTGTTTGCTCTCCTCTGCTGCGGTGACTCCGGCGACGCGGCGGATGGTGGCGCAGATGCCAGCGGTGATGCCGTGACGCTGCTCGACGGCGATGGCGTTTTCAACGATGGCGGTGGTCCCGGCGATGCGGGCGGCGGCCTCGTGCCTCTCGTGTTCCCCGCGCTTCCGGCTGGTTTTCCGGCACATTTCTCGTCGCTCACTCCTCCCGTGATGGTCGCGCGGCTGGACGATCTCTGCGCTGTCGACACGGGCTCGACGACGACGAACCCATCCGTGACGCTGTGTCCGAAGGGCGGTGCGCGGCAAACCTCGTCGCCGCCGAACCTCATGGTGGTGGACGCGCAGAACGCGACGGTGCTCTGGGTTTTCTCGCTCGACATCACGCAGGCAGTGAAGGTCACTGGCACGCGCGCGCTCGCGATCGTGTCGGCCGGTGAGCTGGACGTCGAGGGCGCCGTCGACGTGTCCGGCAAGGCGTCCGCGGCGGGTCCTGGCGCGCTCGACGTTGGCGGAGGCGTCGGCAGCGCGAGCCCATGCGACGGCGGCACAGGCGCGAGCGCGGGCGCGGGCTTTGGTGGTGACGGTGGCGGAGCGCCCGGTGCCTTTGGGGGCATGTTCTATGGTGAGGACGCCGGCCAGTTCGTCGGCGGCTCGCGAGGTGGAAGCGCCTGCGTGCAAGGCGGAGGAGGAGGAGGCGCGCTACAGCTCTCGTCCGCGACGTCGCTGCTCGTGCTTCCTGCGGGGTCACTACGCGCGGCTGGTGGTGGCGGCTCCGGCGGCACGGGCGCTTCCGCGGGGGGCGGAGGGTCGGGCGGAACGATCTTCCTCGAGTCGCTCGCGGCGTTCCTGATCAGCACCGACGTCAGCGCGAACGGCGGTGGCGGTGGCGGAGCAGGGATTACGGCGGGAGTCGACGGGCTCACGTCGCAGAAGGCGGCGCCCGGCGGACTCGCAGGAGATGGCGGCGCGAATGGCGGAAGCGGGGGCGTCGCAGCGGTGTCACCGACCGACGGCGTCGCGGACACCACCAACGCAAGCGTGAGCGGCGGAGGGGGAGGCGCGGTGGGCCGCATCTGGCTTCGCTCCATGAAGGCGCCCACAGGCACACCGAGCTTCAGCCCCGGGCCAGTGGTCCTTTCATTCTGACCGATCCGAAGCGATGCCGCGTCACGCGAGCAGCTTGAGCGCCGCCTTGGCCTTCTCAGCGCGAGCGCTCCCACCATTTGCGACGGCGCTCATGAGGAGATCAGGCTCGGAGCTTCGCCCCATAGGCGGCGTTGACCTCGGAGATGACGCGGGTGTGGACGGCATCCACCTCCGCGTCCGTCAGCGTCTTGTCCTTGCTTCGATAGACGACCCGGAACGCGAGGCTCGCGTGGTCCTTCGGGATGCTGTCGCCCGTGAAGCGATCAAAGAGCGAGACCTCCTCGCAGAGATCGCCGGCCGCCTTCTTCACGCCGGAGAGCACGAGGCCTGCGGGGACGTCGTCGGACACGACGAGCGCGATGTCGCGCGTGTTCCTCGGGAAGCGCGGGAGCGGAACGCACCGGACCGCCTGCGCCCTGGCGAGGGGCATCACGTCGAGCTCCACGACCATGACGTCGGTGCCCAGGTCGAATGCCTCGAGGACATCCGGGTGGAGCGGGCCCACGCGACCAACGAGTGTATCATGCACATATATCGCAGCCGATCCACGCGGGTGCAGATGCGCGAACGAGGTGTCGCGGCGGAGGTCCGCGCGCGTGCCGGTGACCCGTAAGACCATCTCCTCCGCGATGCCGAGCGCGTCCCACACGTCGACGGGGCGCGGCTTCTTCAGGTATGCGGGGGCATCGCCCGCGAGCAACGCCGCAAAGCGCGCCGTCTCGACGGGCAGATTGTCCGCTGCTTCGCGCAGCTCGGACGAGTTGTTCCGCGCCTCGTAGGTGTTACCCACGGTGAAGAGCCGCGCGCTGCGTTCGCCGTGGCGGCGCGCATTCCCGAACGCGTCGATGAGCCCGGCGAGCATGCTCGTCCGCATGACGGCCTGGAGCTCCGAGAGCGGATTCTTCAGAGTGACCGAGGGCGCGGGCGCGTGCAGCTTCGTCAGCGACTCCTTGGTGGTGAACGCGAACGTCACCGCCTCGGAGAGACCGAGCGACACCGCTGCTTCGCGCACGCGGGAGAACGCGGCTTCACGTCCGCCCACGTCGCGCGTGGGGCGCACGGCCGGGAGCTCGGCGGGGACGGTGTCGATGCCGCGCACGCGGATCACCTCTTCGATGAGGTCGACCTCGCGAAGCAGATCGGGGCGGTGCGAAGGTGCCTCGACGTCAGCCTCCGTGGCGTTCCCCGCAGACGACGACGTCACGACGCAGCCAAGGCGTGTGAGCGTTGCCAGCGCCTCCGCCATGGGCACGTCCACGCCGAGCAGACCGCGGATCTTCGCGTGACGGAGCCGGATGACCTTGCGAGACAGCGGCTCGCCGTGGACCACGATGTGCCCCGCGAGTGGCTTCGTGCCGGGCGACAGGCGTGACGTGAGGTCCACCGCGCGCGCGAGGACGTACGCGTGGTCGTCCCAGTCCACGCCGCGCTCGAAGCGGTGGCTGGACTCGGTGTGCAGGCCGTGGCGGCGCGCTGTTCGGCGTACGCCGCGCGCGTCGAAGTATGCGCACTCGAAGAGCACACGCGTGGTGTCGTCGCCGATCTCGCTGTCCGCGCCGCCCATCACGCCGGCGAGCGCCACGGGGCCGCGACCGTCACAGATCAAGAGGTCGTCCTCCGAGAGCTCGCGCGTGACGCCATCGAGCGTCTTCATCGCGTCCGTCTCGCGCGCGCGGCGCACGATGATATGTGCATCTTGCACGTGATCGTAGTCGAACGCGTGCATGGGGTGCCCGGTCTCCAGCATGACCAGGTTCGTCACGTCGACGACGTTGGAGATGGCGCGAACGCCCAGCGACTCCAAGCGGTAGCGTGCCCACGCGGGCGACGGGCCGATCTTCACGTTGATGGCGCCGGCCGCGGCGTAGATCGGGCAGCGCACGCCGTCCTCGATCGTGACCTTCACGCCGAGCAGCTCGATCGTGTCGCGCCCTTCGGTCTCCACGACGAACGGCGGCTTCCAGTGAATGCCGACGAGCGCGGCGAGCTCACGCGCGAGACCGATGTGACCAAGGCCATCGGGCCGGTTCGGGGTCAGGCCGATCTCGAAGATGACGTCGTTCGGAACGACCTCCGTGACGCGCTGCCCGCGCTTGCCCTGGTCCAGGATGATGATGCCGTCGGACTCCTCCGAGAGGCCGAGCTCGGAGTCGCTACAGAGCATGCCCTCGCTCGGGATGCCGCCGATGTCGCGCTTCCCGATCGTCATGTTCTTCGCCGGTAGATGCGTGCCCAGCGGCGCGAGCACCACGAGCCCGCCCGGCTCCGGCACGTTCGGCGCGCCACACACGATCTCCTGCTGGGCCGCGCCCGTGTCCACGGTGACGAGCCGAAGCCCTGACTTCGTGGGGTGCGGACGCATGGCGACGACCTTCACCACGATGCACTCGTCCGGCGCGCCGTAGGGCTTCTGGCCCTCCACCTCGATGCCCGCGCCAGTGAGCTTGTCCGCCACTTCGCTCGCGGAGAGCGTGAGGCCCGGGCAGAGCTCCTTCAACCAATTGTATGATGCAAGCATTTTGAGCGGCCTAGAATTGGGACAGGAAGCGCGGATCGTTCTCGAACATCATGCGCAGGTTGGGGATGCCGTAGCGGACCATGGCCGTGCGCTCGAGGCCGAGACCCAGCGCGAAGCCGGAGTACTTCTCCGGATCGATGCCGCATGCCTCGAACACGGTGGGGTGGATCATGCCGCAGCCCATGATCTCGATGAAGCCGGTGTGCTTGCACACGCCGCAGCCCAGGCGCTTGCCGGTCTTCTCGTCCTTGCAGAACGGACAGCCAAGGTCGACCTCTGCGCCAGGCTCGACGAACGGAAAGTAGCTGGGCCGCAGACGCACGGGCGTGCCGTCGCCGAAGAGGCGCGCGGCGAACTCGCTGAGGACACCGCGCAGGTGCGCGAGCGTGACGTGCTCGTCCACGAGGAACGCCTCGAGCTGGTGGAACATCGGCGAGTGCGTCATGTCGTCGTCGCGACGGAACACCGTTCCCGGCGCAATGAACGCGAACGGCGGCTTCATGGTGGACATGGCGCGGATCTGGATGTTGCTCGTGTGCGAGCGGAGCAGGTGGCCCTTGTCCGTGTAGAACGTGTCCTGCATGTCGGTCGCGGGATGATCCGGCGGGTAACCGAGCTTGCCGAAGTTGTTCTCCTCCGTGTCGATGTCGGGACCGTCGAACACGGCAAAGCCCATGCTGCGGAAGATCTGGACGAGCTCCTCGCGCACGATCGAGATCGGATGACGATGACCGCGCGGCAGAGGGACGCGCGCCGGCAACGTGAGATCGAACGGACGCGCGTTGAGCTCCGCGTCGCGCTTCCTCATCGCGAGCTCGCGTAGGCGCGCCTCGAAGCCAGCTTCGACCTTGGCCTTCACCGCGTTCGCCGCCTCACCGATCGCCTTGCGCGCCTCGGGCGCCACGCGACCGAGCTCCTTCAAGATCGCGGAGAGCTCGCCCTTCTTGCCGAGGATCTTGGCGTTCTCGTCACGGAGCGCCTGCTCAGTCTCGGCGCCAAGAAAGCGGGCAGGAAAACTTTCACAGAGCGCGGAGAGAGCCCGGTCGATCTCGGCCTTCTTGTCGTCTGCCTCGGACATGCGCCGGGTTTACCACAGCTTCTGTCCCCGCAAAGACGAAGGGCCGGACTCGCGAGAGCCCGGCCCCAGTCGTGACAGCGTGACGCCGTGGCTCTCGGAGCTACGCGGTAGCGCCGCCGGGCTTGGTGGCGCCGGAGGCCTTCACGACCTGCGTGAAGCCGTTCGGATCCTGGATCGCGATGTCCGAGAGGACCTTGCGATCGAGGGCGATCTTCGAGTTCTTCAGGCCGTGCATGAGGCGCGAGTACGTCGTGCCGTTCGCACGCGCTGCTGCGTTGATGCGTGCGATCCAGAGGCGACGAAAATCGCGCTTCTTGCGCTTGCGGTGAGCGTAGGCATAGACCCACGCCTTCATCACGACTTCCTTCGCGTACGCGAAGAGGCGCGAGCGCGCGCTGTGGAAACCCGAAGCGTGCTTCAGGATGCGGTTACGACGGCGACGGGCCTTGAATCCTCGTTTTGCGCGGGGCATGTTCTGGTCCTTTCGCTTTCAGCCGTAGGGAAGCATGCGCTTTACATGCTTCTGCATGGTCTTGTGGACCATGTCGTTGTTGCGAAGGCGGCGAAGACGCTTGCGCGACTTCTCCTGCATGCCGTGGTTGCCACCGCACTTGGGGCGACGCACGCGTCCGGAACCGCTGATGCGATATCGCTTCGCGGCGGACTTTCTGGTCTTCATCTTGGGCATTGTCGTGCTCCTGACCGCTCCGAGCAGGCCGCGCCAAGGAATGGAGCGGTTTGATGCCTGAGTAGATGCGGGGCCGAGGGTTATGGCGAAAACCCGCGGCGCTGTCAAGCACGCCCGCCCACTACCGGGGCCGTCATCCCCGTTGGCACCCCGGTGGCACCTACTATTTGTTCAGTCTTCACCCCGGGCCGGCTAGCCTCGCGCCGCATGAGGAACTCATCCAGAAGGTTGTCGTTCAGGTTGCCCACGATAAGCTCCCTCTTCCTCGCGCTTGGCGTCCTGACGCTCGAAGGCGCCGCCCTCGCCGACGATGCGAAGCCCGAGACGGCCCCCGCCGCGCCCGAGCCGCCCACCACGCCAGAGCCACCGAAGGCCGAGCCACCGAAGACGGAGGAGCCAAGGGTCGACCCACCGAAGGCGGAGGAGCCGAAGGCGGACGTGAAGCCGTTCGCGGAGCTCACCACGCTCCGGATCATGCGCGAGAAGGGCATGATCACGGACGCCGAGTACGAGTCGGCGGTGAAGGAGATCTCCCAGTCGAACGGCGCACGAGCGGCGGACTCGAGCACGCTGGTCGTCGGCAAGTTCGCGACGACGCTCTACGGGTTCGTCGAGGCCGATGGCATCTACGACACCTCACAGAGCTACAACGAGGTCCAGGGCCAGACGCAGATCGCCAGGGCGGGCACGTACCAGGGCGACCACGACCGCGCGCAGATGTCGATCCGCAACACGCGCTTCGGCGTCCGCTCGAAGGCGCCGGAGTACCACGGCATCCGCGCGAGCATGCAGCTCGAGATGGACTTCTTCGGCAACCAGCCGCCGATCGCGCCGCTTGGAACCGCATCCGCCGCGTACAACGGCACGGAGGGTTCGTTCTTCACCAACCCGACCTTCCGTGCGCGTCACGCGAACGTGAAGGTGGAGACGCCGTACGTCGACATCCTCATGGGTCAGTACTGGGCGCTCTTCGGCTGGGGCGCGACGTACCACCCGAACACCGTCCAGCCGCAAGGCGTGCCGGGCGAGCTCTACAACCGGAACGTGCAGCTGCGTCTGTCGAAGACCATCAAGACCAGGTCGTTCACGTTCGAGGCGGCGGTCGCGGGCATGCGGCCCCCGCAGCGCGACTCCGCGGTGCCGGAGGGGCAAGCTGGAATCCGATTCGCATACGACAAGTGGACGGGGCCGGGGACGTTCGGCTCGACCAACACGATCATCCAGCCGGCGTCCATCGCCGTCACGGGTGACGCGCGCCAGGTGCGCATGCCGGAGCTCTCGGCGGCGCCGAAGGACGTGAAGCAGAAGCTCGCGACGGCGATCGCAGTGGACGGCTTCCTGCCAGTCATCCCCGGCGACAAGGGCAAGATGGGCAACTCCCTCTCGCTGAACGCGGAGTACGCGAACGGGTACGGCACGAGTGATCTCTACACGGGGCTCGGCGCTGCCGGCACGGCGTACCCCGCGCTGCCGAACCCGACCAACCTGACGCCAGCGCCCGTGTATTCAGCGGACATCGACCCGGGCATCGTGCAGTACGACGGGAGCGGCGCGCTGCACTCCATCCAGTGGACCAGCTGGCTCGTCGGCGTGCAGTACTACCTGCCCGTGATGGATGGCCACGTGTGGGTCAGCGGCAACTACAGCCGCATGACCTCTTCGAACATCCAGCGGTTCGGCCCGCCCGCGAAGGTCCGCTCGGACCTCGACTGGTTCGACGTGAACCTGTTCGTGGACATCACGCCGGCCGTGCGCACCGCAGCCGAGTACGCGAACACGCACGACCACTACAGTGACGGCAAGAACGCGGTGAACCACCGCGCGCAGCTCGCCCTCTTCTATATTTTCTAGACGAGCGCCGTGAACTAGACGAGCGCCGTGAAGGAGTCGCGCACGCGTTCGAGCGTCTCCTTTGCTCGCGCCTGCGCGTCGGCCATGGGCTCGCCCTCGCGCATGGCCATGCACACGTCGAAGTAGAACTTCACCTTCGGCTCCGTGCCGCTTGGACGCGCGATGACGCGGCTCCCGCCATCCAGATCGTAGGCGAGCACGTTGGATGGGGGCAGCCCGAGCGACTCCTTGGTCCCGTCCTTCTTGGTGCGCAAGCCGGAGTCGTAGTCGGCGTGACCAACCACGGCCAGACCACCGAGCTCCGTGGGCGGGTGCGCGCGGAGCTTCTGCATGATCGCGCCGATCTCCTTCGACCCATCCGGGCCCTTCTTGGTCACGTTCACCTGCGTGCTCACGAACAGCCCGAAGCGGCGGAAGAGCTCCTCGAGCCTGTCTTGCACGGTCTTTCCTTCCGCGCGCAGCTGCGCGACGAGCTCCGCGAACACCAGCGCCGCGCTGATGCCGTCCTTGTCGCGCACCAGCGTGCCCACGGTGTAGCCCAGCGCCTCCTCGAAGCCGAACGCCAGCTTCGCGCCGCGCTCCGCCTCGATCTGCATGGCGCGGTGCTCGATCCACTTGAAGCCGGTCAGCGTCTCCTCGTAGCGCACACCCAGGGCGCGTGCGATCACGCCGAGCATGGGCGACGACACGATGGACGCGAGCGCGACGCGTGAGTGGCTCGAGTCCTCGGGATCGCGCGTGAGCACGTGGTGACCGAGCAGGACGCCTACCTCGTTACCTGTAAGCTGCATGTATCCCGTGGGCGACCCTGCCTGCGGCACCGCGACCGCGAGCCGGTCCGCGTCCGGGTCGTTCGCGAGCACCAGGTCCGCGCTCTCCTTGCGTGCGAGGGCGAACGAGAGGTCCATGGCGCCCTTCTCCTCCGGGTTGGGGAACGCGACGGTGGGAAACGCGCCGTCGGGATTCTTCTGCTCGGGCACGCTGGTCACGTTCGGAAAGCCGGCCTCCGCGAGCGCCGCCATCGCGAGCTGGTTTCCCACGCCGTGCATCGCCGTGTACACGATGCGAAGGCTGCGATCGCCGCCTTTGCGACCGAGCCCGAGGACGCCGACCTTGTAGGCATCCCACGCCTCCGGGCCGAGCATCTGCAGACGCTTGTCGCCGAGCGCGCCCTCGAGATCGTCGAGCGCGATCTCCTTCGCGGCAGGCGCCGAGTCGATGCGCTGCTTGATGTCGGCATCCACCGGAGGCACGATCTGCGCGCCGCTCTTCCAGTAGACCTTGTAGCCGTTGTACTCGGGCGGGTTGTGGCTGGCCGTGACCATGATGCCCGCGGAGGCGTGCAGCCTCGTCACCGTGAACGCTGTCAGCGGAGTGGGACCGCACGCCGAGAAGAGGCGCACGCCGATGCCCATCCGGGTGAGCACCATCGCCGCGTCTCGCGCGAAGACGTCGCTCTGCCTTCGCCCGTCGTAGCCGATGACGACAACCGGCGCGTCACCGGAGGCGTTCGACCACTCGGGCTGCTTCGTTGCAAGGGCAAGGACCTCCTGCCCCAGGCCGTATGTCGTGCGACGCACCACCGCGCGGTTCATGCGATTCTCGCCCGCACCGATCACGCCGCGCAGGCCCGCCGTCCCGAACTCCAGCGGACCGGCGAACCTGTCCGCGAGCTCCACGCGATTCGCCTCGGGCTCTGCGAGCAGAGCGGTGAGCTCACGGCGCGTCTCGGGATCCGGGTCGCCGTCGAGCCAGGCGCGAGCGCGATTGATGATGGCTTGCATGAGGACCGTCTTAGACCGAACCCAGATGCCTGGGAAGGCCACGAGGCGCGCTTAGTCCGCCACGATGCGCGCGTTGGGCTAAGCTCCCACGCCGATGTTCGCGTACGCCATCAGGCGTGTTTTGTGGGCGATTCCGACGCTCTTCGGGATCAGCCTGGTCGTCTTCTTGCTGACGACGCTCATCGAGGTGCCGCCGCCCGCGGATCTCGGCAAGGTCGACCCGGAGAACGTCCTCGCGGAAGAGGATCGAGCGCGCGCGCGCTTCGTCGACCTCCCGCGGTTCTTCAACACGCAGCCGCTCGACATCCACGGTCGCACGGACGAGATCCTCTTCCACCTCGTGGCCGACGACGAGCAGCGCGAGGTAGCGGCTGCGCGCCTGGCGCGGCTCGGTGGCGCGGCGCTTCCGTTCATCATGCCGCAGATCGACACGATGCCGGCGGCCGCAAAGAGTCGCGTCGCGGTCGCGCTCGCGCCCGTGGCGGTGCGCATGGGTCAAGGCGACGCAGTGGCGCTGCGAGATCCAGCGTCCGCGCCCATCTTCTGGACGCGCTACTGGGACGAGCACTCCACTGACTTCACGGAGCCCAGCGTGCGCCGGACCGTGGACCGGCTGATCGTCCGCGACTCCACGCAGCGCGAGACGGAGCTGTCGCAGGTGGACACATTCGCGCTCGCCACCGTCATCGAGGCGATGCCGCGCGTCACGGATCTGGCCGCGCTGCGCAGGCTCATGAGCGTGGCGGCGCGGGCGTCGGGCCGCGGCATCGTCCCGGACGAAGGTGCGCCAGCCGCGGCCTTCGTACGCGCCGAGGAGGACTGGCGCTCCTGGTGGTTCATCCACCGCTCGGACTATGTCGCGTACGACGGCGCCACCAAGGTCGCCGCCAGCGTCACGGACACGCGCTACGGGCGCTGGATGCTGGGCGCCGTCACCTCGCAGCTGGGTCTCTCCACGCGCGACGGCGTGCCCATCAACGAGAAGCTCATCGCGCGCGCGCCCGTGACGTTCGCGCTCACCTTCATAGCCATGCTGGCGTCGTACCTCGTAGCGATCCCCGTAGGCGTGCTCAGCGCATGGCGGCGTGGAAAGGCCGTGGACGCCACCTTCGCGCTCCTCCTCCTCCTGGTCTATTCGATTCCGGTCTTCGTCCTCGCGCAGGCGCTCTCGGGCCTCTTCGCGCGGGACAATCTGCTCGGGCTCGCGGTGCCGATCCTCACGCTCACGGCCGGTGGGGCCGCCGCGCTCTCGCGCCACCAGCGCGGCAGCATGGCGGAGGTCCTCTCGCTCGACTACGTGCGCACCGCGCGCGCAAAGGGTGTTTCCACGTTCCGCGTGCTCGTGGTGCATGCGCTCCGGAACGCGATCGTCTCCACCACCACGCTCGCGGGCCTGCAGTTCCCGCTGATGCTCGGCAGCACGTTCGTCGTGGAGGAGGTCTTCGGCATCCAGGGCCTCGGCTGGGAGACCCTGCGCGCGATCGAGACACACGACGCCGCGTGGCTCGTGGCCGTCGTGCTGTTCTCGGCCGTCATGACCATGCTGATGCTCATCGCCAGCGACCTGGCGACCAGCATCCTGGATCCGCGCGCGCGCGACACCGCGCTCCATTCGGGTGAACTGTGAGCTTCACGCTTGGATTCCGCGGCGCGCTCACGCGCATGCGCAAGAAGAACACGGCGCGCGCTGCGGCCATCGCTGTGCTGTTCCTGGCGTTCGTCACCATCTTCGCCGACCTCCTGGCGAGCCCATTGCCTGTATTGTGCAACTATCATCAACAGCTGTGGGTGCTACCGAACGTGACCCACCCGAAGGAGCTAGACGGCCTGTCGTGCGACGACATCCAGAAGGCCGGCCACGTCTATCTCACACCGGTGACGTGCCACGGCCCGCTGGATGAGGCGCCGGCAGAGGCGCTGCTTCCGCCCATGGCGCCAGGTCACATGCTCGGAACGGACGCGGTCGGTCGTGACGTCTTCGCGCGCACGGTGCACGGCACGCGGACCACGCTGTCGTTCGCGGTGCTATCCACGTTCGTGTTCGTGATGGTGGGCCTGTTCCTTGGAGCCTTCACGGGCTTCTTCGGCGGGACACTCGATGCGATCGTGACGCGCGCGGTGGAGACCATGTCTTCGTTCCCCACGCTGGTCCTCGCCATCGGCGTGCAGGCGATGGTGCCGCGGCCCACCGTGAGCACGCTCTTCATGGCGATCGTGCTGTCGCGCTGGGCCGAGGTGACGAAGCTGACGCGCGCGGAGGTGAGGCTCGCGAAGAGCTCCGATTTCGCGCTAGCGGCCAAGGCGCTCGGCGCGACGCCGCTCCGCGTGCTCTTGAACCACGTGTTCCCGAACGCGCGCACGGCCGCCATCGTCAGCGCCACGTTTGGTCTGGGCTCCGTGATGCTGGCGGAGGCGTCCCTCACGTTCCTTCGCGCCGGCCACGACAACAGCGTGGCCTCGTGGGGCGAGATGCTGAGCGAGGTGCGCGACAACCCCACGGCCTGGTGGATGCTGATCTTCCCGGGCGCGCTCCTCATCATCGCAGTGCTTTCGTTCAACGTGCTGGGTGAGGCCCTGCGAGACGCTCTGGATCCGCGCACGAGGAGTGATAAGAACACGCCATGACTCTCATCGGTGGACCCCTCGGCGGTCCGGGCAGTGGCGGTGGTGGCGGCAGTGCGGGCGCAGACGTCCCCTTTGTGACGGAGCGCGACTTCGAGAGCGTGGTCCTCACGAGCGAGGTGCCCGTGCTCATGGTGCTCGTCATGGAGCGCTCACAGCCGTGCAAGGCGATCGCGCCAGATCTGGCCGCGTTCGCGAGCGAGATGGCGGGCAAGGTGAAGGTCGTCAAGATCGACGTGGAGAAGTCGCCCGTCATCGCGCGGCAACTCCGCGTGCAGACCGTGCCCACGTTCATGCTCTTCGCGGAGCAGAAGATCGCGGACGCGCAGGCCGGGCCCATCGGCCGCAAGGAGATGCGCGCCATGGTGGAGCCGTTCCTGCCGCGGATGCAGGGCGCGCTGAAGCCAGCGGAGCTCGCGGAGCTCCTGAAGCAGGGCGCTGTGGTGCCGGTGGATACGCGCGACGCGGGGGCCTATGGGCGCGCGAGATTGCCTGGCGCGAAGCACATACCGCTGGAGGAGATCGCGGGACGGCTCGCGGAGCTCTACATGCTCGCGGGTCAGCCGGTGCTCTATTGCCGCTCGGGGGACAAGACCAAGGAGCTCGCGGCTACGCTCACGGAGCAGGGAGTGCCCGTGAACTTCCTCGAGGGCGGGATGCTCGCGTGGGAAGCCGACGGCAGGAAGATCGAGAGATAGGCTTCAGGGCGGAACGGGCCAGGTCGTGCGCCTGAAGGCAGGAACGGACGCGGGCTACTGGGAGACCAGGCCCCAGTAGTAGACGGATGGGCCCTTGCCGTTCGACGGGGTGGTGGTGATCTGGAAGATCTCGGCTCCTCCGCCTGCTACGGCGTAGTTGGGGTCGGCGTTCACCACCGTGATGTCGATTGCGAGCTCGTCTCCGGACTTGAAGGTGGCGGTCGGATTTTTTGCGGTGATGTAGCCGCTGCCCGCGAAGTCGTCGATCTGGACGTTGAACTCTCCGGCGGTGGAGGTGTCGGCGTAGACCTTCAATTTCAGCGTGCCGGTCGCGCCCTTGGCGATCTTGATGCTGCTCGTCGTGACGGCATAGTCCGAGAGCGTGACCGTGTCTGACAGCGTCGGAATGGTCGTGTAGTAGGGCGTCGTGGGATCGCCAGTGCACGGGTCGTGGCCCGCGGATGCGGCGGCGTTCGACCAGCTGCGCTGCACCATGTACTTCATGTCCGACGGGATCCAGTACGCGGAGTCCGCGAGCGCGCACATGTCGGCGGTCTCGCCGCCGGTCACCAGAGACCACGCGATGTGCGCGTTGTCAGGCTGCGAGTACCCTGGCGTCTTGTCGAACGGATCGGTCGCCGCCTCCACCGTTTCGTGTGCGGCGGCCACTGTGATCTGCTGCAGGTCGGTGATCGCCTTGCCGTCGAACCCAGGGCACGCGCACACGATCGCGTACGGGGCGGTCACGCCGCCTGTCGTGTAGTTGCCGTGGTAGCCGTCGTAGTCGGTGCAGCACTTCGCGCCCGTTCCGTCGTCGATGAGGGTGCCCTTGGGCAGGAACAGCGTGTAGATGGTGCTCGCGTCGAGTGGGGCCTGCGCCTTCAGAACCGCCTTCGCTTGCGTGTCCGTCATCGACGTGGGCGCGTTCCCCGTGAGGTGAATGGGCGCCGAGACGGTGAGCGCGGAGACCCCATACTCCTTCGTGGTGGACGACCAGGCGACTGACTTGGCGAAGGCAGGCAGGAACGCCTCGATCTCCGCGCGGTTCGTGTCGTTGTCGTAGGTGAGCGCGGTCACCTTGGGCGAAACGAGGACCGCCGTCGCGCCCTTGCTGCCGAGGAGCACCTGCGGCATTCCCTTGCCGAGATCGACGGGATCCGCGGGACCGCTCATGCCGCCACCGCCAACGGGACCGCCGCTGTCCTTGTCCGTCGGAACGCCGCCGTCGTTCGCGCCCGCTCCGCCCTCGCTGTCTCCGCCGTCGGCGCCGCTCGTGTCCCCGCTCTGTGTCGCGGTGGAGCTGCACGCGATCGCGACCAAACCGATCACAACGAGACCCAGGCTACGGCGCATCATGGAGTGTACTTCAGAACGTCGCAGACGCTCCCAGGAGACCGCCGCCGGGCAACGGTGATCCTGAAAGCCGGAGGTTTCCAGGTAGAGGTCGGTGGAACGTATACGGAACGACGAACCCGATCAGCGAGCCCATCCCTGCCCCCACGAGCACGTCGGACATGTAGTGCTTGTCAGCGGCCATGCGCATGTAGCCCGTGGTGGCCCCCAAGAGCAAGCCGGAGCCAAAAATGAGTGGGGCAATGGAGTATCCGCGCAGCTCGGCGATGGTCCCGGCGGACACGGCAAGCGCGAAGGTGGCAGACGTGTGGAGTGAATAAAATGAGACACGGGACTCCGCGCTCTGTGGGCCCTGCCTGGAGTCTGCGTCGGCGAAGTGCAGGTACGGGCGCTCGCGCGGGACGAGGAGCTTCACCACCTGGTTCACGTCCATGGAGAGGAGCGTGGCCTCCGCCGTGAGCAGCAAATCAATAGGTGTATTCTGCAATGATCCGTCGTCACGCTGCGCGGCGAGCGCGAGCAGGGTTATCGCAGACAGCGGGGCCACGCCGTAGCCAAGGACGTTGCTCGTGACGTCTGCGGCGGCGCCGTCACGCCGCACGAACGCCTGCCGGAAGTAAGCGTCGAAGCCGTTCAGATGGTCGGAGCCGTTGTTGCCGATCTCGCAGATGGCGCACGCGCTCGGGACGAGATCCTGTTTGCCCGCTTCGCTGCCGAGGAGCCAGCCAGCGGCGGCGATGGTGACGGGGAGATCGATCGCGAGCGAATAGCGAAGCTCGTTCGACGTGCGGACCGGTCGACGTTCTGGCTCTGGAGCAGGCGCGACGGCCGCTGCTTCCCCCTGCGGCTCTGCGTGTGCCTCGTGCGCGGCCGTCAGGGCCACGCCGATCGAGACGGCGGCGACGCATTTCGACGGCCATCGATGCTTGAAAGCGCCCACGCATGGGCGAATACCACGCGGCCTGCCCAGCGTCATGGATTTGCGCCTTGACGCCGCGACCGTTCGAAGCGACGTTTTCAGGCAAGGGGGAGGGTAGTCTTGAAGGCGAAGAACAAGCACGATCACAGGCCGACCGCGGCGAGCCTCACCCACTTCCGCTCGCTACTGTCGAACCACATGGCGAAGAAGGGCCTGCGGTCTACGGACCAGCGCAAGCTCATCGTGGAGACGTTCTTCAAGTCGGCGAACCACGTCAGCATCGAGGAGCTGCTTGCTGACGTGCGCGCAGAGGACCCGAAGGTCGGCTACGCCACCGTGTATCGCACGCTGAAGCTCCTCACGGAGTGCGGCGTGGCGTTCGAGCGCAGGTTCGGCGACGGCCTCACGCGCTACGAGCTCGCGGACGAGGAGTCGCACCACGACCACCTCATCTGCGTCGAGTGCCAGAGCATCATCGAGTTCGAGGAGCCGCGCATCGAACGCATCCAGGAGGAGGTCGCGGACCAGCACGGCTTCCGCCTCCTCAGCCACAAGCACGAGATGTACGGCGTCTGCGCGAGCTGCCAGGCAAAGCTGAACCGCGCCTCCGGCACGCGTTGAACAGAAACGCGTGGAGACGATGCTGTCTAGAGCGGGACGTCGATCACGCGTAGGTCCGTGACCACTGCGTTGACTGCCACGTCGTGCGGCCCCTTCGGGACCTCGATCACGAGCTGGTAGTCGAACGCGACCGCGATCGCGATCGCAGGCGGGCAGAAGCGGGGCAGCGTGCGATCGTAGTATCCAGCGCCGTAACCGATGCGATGCCCCATGGGGTCCACTCCGATCGCGGGCACCACGACCACGTCCAGCGTCTGCGCCTCCTCGGCGTCTGGATGCGGCTCGCAGAAGCCCATGCCACGCTCCTCGAGCGCGGGAGGGTGAGTCGCGAAACGAAACGTCATCACCCGCGAGTCTTGATCGATGGTGGGATACGCCAGGCGAACGCCGCGCGCGCCGAGCGCATCCCCGAGCGGTCGCAGGTCCACTTCGCGCTTCTCCTCGATGGGCCAGAACAGCGCGACGCTCTTCGCCCGGATGATCTCGTCGCGTGCGAGGAGCGCGGCGATGATCTTCTCCGAACGTTGCCGACATGCCTCGACGGTGGACGTGCGACGCAGCGCACGCAGGCGCTTCCGCAGCTCCGCCTTCACTTTGTGCGCGAGGACGCTTTCGGCGGTCGGCTCCGCATCGACGCCATCGCGATCGCCAGTCATGTACGCGCTGCCCGCGCGACCGCCTTCTTCTTGCTCTTCTTCTTCTCTGGTGCGAGCACGTTCTGGACGACGAGCTCACCGGTGGGGCCGCGACGTTTGGTGTTGGAGTTGATGGAGCGCCGCGCGAGGACGGTTTCGTGTTTGAAGCGCGCGTACAGCGCTTGCGTCTCCGTCGTATCGGCGTTGGACAGGACGGCTCCGACGCCATCGCCGCGAAGCTTCACCATGGCGTCCACGAGGCGTTGCTGATCGTCCGCGCTGAAGCCGCCGCTCGCGTAGGACGTGAAATTCGCGGTCTTCGAGACGGGCGCGTAGGGTGGGTCGAAGTAGACGAAGTCCTCGGGACCAAGGCCCTGGAGCGCGGAGGCAAAGTCACCGTGACGAATGTCGCAGTGAGCAAGCGCCTTGGACGCGCGCATCAAGTTCGGCTCGTCCTTGATCTTCGGGTTCTGCATGCGTCCGAACGGCACGTTGAACTCACCCTTGGAGTTCACGCGCCAGAGACCGTTGAAGCACGTCTTGTTGAGATAGATCAGCCGCGCGCCGCGGTCGACGTCGCTCATCTTCGACGTCTTCCACGCGCGCACTTCGTAGAACTGTTCCTTGTCGTAGACGAACTCGCCCAGCTTCTTGAGCAGCGCGGGCACCTCGCCCTTGATGGCGCGGTAGCAGGCCACGAGCTCCTCGTTCTGATCGACCAGGATCGCACGCTTGAACGGACGCGGCGTCTCCGAGGCGAGCGCGAAGAAGACGGCCGCGCCACCCGCGAACGGCTCCACGTACGTCCGCATCTTCTTCGGAATGAGCGGGCGGAGAGCTGGCACCAGCCACGATTTTCCGCCCGCCCACTTCACGATCGGCTTCACATCCACGACGCCACCTTACGCCACCTTCCGCCACCTTCCCAGCGTCAGGTGGACTTTGGAATGGCCGCTCCGTTGCGATGGACGAGCACGTCCGCGACCGTCTTCTTTGCGCCCACGGGGAGCGCGCCGAGGAGCTTCTCGACGATCTCCGTGACGCTTCCGCCGCCCAGCACCGCGAGCGGGCCCACGTTCAGGGACAGCTCCGCGGCAAGCTTCTGATGGCCCAGCGTGGTGAGCGTGGAGATGAGCTCCGGCGCCAGCGCAGCCATCTGCTTCTCGAACGCCGCAACTTGCGCCTCCAGCGTCTTCCGACCGAGCTCCGCGCGACGCTCGAGTGACTGCGCCTCCGCGTCGCGCTCGATGGTAAGCGCGCGCGCCTCCGCCTCCGCCGCGCCCACGCGCGTGACGCGCTCGACCGTAACGAGCGACGCAGCCCGACGCTCCTCCAGCGCCGCACGCGCGCCCTCCACCTCCAGCGCCTTCGCCAGCGCCAGGATCTGCGCGTCGCCCACCTCGCGATCGACCTCCGCGCGCAGTCGCTCCTCGGACAGGCGACGCTCTTCCTCGCGCCGCTTCGCGTCGCTCACGATGGCCGCGCGCTGGGCGCCGTCCAGCAGCTTCTTGACGTCCGCGTCCAGGATGCGCACGTCCAGAACCTCCAGATCGTAGACCCACATCCCGTTCTCGGTGAACGCACGCCCAGGCCTTCGCGGCGGTCCCGCGCCCTCCCCCTCCACGTCGCGACGCTCTCCCAGGATCGCGGTACGCAACATCTCGGTCGCCTCGCGCTGGAACAGCTCGATGCTCGTGGTGCGCGACGCGGCGCGCAGGATGGAGCCCGCGTGATCACAGAGGAGACCGACGTAGTCCTTCACGTGGAACCAGCGCTGCCTGTCCTGCCCTTCGAACGACACACGGTAGGACACGGAGATCTGCACCTCCACGTGATCGCGCGTGCGCACGGAGAGCGTGTCGCTCACCTTGTTGCTCTCCACTTGCAAGAAGCAGGTCTCGAGCGTGCTCTCGTCCGATTTGGGGCGACCCGTTGACAGACGCTGCACCGTCAGCTCCTCGTCGAAGTCCAGGATGCGCGTCTCCGGTCCCTTCACGACCTCGCGCTTCGTCTTCCCAGTGACAAGCACCGCGAAGCCGGGCGGCACGTTCACCGCGACGGCACGCATCGGGTCGTGATGGGCGAGGCCATAGAGCTTCACGCGCTCCGGCGACAGCACGCGGGGCACGAGCTCCTCACGCGTCGGATCGCAGAGGTAGTTCGCCGGGCCCATGATCGTCGCGATGCGACCCGTGGGGCGATCACGCACGTAGAGCCCTTCCTTCTCCGCGATCGGAACGGGCAACACCAGAGCGATGACCTCCACGTTCTCGTCCGGGAAGAAGTAGCCGTCGCGATCGGCCAAGAACACGTCCGTGCCGGCCGCGTACGTCCCCGCGGGAAGGGCGTGCCATTCATCTGCGGTGAGCTGCTTCGTGACGCGCACGTGCAAGCCCCCGGGCCTCGGGAAGCGCGTGGCCTTGCGCACGTACCGCCAGCGTCCGGGCACGACCTCCGCGGGGACGACCTCGAGCCCGGTGCGCGGTACGTAGAACGACACGTCCGCGCCGCGCACGACCAGCTCGGAGCCGATGGGATGCGGATCTTCGGGGACGCGGTCGTAGTAGCGCACGATCAGGTACTCGTCCTCGCGCAGCGGGTGAGCGTCGATCACGCGCGCACGCTGACCGGGCCACAGCGGGAACATCGTCGGTCCGGCCACGACGACCTTGCGACCCACGGCGAGGTCCACCGCCGTGTTGCCGCCGCGAATGGGGCGCGCCTCCTTTCCTTCCAGCACGGGATTCTCGAGCACGATGTACTGCGAGGACGAGGCCGACACGAACGGGCTCACGCCGAAGCTCGGGTCGTCCGCGCGGACGGGGACGAAGCGGTTCTCGCGCAGCTCCACGATGCGCTCGGTGTTGGAGAGGCTGATCTTCGTGGGACCCACGTAGAGGACAATGTCCCCCTTCGTCAGGTCCTGGACGTAGGCGTACTCGGAGGGTGCAACCAGAATGTCTCGTTCACGTGCGTCGCGTTCGCTCATGGGCCGTCACTGAGCAGGCGCCGTGCCGACGCGAACTCGGCCTATTTTCACCCACTGTGGTGACATGCGCGCTCCGTAGTGGAGCGGTCGCGCGCTCCATTTCTGCGCAGACGGCGACGCCGGGTCAAGGCTAGCGCTGCGGGGCGCCCGCGTCCGTCGGCTTGCGCAGCTCGTCGGGGAAGAACGCGCCCAGCCTCCGCGGCGAGACCAGGAACACTGCGCCCGCATCGCCGACAACAGCGGTGTAGCCCTTGGGTTTCCTGGCGCCCAGCACGAGCCGGAGCTTCGCGGTTCTGCCGGCGTCGCTCGCGTACGTGAGCCCGAGCTCCAGCGTGGGCGTGCTCATCCCATCGTCAGCCACGGGCGCGCCCAGGTGCAGCACGCGATCGAACGCGAGCGACTCCAGCTGCGCGAACGCCTCGCCCGACTCGTCGCCTGGTCGCAGCGTGGTCGTTTTGCCACCCTGCTTCACTTCGATCGCAACGAGGGCGCCCGGCGGATGCGGCAGCTCCGTATCAATGTAGATTGCATGCATCAGATCAGACACGGACACGGGCACCACCGCGACCGCGGGATCTTCGTCGACCCGCGCGAAGATGCCGCCCTGCCCCGCGGAGCCCAGGGACAGCGTGTGGGTCGTGGTGCCCGCCTCGTCCTTGCTCCGGAACGACACCTTGCACGACGACGTCTTCGTCTTCCAGGCCCCGCGATCTTCGTCCGCGACCCAGGCGTCGGCGCGCAGGCGCGTGAGGTTCTCGGCCAGGCCGGAAAGCCCCGGCTCGTCCACCGCAAAGCCTGGCGGTGCGAGCATCACGAACGCGCGCGGGTTCTTCGGATCGCGCTCGAAGACCTGCAGCGCGCCGCAGTCCAGGGTCACCTGGGAGATCTCCGATGCGTCGATGGCCTCGGAGAAAATACGCGGCGCACGGAGCAGCGTCCTGCGCGGGAGCAGCGCGGTGGTGAGCGTCTCGCTCGCGGAGAGCACGGCGCCGTCCATGAGCCGCCGGATGTGCGCGCGCCCGATCTCGATCTCCTCGTCACCCACGGCCGTGCGGACACGCACCTTGCCCAGCGCGGGCTCGTCCGTCGAGAAGCCGCGCACGAAGCTCGCGCCCTCGGTCTTGTCGATGATGGTGAGCAGATGGCTCGCGACGCGCGCCTCGTCCACGTCTAGCGCGCGATCCTCCGGTGCGCGCATGTGGAAGCCGCTGCCCGTCCGCGCGAGCTCCACGGTCTTGTCGCCAGACGTCAGGATCACGTCCTCGATCTCGTCGAAGCGATAGGTGAACGCGCCCTCGTCGGCGTATGCATCCGGCGTCGCGGACAGGCGCTCCACGGCACCCTTCGGCACGCAAGCCCCCATCGGATCGGGCGCCTCGCGATAGAAGATCAGCTGCTCCGGCTGCCCCGGGCATGTGCCGCCGACGCGAAAGATCCCCGCGGGCTTTTGCGCTTCGGTGGGCTTCATGGCCACGCGCAGCACGGGGTTCTCCGTCAGGCGCTTCGCTTCATCCGTGGGGAAATAGGCCTCGGAACGCAGGTCCGCGAGCGCGCCCCACATGCGATCGATCTTCGTCCGCGACGCACGCACCCCGAGCGGCTCGATCTTGAACGCGATCGGCGTCAGGCGCGTGAGCTTCCACGGACCCGCCGGCGACGTGACCTCCACCCAGTCGAGCTGCAGTGAGAGGTACGGTACGACGGCGCGGCTCCGGTAGTGCTCGCCGTGCGCGAGCAGCGCGTCGGTCACCTCCTTCGAGATCACGACGGGCTCCTGGCCCTTCAATCTGAAGTAGCTCGCCCCCTCGGGCGTGGGAGCATGCGCGCCGACCTCGAAGTCGAACGTGATCGCGCCCATCAAGACCTTGCCGCGCACGCGAGGCTTGTCCCACCCGCCGACGTCGGTGGACGACTTGCGGATCGGACGCCCGTGCTCCAGCGAGATGAGCAAGCTCTCCACGCTCGCGTAGTCGGCCTGGTCGGGCCGCGGCTCCGTCATGGTCCATGTGCCCACGCCGCCGTCGTCGCCGTGCTTGTCGAGCGTGAGCGTTTCATCCTGAAAAACAAGCTCGAAACGCGTCACCTGGTCGCGACGCCACGCAGGAAAAAGATCTCCCTCGCGCGCGGTGCGTTCGATGTCGGTGACGTTGTTGCGATCGACGTACGCGTACGTGAGCAGCGCCACTGCGAGCACTCCCGTCACGATGAGCGACGCGTGCTTCCTGACCGTCACGGCTTTTTCCGCTTCGGCTTCGGCTTCTTGCTCTTCGGGGCTTCGCCCTTCTTGCGGAGGTACAGGATGGTGCCGCCCAGGATGGCGATCGCGAGGGGCATGTAGATGAGCACGTAGCGGCGCACGTCGGCGATGCTCGCCTCGTCCATCTTCACGCCGAGCGAGAGGCTCTGACGCTCCGGGATGTCCAGCACCACCGGCTTCGCGGCAAGCCACGAGACCACGCTGTCCAGGAAGAGCGCCGCGCCGCGATCGGCCAGCGTCTCGCGCCAGTTCTGTCCCACGAAAAAGCTCGCGCTGGCCATCACGATCATGCGGGGACCGTGCGGCGCGTTCGCGACGAGCTTCGGTCGCTCGCTCGCCATGGCGAGGATGACAGGACCCGGCACGTCCGTGCCCTTCCGCTCCGGTGGGCCGCTCCAGCTCGCCGCGCCGGAGACGTCGGTCACGCCGAACGCCTGATCGGTCGTCGCCAGGAGATCGAGCGCGGAGGCTGCGCCGGGCTCGCTCGCGTGCCTGAGCGCGCGCGCGAACTTCACCTTCACGCGCGGGGTGGTCTTCTGCCCGTCCTCGGATGGAAGCAAGCCGCTGGTGACCGCGTGCGGACGCACCTCCGCGTAGAACCCGAGGCCCTCGCCCTCGATCACCCTCTTCGGGTCACGTTCGACAGCGAGCGCATCTTCGAGCTTCACGCCGAACGGCGAGAGGACGCTGTCGAGGCCCGCGGACTGCATGCCGGTGGGCGAATCCCCGGTGATCGGCGAGACACCCACGAGCACGTTGCCGCCGGACATCGCGAAGGTGCGAAGCGCGTCTGCCTCTTCCTTCTTCCATGGGCCGCGTGGGCCGGCGATCACCGCGACGTCGCACCCTTCCCACGCGCGCTCGGCGCCGCTCTGTGTCGTGTCCACCGGATGTACGGTGTAGTTGTCCTTCTCGAGGAGCGTGCGCAGCTGGCCGAGCCCGCGGTCCGTGCCGTCGTCCAGGGACATCTCGCCGTGGCCGACGGAGAAGCACAGCACGGACTTCTGGCCTCCGAGCACGTTGCGGATGGCGCCGGTGACTGCCTCTTCTTCGCGCGGCTTTGCGCGGCCTTCGCTCGTGCCGCTCACCTCGAAGAGATCGCTCGCCGTGACGAACCAGTGCTTGTCCTCTCGCGCGACCACGATGACTGCGTCCGCGACCAGGCGCCCGTCCTCGGTGCGACCGGCCTCGATGTGGAATCGCCGCTTCACGTCCTCGAACTTGGCGGTGTCGCGATCGGGATCGATGTATTTTACATCCAGCTTGTCGGTCTCTGCCCGGTAGGAGACCAAGAGCTGCTTCACGCTCTCACCGAGCGGATCGCCCGGGCCCATGAGGACCCAGACCTCCATCGTGCCGGGCAACGAATGCAGGGTCTCGATGGTTGGCCGCGACAGCGAGTAGCGCTTGTTCTCCGTCATGTCCCAGCGCGAAAAATGGCGCGCGCCGATGACGTTCGCAGTGACCATCGCGACGAACGCGAAGACCACGCTGAGCAGCTTGCCCGCCTGTCCGGGACCCAGGAAGCGCCTCAAGCGTCACCCCAGCGCCAGGAGTCCACCACGCGCGTGGTGCAGAAGAGCGACAGCGCGACGATGCTTCCGTAGAAGACAAGACGGCGCGAGTCGATGATGCCGCTGCCGAAGTCGTTCATGTGCGCCCAGACGGAGACGTGCGCGCAGACGTCGTGGAGGGTCTGGCCCTCGTGCGTGACGAACTCACCCACGCCCAGGATGAAGAGACCCATGATGCACATGGCGGTGAGGATGAGCGCCAAGAACTGGCTCTTCGTGAGCGCGCTCATGAGGAGGCCGAGCGACAGGTACCCCGCGCCCACGCAGAACACGCCAAGGTAAGCGGCGGACGCGACGTGCCAGTCGATGGGGCCGGTGCGATTCAGGATGACGAGATAGAGCACCGTGGGCGCCCACATGGACACGTACGTGACGAGCGCGGACACGTACTTCGCGAGCACGACGGCGGCAGGCGACACGGGCGCCGTGAGCAGCGTCTCCACGGTGCCGCTGCGTCGCTCTTCGGCGAAGAGGCGCATCGTGATCGGCGGGACCAGCAGGAAGAGCACCAGGTAGAGGAGCACGGTGTTGCCGAAGAACGCCTGCAGCGGCGTCTGATCGCTGATCACTTCTGCCTGGTTCGAGAAGTGATCGACGAGCAAGTAGAAGTGCATGCCTTGCACGAGCAGGAACACGCAGATGAGGACCCACGCGAGCGGCGTCACGAAGAACGTGAACACCTCCCGCTTGAGGATTGGCCAGAAGCCGCGCATCTATTCGTCCTCCTGTTCCGGCTCCACCGCGTCGGCGCTGGTGGGGACCGCGGCGCGCGTGAGCTCCGCGAAGACGTCCTCGAGCGTGCTCTTCTCGACGGTGACGGAGCGAACGAACAGACCTGCGCCCAAGAGCGCGGCCACGGCGGCTTCGGTCGCGAGGCCCGGCTCCGCGAGGCCCTTCTTCCAGCGCGCCTCTGCGTTGAGGAGCGCGGGATCCTGGGCGTCGGGCGTCGTCGTGATCTTTCCGAACGATCCGCTCTGCGTGAGCACGCGCACGCAGGTGGCCTTGTCGCCGCGCACCACGAAGGAGAGCCCGGCGGAGCGCCGCTTCTTCTGGATCTCTTCCTTGGTGCCGCGCGCGACGAGCTTGCCCTTGTTGATGACGACGACCTCGTCGCAGCTGGCCTCGACCTCGGAGAGGATGTGCGTGGACAAGAGGACCGTGTGCTCCTTGCCGAGGCCCTTGATGACGTCGCGGACCTCGCGCATCTGGTTCGGGTCGAGGCCTGCGGTGGGCTCGTCCAGGATGAGGAGCGGTGGCTTGGCGACGAGCGCGTCCGCGAGCCCAACGCGCTGTCGGTAGCCCTTCGAGAGGTCACCGATGGTGCGTGTCGCGACGTCGGTCACGCGCGCGCGCTCCATCGCGAGGTCGACGAAGGGCCGACGATCCTTGCGCGGGACCTCCTTCAGCTCGGCGCGGAAGCGGAGATATTCGACGACGCGCATCTCGGGGTAGAGCGGCACGGCCTCCGGCATGTAGCCGGTGGCGCGCTTGGCGTCGTAGGTGTCGACCTGGTGGCCGTCGATCGTGACCTCACCGGCGGTCCGACCGAGGAAGCCGGACAGGATGCGGAGCGTTGTGCTCTTGCCGGCCCCGTTCGGCCCGAGGAACCCGACCACGCTGCCCTTTTCGACCTCGAACGAGAGGTCGTCGACCGCAACGTGCGATCCGTAGTGCTTCACCAGGTTGCGGACGGAGATCACGAACGGCCTTGTCCCTCCGTATACCACGCAGAAAAGTTTCGTATGGCGTCGATTCGGCCTAATTTCCAGGTAGTCATGCGGCGCTCAGGGCTCAGGGCAGAGACGCTACTAACGCTGGCCGTGTTCGCCAGCGTAGGGGTGCACTGCGTGCGGAATGAAGCGGGAGCGGGAGAAGGGACGAGGACGTCGTTCATAGGCACGCTAGCGAGCGCCGGGTCGACCTCGACCTCGACCTCGACCTCGACCTCGACCTCGACCTCGACCTCACCCTCACCCTCGACCTCACCCTCACCCTCGACCTCACCCTCACCCTCACCCTCCTCCCCTTCCCCTCCCCCGGACATGCTCCTCGTTCCCGCTGGTCCTTTCACGATGGGCTCGGATTCGATCGGTGAGGAGGACGAGCATCCTGCTCATCAGGTGGAGCTTGCGGGGTTCTTCCTCGATCGCACGGAGGTGACGCAGTCCGCGTATCAGGCGTGTGTCGCTGCGAAGGCTTGCACCGCGCCGGATCCGGGGACGGTCGTGAAGGGTGGGGCGAAGTTTCGGGGGCCGCGGAAGCCCGTGACGGGGGTCTCGTGGTTCGACGCGCGCGCGTACTGCACCTGGAGCGGCAAGCGGTTGCCGCGCGAGGCCGAGATGGAGAAGGCGTCGCGCGGAACCGATGCGCGTCGCTATCCGTGGGGCAACGAGCTCGCGACGCCGGAGATCACGGTGTTCGGTACGTCGTGGCCCGACGATGTGGGCGCGCATCCGAAGGGCCGCGGGCCGTACGGGCACGACGACCTCGCCGGCAACGTCTGGGAGTGGATGCAGGACGACTACGATCCGTACGCGTATCGCCGCGCAGGAGCGGACAAGGGCATTCCTGGAACGTGCGAAGAGATAAGGCGCGCACAGGACGAGCTGCGACGCGATCACAAGCAGGGCTACACAGGCTCCAATCCGATCCCGGTGGAGTGCGAGAAATCGATCCGCGGCGGCGCCTACAACTACGGAGCCGAAGGCCTGCGCTCGTCGAACCGCGTCCACCATCCAGGGTACTTCCGTCTCCTCATGACGGGCCTCCGCTGCGCCAAAGACCTGTGATCAGGCGCTCTGTTCGAGGCGGGAGAGCAGCTTCTCGACGCGCAGCATGGCTTGCATGTCCGAGACGCGGTGGGCGTGGTCCATGGCCGCGAAGAGGTGCGTCTGCTCCGTGAGCACGCGCGACGGGTCGCGCTCGAGCATCGAAACGTAGTGCTCGAAGATGACCTCCGGCATGGGTCGCGTGCGCTTCCTCACCGCGTGTCGCACCACCGCGTGAACGGTGAGGCGGTTCTGCGCCACCTCCTGCACCAGATGCCACCCCTCGAGCGCGCTGATGTCCGCCGCGTCGCGCGTGCGTGCGAGCTTCATGAGCGACGCCACGTCCGTGTCGTCCCCGAACGCATGCGCGAGAACCCCGAGCGCGCGGCGGCTCCCCGCGGAGAGCCGCGACCATGCCCATGACACGAGGAGCGCGACCTCCGGAAGATCGTCCTCGTGCTCCATCACATGCACGTCCGACACGCCGTGCGCGTCCAGAAACTGCGCGAGCGCCGGCGCGGTCGTCGCGCGCGAGGCCACGAACGCGTCCGCGATGTCGAGCGCGAGCGGGCTCCACCGCAGACGCCGCGTCAGCGTCGCCACCCGGGAAAATGCGCTCTCTCCGGAGGTGACCTCGGGAGCCGTCACGGGAAAGAGCAGCACGCCCGACAACAGACATCGACGCGCGGTGATGATGAACGTGGTGGGCGAAGGCGCGAGCGCCATCAGAAGGCGCGCCGTGGCTGCGTCGTCCTCGTGATTGTCCAGCACGACCAGGCTCGGCTCCGCGAGCGCCGAGCACAGACCGCGAACGACCTTCGCGCGATCACGCGTCGTCCCGAAGCGCAGCGCGAGCATCTCGACGAGCGTGCGGTAGTCCCATGCGCCGATGCGAAACCAGAAGAGCCGACCACCGAATCGCGGGGCCACGCGATGCGCGAGCGCCGCCGCCAGCATCGACTTGCCACTGCCGCCCGAGCCCACGAGCGCGATGCGTGCGCCCGGTGTCAGCGCATGCGCGAGCGTCTTGAGCTCTGCGCGGCGTCCACGGAGACCACGCGGAGGAGGCGGAAATGCGGCTCTCTGGCTCACCCGTGTAGACTGTAGTCGATGCGCGGGCCCTGGCTCAACGTGGATGCAGGCGAGCTACCGGACGAGGCGCCTGAGCTCTATGCCCTGGCGCACGGCGTGAGCATCGCGTGCGGCGGTCATGCAGGAGACCTGGTGTCCATGGGGCACGCGCTGGATATGTGCAAACTGCACGGATGTCGCGCGGGCGCGCACCCGTCCACATGGGACCGGGAGGGCTTTGGCCGGCGCGAGGTGGACATGCCCGTTCCGATCCTCGCGACCGCCGTCTTTGGACAGTGCGCGGCGCTACGGAAGCTCGCGGACCAGCGCGGCATGCGCCTCTTTCACATGAAGCCGCACGGCGCGCTCTACCATGCCGCGAACCGCGATCTGGAGCTCGCCCGCGCGATCGTGGAGGCCGCGAAGAACGCGCTGGATCCGCAGATCGTGATCGTCGGACCGGCGGAGGGCGCGCTGTCCGTGGCTGCGCGTGAGGCAGGCCTCGGCTACGCGCGCGAGGGCTTTGCCGATCGTGGTACGCGCGCAGATGGCTCTCTTGTCCCCCGCGGAGAGCCCGGCGCGCTGATCGCGGAGCCGGGCGCTGCTGCGCAGAAGGCCAGGGCGCTCGCGCTCGGCGGCGCGATGGACACGCTGTGCGTGCACGGGGACTCGCCGGGCGCGCTCGCGATCGCCCGGGCCGTGCGGGCGGAGCTGGACATGCTCGCGTGCTTCTCGCAGCTCGGGGACCGCGCGTGGGTAGCTGCGCTTCCCGAGGGCGCGGACGTGCGAGCGCTCTTTTCTCGGCTGCGCGCGCTGCCCCATGCCGAGGACGTGGTGATCACGGACGCGGGCGTCGCGATCTACGGGGACGTGGACCTCGGCGCGGTGCACGCGGCGCTCGGCGCGGCCACGGACGGCCCCGGCAAGGGAGGCGTGGACAACGCAGCCACGCCGGAAACGCACGTGGTCCGCGTCCGCTACGACGGCGAAGATCTCGCCGAGGTGGCGCGCGCCTGCGGCCTCACGCAAGCGGAGCTGATCGCTCGCCACACGCTGGCCACCTACGACGTGCAGATGGTCGGTTTTTTGCCTGGATTCGCCTATCTCGGCTCCCTCGCCGAAGAGCTGCGGGTGCCGCGGCGAGAGGTGCCCCGCGTGCGCGTGCCTGCAGGCGCCGTGGGAATAGCTGCACACTACACGGGTATTTATCCGTTCGCGTCGTCTGGCGGGTGGAACCTCCTGGGCCGCGTGGTGGACTTCGTGGCGTGGGATCCCTGCCGCGGGGCCACGCTCGCTCTTGGCGATCGCGTGCGCTTCGAGGTCGCGCCGTGAACCATCTCTCCGTTCTCCAAGTGGCAGGCCTGTGCACCGTACAGGACCTCGGGCGCCCGGGGTTCATGCACATGGGCGTGCCCGTGGGCGGTGCACTGGTGCCAGAGCTCTGCGCGCGCGCGAACGCCGCCGCCAGAAATCGCGCGTCGGAGGCGGTCATCGAGCTCGTGGGTGCGATCACCGTTCGGGCGGAGAACGCGCTCTACATGGGCACCGATGACGGACACTCCCACGAGGTCGACGCGGGTCAGACCCTCGTGCTCGCGCCCAGTCCGCACGTTCGCTACCTCGCTGTTCGCGGAGGACTCGCGGTGCCCGTCGTGCTCGGCGGGCGGGGCACACTCCTCGTCGCGAAGCTCGGCGGACATGATGGGCGCGTGCTCGCGAAAGGCGACGTGCTGCCTGTCGGCGAAGCGGTGTCAGAGGAGACCTCGCTCGATGACGCGCCGAGCGCCACCGCGCTGGTTCGCGTGCTCGCCGGCCCCGACGTGGCGCGGTTCGAGCGCGGACTCGCAAAGCTCACGGATGTCACGTGGCGCATCGGAGCGCGACGCGACCGCGCAGGCGTGCTCCTCACGGGCGCGCACATACAGCGCGTCGGCGACGACCCTCTCCCATCGGCGCCGATGGTGCGCGGCGCGATCCAGGTGCCGCCGTCGGGCGAGCCCATCGTGCTCGGGCCCGACCATCCGACCACTGGCGGCTATCCCGTCATCGCCGTGATCGCATCGGCGGATCGCGGCTCGTTCTTCATGCGCAGTCCAGGCAAGAGCGTCCGCTTCTCACGCTAGCTCGCGCAGCACCGCCACGCCGGCGCCCGTGATGCGGTACGCGTTCCCGTTGTCGCCCGCGTCGCGCTCGTCCTCTTCACCATCGGGAGCCTCGCCGTACTCCATCAGCACCTCCACGAGGCCCAGGTCGCACAGCCGCGTCAGCAGCGCGAGCTCCTCCGCGTCCAGCTCGGACGCACGAAGGCCGCCGTGGTCCTCGTCCGACACACGGACCTCGCGCAGAAGGGAGATCTCCGCGGGAGACAAGTGCATCATACACCTTTATCCGCGGCCCGAACGGGAGCGCGCGGGCTCAGGTGCGCACGCGCCAGTTGCCGACGATGGTCTTCGACAGCTCGTCGCACGTGGGGTCCGTGACCACGACCTCCGGTCGGGCGTTGCGGCACGCGATGATCACGTTCTGGCGGAAAACACGGCCGAACGCGACGGCCTCGTCTCGCTCCATGCCGTGCACGAGCCACGACGGCTCGCGCCACGTGCCCTCCGGATCCTCTTCGTAGCCCACGCACATCTCCACGCGGTAACAGCCCAGGATGAGGAGATCGCGCATCACGTTGTGGCGCGCGTCGTTCACCTTGCGCGGCAGCAGCATCGAGCGCGGGTTGAACGCGGTCAGGACCACGAACGGCTTCGTGAGGAGCTCGGGCAGCGTCGACGGATCCGTCACGATATCCCCGTCCATGGACGCACGGAGGGGCCCGTTGACGGTGGGGAGCTCGTAGACGGTGGCGAGGTACTGGCGAAGGAGGTTTGCGTCCATGTTGTCTTTCCTGGCGGAGCCTATCCGTCGAATCTGTAGCCCACGCCGCGCACGGTCTGGAAATGCTTCGGCGCGGTCGGGTCGATCTCCAGCTTCGCGCGGAGCTGCTGCATGAAGTTGTCGATCGTGCGCGGCGTGCCGTGATGGTTCGGTCCCCACACGTGCGAGAAGATCGCGTCGCGCGACAGCACACGGCCGCGCTGCGAGAGCAGGAACACGAGGACGTCGAACTCGGTGGCGGTCATCTCCACCTCTGCACCCGCACGGCGCACGGTGCGCGCATCCACATCCACGAGGACGTCGCCAAAGGTGACGGCGCTTGCACGCGACGGCTGCGCGCTGCGACGAAGCGCTGCCTTCACCCGCGCGAGCAGCTCCGCCAGGCTGAACGGCTTCGCGACGTAGTCCTCTGCACCGAGCTCGAGGCCCGTGACCTTGTCCATCTCTCCCGTGCGCGCGGACAGCACGATGATGGGCATGGTGAAGCCCTCCTTGCGGAGCGTGTCCAGCACCTCGAGCCCGTTCATCTTCGGGAGCATGATGTCCAGGATGACCAGGTCGGGGCGCTCGCTGCGCGCGAGCTCAAGCCCGCGCTCTCCATCGTCGGCGATGCGCACGTCGTAGCCTTCGCTCGTGAGGTTGATGCGGAGGCCAAGCGAGATGCTGCTGTCGTCCTCGACGACGAGCACTCTATGCTTTGGCTTTGTCTTCGCGTTCGTCTGCGTCATCGGGGGGTGCAGGCGCGCCCTTTCCCCGCGCGTCAGTGTCCTGACTACTGATGGACCTCTCCAGGATCAAGCTGAAGGTTGAGCCTTTGCCTTTTTCGCTGCGGACACCGACCTCTGCGTGGTGCGCGCGCGCGATGTGCTTCACGATCGCGAGGCCCAGTCCGCTTCCCTCGCGCGTGCGCGAGAGGCGATCGTCGATGCGGTAGAATTTTTGGAAGATGCGGCGCTGCTCGGCGAGGTCGATGCCAGCGCCGTTGTCCGTGACCTCGAACGCCACGTCGCCGTCTGGATTCTGCTTCACATCGAGCGTGACCACTGGCGGGGTGCCGCCGTATTTGCGCGCGTTGGAGAGCAAGTTGACGAGCGCATCGACCACGGCGGTGCGATCCACGCGCACGCATGGCAGGTGCGGCGCGACCTGGGTCTCGAACGTGAGCGCGTCGTCGGCGTATTTGTGCGGAGCGTAGGCGCGCACCACGTCGTCCACGATGTCCTGCACGTTCTCGGTGCGCAGGTCGTAGATCTTGCGACCGGCCTCCATGCGTCCCCAGTCGAGGAGGCGCTCGATCAGGCGCGTGAGCCGCTCGGACTCGCCCACGAGGAGCTGCAAGCATTGATCGATCGTCTCCTGATCGCCCTTGTTCCGCTCCATGGTCTCCGCAAAGAGTCGGATGGCGGTGAGCGGCGTGCGGAGCTCATGGCTCACCTTGGACACGAAGTCGGCCTGCAGCTCGGAGAGGTTCGCCTCGCGATTGACGAACACGATCACGAGCACGACGCCCGTGACCACGACCGCCACGAAGCTGATCGTCAAGAGCCCGAAGACCAGGTTGATGCGGCCTTCGAGGAACAACGTGATGATGCCGATCGCGAGCAGCAGCACCGTCGGAATGATGACCAGATAGACGAGCAGCTGCACGATGCGCCGGTAGCCGAGGCGCTGCCAGTTGCGCGTGGGCCGCACGCGAGCCGTGGGCGGTGACTCGCTCTTCGTGCGCGATGTCTCCGTCGTCATGCGCGCTCAGTGGTTCCTGGCGTGCTCGAGACACAGCGAGCGCGGACGCCCGCACTTCTCGCACGAGCACACGCGGATGTCGGCGCCGTCGTCCTGCCGTGCTCCGCAGATCGCGCAGGATTTGCCCTCGGCTTTTGCTGGTGGCGCGCTCTCCTTCCAGCCTGCGCGACGGGCTCCCTGGCGTACGGCAACATTGCGATCGCGAAGGCGCGCACGCCAGTGACCGCCGAAGAACACGAGGTAGTTCGACAGCGCACAGGCTATCGCCGCACGCGTGGCCCAGTCACCCGTTGCCGCTGCGTACAGCAAGAACGCGAGCGACAGGAGGCCGAGCCATTTCACCTTCACGGGCAGGATCAGCATCATGATCTCGTGATCGGGGAACACGGTGGCCAGCGCAAAGAGCAGCGACAGATTCAGCCACTCGTTGCCGACCCCATGGCCCACGATCACCGCGGCGACCGTGGTCCCGATCATCCCGACGAGATAGTAGACGTTGAACTTGAAGGCGCCCCATTCGCTCTCCAGGCTCCGGCCCACGAAGAGCGTGAAGAAGAGCGACATCACTCCCCACCACGGCGACATGCTGCGCGGGATGAAGAGATAGGAGACCAGACGCCAGACCTGGCCCTCGCGTACGGCGTCCATGTCGAGCGTGAGCCACGCGATGAACTCGTGCCGTACGAAGCCGAGGACGAACACCATCGCCATGCCGCCGACGATGTAGTTCGTCAGGTTCGGGATGGCGTACTTGCCGACCTTGCGTTCGAGGCGTGCGAGGAGTCTTTCCACGCGGGAGACCTTAGCGCAGCAGCCCGCGGCAAGCGTCGATTTGCGCGTCGATTTGCGTGGGGCGGCTTGCGGGTCAGCTCAGTTCAGCGGCGAGCCGCACTGGATCCACGGCTTGATGATCGTGTCGATGTCGGCTTGGGCGGGCAGCGCCGTGTTGCCGAGCGGCATGTGATTGCCCGCAGTCGACGGGTTCGACAGGTTGCCCACGAAGGCGCTCTTCGCCGGATCGGTGGAGCACGGATTGACGTACGGCAGGCCGCCCGCGCCGTTCGTGTAAAGGTGCTTGTACGTGAACGAGGGATCGTCGACGTTGATCTTCGGCTCGCTGCCGCCTTGCGGATCGTGGCAGCCGGACGCGGCGCATCCCCACGTTCCCGCAGCGCCGAGCTTCTTCCCGAGGATGTCCTTGGTGAAGCTGATGCTGCATCCACCGTCGCCGGCGAGCGGCGCGCAGAGGTTCGCGATGCTCGCGTCGGCGCCTGCCGTCGTGTTGTTGTTGTTGGAGTCAGCGCCCTGCGCGTTGGGCGGGCCTGGCGCGGTCTTGCCAGACAGGTCTCCAGGGTCGCCGCAGTTGACGTCCTTTCCGCACTCGTGCACGGGCTCGCTGCAGTGGACGATGAAGGCCAGCGCCGAGGCGCCGAAAAACACGAGTGCGGCAATTCGTTTCATGGCGGCCCCTCATTGTGGGAAGCAAACACGACCTTGCGCAAGTCGTTTCGGAGAACCTGTGAATGTTGCTCCACGTGTCGATTCCTGGTCTCTTCTACGGCCGAGAGGCCACTCCGGATCAACGGCGCGGCGTCGCTCACTTCAGCGTCTCGTGTGCATCTCGCCTCTCGTGTTGACCTCGCGCGGCGGATGGAGCGGCTGGAATCAGCGGCAAAAACCCGCCGCAAGCCACAGCAAGTCCGATGGATCGATTTTTACCACTGACAGCAAAGTGGGGGCGCTGCTACTCTCGACTGGGGGCGCGTTCCACCCAAACGAACCAGGCGAAAAGGTGATCGACATGACCAAAGCAAGGAAGCTCATCACGCTCACAGGAGCGCTTCTCATTGCAGCGCTTGGGACGGCGTGCACGCACGTGGCACCGTACGAGCGCGGCATCCTCGCTCACCCAACGATGAGCACGGACGATCCCTCGATCGGCCTGGACGAGCACGTGCGAGCGGTCTCCGAAGGGGCTGCTGGCGGCGTGGGCGGCGGCGGCGGCGGCTGCGGCTGTAACTGAGCTGGCGTATTCAGGCGATTCAGGCGATTCAGGCGATTCAGGTCATTCCGCCGAGTCAGCAAGCGAGAAGCACTTCAGGTGGGTGAACCCCGCCCCCTCGCCATAAAATCCAAACGTAAAACCCACGCAACCAAGGTACGTTACACGCGTGAATCGGACGCCCCGTGCCCATAGGGCACCTTTGTCTCGTGATCGACGTTCGCGTCGAGCAGCCACCCCTCGCAGCGCGAGAGTCGGCTCGGCTCGGCTTGCGCTCTTCGCGCTGTGCGTCCTCGTAGCGAGCGTGGTCGCGTTTGCTCCGCGTGTGGCGATGGCCGACGCGACGTCCGATCAGCTCCAGCAGATCATGACCGAGGAGTACCCGGCGAACCTCGGCCCAGCCAAGACCAAGCTGAACGAGCTTCTTTCTGGCTGTTTGAAGAAGGGCTGCTCCGCCCCCACGAAGGCGCAGATCTACATCGCGCTCGGCATGGTCGCGTCGCAGTTCGGCAACGCGGACGAAGCGAAGACCAACTTCGAGACGGCGATCAAGGCTGACGCGGACGCAAAGCTCCCGTCGAGCGGCGCCACTCCCAACATCAAGCAGCAGTTCGCCGACGTGAAGGCCGCGGTGTCCGGCGCCGCTTCGACCGCGGGCGGCGCTGGCGGAGGTGGTGGTGGAGACCCGCCGCCGGAGGAGAACCCCGGAGGCAAGGCTCCGCCTGGCTGGACCAGCGTCGACGCATTCAAGCTCGCCCTCGAAGGCCTCAAGGCCGATCAGGACGGCAAGCTGGACGAGTGCATCGAGAAGGACAAAGCATCACTCAAGGCCGAGGAGCAGCCCCGCACGCGCCTCCACCTCGCGTCGTGCGAGTCGCGCGCAAACAAGCTCGTCGACGCGCTCCGTGACGCGCAGAAGGCGCTTGAGGTCGGCATCGCGAAGAAGGATGCGGGCGTGATGAAGGTGTCGCGCAACCGCGTGAAGGAGCTCATCGAGCGCATCCCTCACGTGACGTTCGCGCCCCCCGCTGGCGTCACGGACCTGTCCGTCAAGTTCGACGACCGCCAGGTCCCGACCGAGGCGCTCACCAAGAAGTTCTCGATCGATCCCGGCAAGCACACCGTCCTCGCCGAAGGCACGGTCAACGGCTTCCCCGCCACGTACGAGGAAGAGCTCGAGGTAAAGGAGAAGGACCTCATCACGGTCCGCCTCACGCTGAAGCCGTCGCAGAGCTCCAAGATCATCACGGGCCCGCAGATCCAGTGCATGCTCCAGGCGAAAAACCAGGAGGAGGTGCAGAAGTGCCTCCCCCAGAATCGCAAGAACCTCGTCATCAAGGTCGGCGCGGACTTCAGCGCCTACTCCGACACAAACCACGTCAACGTCGTCACGCCCGGCATCAACGCAGCGGTCATCTCGCCAACGTCGGGCTGGAACGTGGGCGGCCACTACATCCTGGACGTCGTCAGCGCGGCCTCGCCCGACCTCGTGTCGGAGGCATCCCCGCCGTTCCACGAGGCTCGCCACGCAGGCGGAATCACGGGCGGCTACAAGCCTGGGCTCTACGGTGCGCAGGCGAACTTCAACGTCTCGAGCGAGCCCGACTACCTGTCGACCACCGTCGGCCTCGCGGTCACGGCGGACGTGAACGACAAGCTCAGCACGCCACGTCTCTCGTATTCGTTCAGCTACGACAAGATCGGCCGCGGTCCCGCTGGCCCGGGCTCGAGTGGTCTGTTCGCGGGTAACTGGCTCGGTGACATCGACCCTGATCACAAGGGCGTCCTCACCACGCATGAGATCGAGGCGAGCACGACGTTCGTGCTCTCGCCCACGTCGATCCTTCTGGTGGGAGGGACCGCGCAGTTCGAGCGCGGCGATCAGTCGAAGCCCTATCGCTACGTCCCCATCTTCGATCCGCAAGGCGTCGCGCCGTTCGTGCCCACCGGCGCCACGGTCGACCTGGTGAATCGCGTCCGCCTGCCCCCGCGCCCGCTCGAGCAGCTGCCCACGGAGCGCGATCGCTTCGCCGTCGGCGGCCGCTACAACAAGCGGTTGGGCAGCTCCACGTTCCGCATCGAAGAGCGCATCTACTTCGACAGCTGGCAGACCAAGGCGTCGTCCACGGACGCGCGCTACATGGTCGACCTCTCCAAGCACCTTCGCGTGTGGCCGCACCTGCGTTTTCACGGTCAAACAGGCACTAATTTCTACCAGCTCGCGTACAGCGGCTTCGTGGATCAGGGCGGCACGCTCCTCCTGCCGACGTACCGCTCCGGCGACCGCGAGCTCGCGCCGCTCATCACGGTCACCGGCGGCGGCGGCGCACGCATCGCGCTCGGCAACCCGGAGGGCGAGGTGCAGTACGGCCTCAATCTCGCGGGCGACGTCATGTACACGCGCTTCTTGAAATCTCTTTTCGTCACCACGCGTACTGGTGTGTACGGGACCGTAGCGTTCGACGTGGAGTTCTAGTCATGCGCAGCAACACCGAACCCAAAGCCCACTCCGCGATGCCCCAAAACGAGCGCCTGGTGCAGGCCAGTCTCTCGATGGCCGCGCTCGCCATCGTCGCCTCGTTTGCTTCCAGCTGCTCGCTCGACCCGGTACACGACGGCCAGGTCAAGGCGCTCGGCGGCGAGGACCCGAACATTCCCGCGGGCCAGTATCACCGCGGCGGGCAGCCGTGCACCGTCTGTCACGGCGGCGAGGGTCCCGCGAAGAACGTGTTCGCGATCGCAGGCACCGTCTTCTATCAGAAGTACGACCCGGCGAACCCGAAGGTGCCGGTACCGGTGGACCAGGCGTTCGTGCGCATCCTCACCGCCGATAACGCAAACCTCTGCTTCGTCACCAACTGCATGGGTAACTTCCGCGCGACGCCCGACCGGCTCGGCGCGAAAGGCCTCAAATTCCCCTTCCTCGTGAGCGTGCAGAAGACCTCTGGCACTGGCAACCAGCCCGTCGTCGCGATGGTCGGGCACGTGGGGCGTGAGCCATCGTGCGCGAACTGCCACAAGGATCCGTCGTTCTTCGACTCGCCAGGCCACGTGGCTGTGAACCAGAACCCGCCAAACTCGCCGGTGCAGTGCCCACCCGCCGTCGAGCCCGACCCACCCCTCGTGTGCCCGGAGGATCTTTTCTAGTGAACACCTCCAGCGATCCCGGCAAGTCCGGCAGGACCATCAAGACGAAGATGCTCATGGGCATGTTCACGCTCGCCGTCGGGCTCGGCGCGCTCTCCAGCGCAACGGCCGCGGTGTCGTGCGCATCGGTCCCCGACGACAAGCGATTCACCGCGCTGATCGGCCCGAATTACCCGGCGTTCCGTGACTCGGTCGACCCCTACATCGAGAAGCAGTGCGGCACGCTCGACTGCCATGGTGAGCCCGGCCGCGGCTTCCGCGTGTACGGCTTCCGCGGCCTCCGGCTCTACAGCCAGGAAGCAGGCCTGATCCCGGGCATCCAGCAGACGACGCAAGAAGAGATCAACGCGAACTACTTCGCCCTCATCTCCGTCGAGCCCGAGACGTTCAACCGCGTGATGGCGCAGAACGGGCAGAACGCCGACATCCTGCTCTTCCTCCGCAAGGCGATGAACCTCGAGCGACACAAGGGCGGCGCCCTCTTCGCAAAAGAGAGCGCGCCCTACCGCTGCATCACCGCGTGGCTCCGCCTCCCGCAAGATCCGACCGTCGCCCTGGGCACCAACGACAAGTCCTTCTGCGACAAAGCCAAGACCCAACCCTGACCCAGGGCGCGAGCACACACGCATAGACGGCGGCGCATCTCGACCTGCCGGGAGCCGTTGCCGATGCTCGTTGACGTTGACGTTGATGTTGACGTTGACGCCGCTTAAACGCGAACCCCCAGTGAGCGTGAGCTCCCTGGGGGTCGGTCCCTCTCCCATCTGACCACCAGCGCGAAGCGCTCAGTGGCCAGGCGGTATCGTCACTGCGGTATCGTCACTGGCCGTCACTGCACCGATGCGAGCGGATTCACGAGGCCGTCGATTACGGCGCGCGAGAAGTCCTGGACGCGGCGGGAGTCGCCCTTTGCTGCCGCGTAGAGTGCCGCGGTCGCTGCGTTCGCCGCAGTCACAGAGCTGGCCTGGCCGGGAACGGTGTTACCCGTTGCAGGGTCGAAGCCGTCGGTGGTTTGGTCGGCGTTGACGCCGCCGAACCAGCCGGTCTTCAGGTAGCCGTTGCCCATGACGTACAGCCAGTTCGAGTTCTTCGGCGTACCGTCGCCCCAGCCGTTACGGCTGAGCGGCGTCTTCGGAGTGTCACCGTGGATGGTGAACATGATGTTGTCGGCGAGCGACTTGGACGAGCAGCTCGGATCGGGGGACGCGGATGCATCTGCCATCATCGCGTCGAAGATCTTCCCGAGGCGCGCGGCCATGGCGGTCGGCATCGCATCACCACCAGCGAACGCTCCGTGCGGGTCGTCGCGCATAGCGGGGATGATAATCGAGGAGGTCAAGCCCAGCTTGAACGCCTTGATGCCCGTGATGATCGAGTGTGCGATCTCGAGCACGTTCGTCGGCGTGCCGGCAACGATGCCGTAGGCAGCGTCGTCAGCGGTCGTCGGACGAAGCGCATCGGAAAGGTTCTTTCCGAGGAGGTTCGCTGCGACCTTGCCGGTCTCGTAGCCCTTCGCGACGGTCGAGCGACCGGCGGCGCGGTTGAGGCCGAGGAAAGCCTTGTAGTAGGCCTCGTGGAGCGCGGCATCGCCGGGCACCGCGAGCAGCGTCTTGGACGCAGCACTGTTGAAGAGGTCGACGAGGCCCGCCGCGTTTCCGACCGCCGCGGTCGCCGGAGCTCCAGGAGCTGCGCCGAACGTGAACGGGTTGATCGCGATGACGGGGAGAAGCGTCGGGTCCGACTGCTGGATGGCGGCGATACCTGCGAGCATGCTCGCGGTGCCCGAGGGCGTAGCGGCCGACGCGGGCGTCGACGTATGCGTCTCGTTGGTGCCGGCCATGTACGCCGTGACCTGGAACTTCTTGCCGAGCTTCTGGAACGGGCTCTCCGGTGCGTAGTAGAGCTCGTTGTCCGTCAGCGTGGACTTCGTGGCCTTACCAAGCGCGTGGAACGAGTAGTTCGGGTCCGTGCCCTTGGCGATGACGTTCTGCGGGAACAGAAGGTTGAACCACGCGAAGCCACCGTTGCCGGCGACCAGGTGGAACGACCTCAAGCTCTTGGTGCAGGAGGTGTTGTCCGCGAGTGCGCTGCCGCCCATGTCATTCATGACATTGAGGAAGCGAGCACGCTCGAGACCGAGCACGGCGGCCAGGGTCGCGCTCCACTTCATGAAGTCGCGGCGGCCCGTGCCTCGAAGGTCTTTCAAACGATCGTCGATGCCCATGGTCGTGACTCCTTATTCGCAGGTGTGCGCAGCCGAAAGGAGCGCGGAAATCGCGATGTTCTTGCCAATCGCGGGGGTGGATGCCTGAGTGACGGCGGCGTTCGCGAGGTCGACGTGCTCTTGGCGCGCCGGCTTACCGAGAAGGCACGAGATGCCGTCTTTCGTGAAGGCGCCCGAAGCATCGAACAGCTTCACCGGCATACCGCCCGACGTGCAACCCGTCGGAGCCCAGGCCGCATTGGAGACTTCGGTCGATGCAGCAGCGAAGATGTCCATCTGCTTGGTCATACCAGAAGCAGTCGCGAACGAAGCCTCCGGAACGCGGCTGGCGTAGTTCGCCTGGCCGAGGGTCGCGAGACCCGCCTTGTAGATGCCACCTGCCGAGCCCGCGCCGCCGTTCACGTTGACACCGCGCGTAGCGAGGATCGACGAAAGGGACTGCACGGTGACCTTGCCGCAGGAGTGGAGGCGAGCGATGGTCTCGGGCGAGCCCGAGGTCGCGTCATCCACCCGCTTCTGAGCAGGGTCCGGGGCCGCGAAGGGAGCGGTAGGGTCCGCACCGTTCGGGTCCTGGCTGTGGTTCTCGCCGTTGGGACCGCCGCCGCCGGCTTGGTCCGTGTTGGTGGCGACGGATTCTGCACCGCCGCCATTGCTGAGTGAGTCGTTGGTTCCGTCGCAGCCGGCGAGCACTAGGAGCGCCGAGCTGATCAGGGTGAGAGCAAGTTTTTTCATGATTTTTCCTCTTCTCCCTTCCCTGGTTAGAACTTCACGAAGTCATCGCTCTTGTAGACCGCCGCGATGGTGGCCTTGAGCTTCTGACCGTTCTTGTTGAAGTCCGCAACGTACTGCTGGGTAACGGTGAGAGGCACCGTAGCCAGATCGTTCACGACATCGCCGCGAGACATCGCCCAGTTCCACACGCGGTTGACCGCGCAGGTGGCGACGACCGGATCCTTCGCGATGGCAGCGCCAAGGCTCGGGATGTCCGTGACGGTGACTCCGTTACGCCATGCGAAACCTTCGGAGGCGGGGAGCCAATCCTGAAGCTGCGCGGCGGGGTTTCCGGGGACGGGGACGAGGACGGCGAACTTGGTGCCGTCGTACACACCCTTGCCGTCGAAGTGACCAAGCAGCGGAGCCATGTGGTTCATGGTCGTGTGGCAGTTCGCGCAGATGACAGCGGACGTGTCGAGGAAGTTGATCTTCGCCGTGGTGCCGCCCGTGATGCTGTTGAAGTTCCAGGGGCTGGTATAGGAACCGGCGCCCATCGCCTTCGGCGTGCTCGAGAACTCCGCCGGCATCTTGGAGCAGACGAACGTCTCCTGGATGAAGCGCGTTCGGCGCATCGCCATGTTGGAGAAGTACTGGGCCTGGATGCCCGGGTCCGAGAGGAGACCGGCCGTCGGCTGCGTGCCCGTGCAGGCTGCATCCGCGAAGGCGTTCGTGGCCGCCGTATAGGTCGGGCACGTGTTGGTCGCGGCCGTGAAGAGGTCCGAATACGGACGGTCGTTGATGACGACCTCTGCAGCGAATGTCGCCGCCGTGTCGAAGCTCGGCATGCCCATCGCGGGGGGAGGCCCACCGGTCTTGAGCGTGTCACGCCACCACTGAATCATCATCGCGGTGAATCGCTTGTCAGCGATCATCGCGTCGACATCCTTCTCGTACGCCGCCTTCGCCGTCTTCGCATCCGCCGCCGAACCGATCTCATTGATCTGGTCGAGCGTCGGAAGGTCGCCGGTCAGCTTGAGGCTCGCGATTCGGAGCGCCTCGCCGTAGTCGACCACGCGGGTGTCGAGGACGGGGGTCGGGGTCGGCGTTGCGCCACCACCGGTACCACCGCCAGGGGTTGAGCCCCCAGGGCTCGGATTGACGGAGCCGGGCGCGTTGGGGTCGGTTGCACCCGTCCCGTTATTGAGCTGGTCCGAGCTGTCGCCACCGCCGCACGCGGCCAAGCCGAGCGCGAATGCGATGCCGAGTGCGCCGTTCCGGCCTTGCTGCCATGAGCCTCGTCGCATCGTCTCCCTACCTTTCCATCTGCGGCCAGCAACATGCTGTCTGCGTGGTTGAACATAAAGCAACTACCGCTCCATCTTTGGAGCAGGGCTGCGATTAGAGTCTGACTAGAAAATGGTACCGCCCATGATGAAGCCCTTCCAGTCGGTCTGCCAGCCAGCCTTGTTGGTAACGGCGCCACCAGCGTGGCCCATCGTTCCATCGAGCTTCTGGATGATCCGGCTGTTCATGGGCGTGGTCTTGTCGATCTTGTTCAGAACGGCCGCGCAAGCACCGGGGTAGTCCTTCGTATTTCCGAGGCCCGAGAGATTGAGCGCGCCGTTGCCGCTGCCGCCGGCGTTGTGGCAATTCAAGCAGTTGAGAGGTGCGCTGTTGCCCGCGCCGGTCAACGACGGGGCGACCATGTTCTGGAAGTTCGTGGGATTGCTGCACATTGCAGCGACGGCTGCTTCCTTCACGATGCCCGCTTCGAGCTTGTAGGCCTCGATACGGAGCTTGTCCGTCGGCATCCAGGGGTCGAAACCGCTGAAGATCGCAAAGGGAACCGGCAGTGGCGTGGTGGCGCCGCCGGACACGGTCACATCCGTATTCGAGAAAGTATCCTGCGGGTCCTGGTTGTCGGGATCCGCAGGATTCGCCTTCTTTGCAGGCACTCGGTAGAAGATCGGGTGCTGAAGGTGGACGCCAGAGCCCGCCGCTGTCGTGAGCGAGACATTCGTGAGCTCGAGGGTCGTACCGACCAGCTGCGCCTTGAACTTCAGGTGAACGCCGGTCACGCCGGTCGCAAGCTTGCTCAAGTCCACATCATTATCGGCGCCGATGGTGACCGCGAAGGGGTCCGTCGTGGGGCGCTTGATGGCCTGGAGCTCGGCGGATTCCTGGTAAAGCCACGCCTCCACGCGCTTGCCCAGAGAGGTCCCGGCGTCGCTGCCGTCGTCGTAGATGCTGCCGCCCTCGTGAACGCCTTTCGTGATGATAGCGCTCGTGAAAACGTCCTTCACGACGATCCCCGTAAAGGCCTTGATTGACTTGTAGGAGTCGGGCGCCGCAAGGAACTTGGGAGCGGTCGAGAACGAGGTCGCGCTCACGTGGCAACCGCCACCGGGACCGCCACATTTCGTAACAAGATCCTTCTCCAAGAGGCGATAGAGCGCTTCGGCAGGGTCAACGCCGCCCGTTCCGGGCCCGCCCCCCTCGCCGCCAGCTGTTCCGCCCTCTCCGCCACCAGGGGGATGGTTGGGATCATACCCGTTGAAGTTCCCATCGCCCCCACCATCGCCGCAGGCGACAAAGGCCCCTACTACACCGGTCAGGATGGTGGAGAAGACCAAGATGGAGCGCACATTTCGCGAGGTTTTCATCAGGCAAATTCTCCCAAGGGGTGAAAGGCATGCACAGGATGCGCCCGGGTGTCTTTATCCGTAATCATTGAATTTTCCCTGGTGATACCGGCACGCGACACCCCTCGGTGGATCCTGCCTGATCCCTTGGATGGAACCACTTCCAGCCCAACCCGAGGTCCCGATTTCCTCGGGCGAGCGCTGGCGTCGCATTGAGGTATCGCGTGGATCCCTCTGGTCCATGCGGGTCTCGCCCCCCACCACCAGGGGGCTACGCCCTCCGAAGGCCCACGGATCCTGAGAAGCCCGGGGCCATTGCGTGGAAATGTAGCCATACTGACTACATCTCCACGCCGGCCAGCTCCCGGGCAACTCTCAGCGGAGCTCAGCCGTACCAGCTCAGCGTATGGGGGCGCCGGCATCAACACGTGCGCTGAGGATCCGGACCGCATCCGCAAAGACGGGGTTCTCGGGATGCTCACGCATGAGCTGGGCGTACAGGGCGAGGGCAAGCGGCGCATCGCCAGAGGCCAGAGCATCCACCGCGCGGCGCTCGCTGGTGATGAACCCGCCTTGGGTCGTGTGCGCCGAGGCGGAGCCGGGAGGAGGCGCTGGGTTGCCTGGTGCCACGACCTGGTTTCCCGGAGTATTGCCGGGTTGGCCAGGCTGAGGCTGTCCAGGCTGAGGCTGACCGGGCTGGTTTGGATAGGGGTAACCAGGTTGACCCGCCTGCGGCTGTGCGGGCTGCCCTGGGTACTGCGGCTGGCCAGGCTGGGTCGGGTAGACAGGCTGAGCGGGCTGACCAGGCTGGGTCGGCTGGCCGGGCTGGGTCGGCTGGGTCGGATACATGCCGGGCTGTCCTGGCTGCGGGTATCCGGGCTGCCCGGCCTGTGGGTACACGCCTGGTTGACCGGGCTGCGGATATCCAGGCTGGCCGGCGCCGGGTTGGCCCGGGATTGGGTTCGGCTGCCAGGGAGGCTGCTGCCCCGGCTGCAGGCCCGGTTGGCCCGGCTGGCCCGGCTGGCCCGGCTGGCCTGGCTGGGTCGGGTTCCAGGGAGCGGGAATGATGTAATTGCTGCTGGTCGGAAGGGGGCCCATCC
>JANXLV010000344.1 GCA_025355005.1 Myxococcales bacterium | reverse complement strand
TCCAAAGCTCAGAAAACGTATAAACTCGAGCTGCATTTAAGTGTTGATAATCCTTCACTGCTAAAATCTCTGCACATAGCAAACTCTTATCCCGATACAATTACATTATTTCATGAGTTAGACAGGATAATTTCGCTTGCTCAATTTAAAGGCTATTTATTAGCTGAAGCAGCAGATATAAGATTGGAGAATAATACCCTACAGTCAACTTTAAAACTAAATGAATTGTTCAAACTGGTTAAACTTAAGAATACAAATATAAATGAAGCTGTATTCAAGCAGGCAGGCTATCGCGATAAATTATTTACAGATGTTGCTTATAATCCTTTGCAGTTAGAAGCTCTCTTCAAAAGCATTTTACGGATATATGATCACCAAAGCCCGGGGCCTTGGCGGCGGCGCAGTGAAGCGTGCCACGGAGCTTGTTGACGACGAGCGTCGCAAGCGCCTCGCCCTCGATGTCCTCTGCGAGGATGAGGAGCGGCTTCTGCTGACGGGCAATCGCCTCGAGGACCGGGAGGAGGTCCTTCATGTTGGCGATCTTCTTCTCGCTGATGAGGATGTACGGATCCTCGAGGACCGCTTCCATGCGCTCCGGGTCCGTGACGAAGTACGGCGAGAGGTAGCCGCGATCGAACTGCATGCCTTCGACGACGTCGAGCGTGGTCTCTGCGGTCTTCGACTCCTCGACCGTGATGACACCTTCCTTGCCGACCTTCTCCATGGCCTGAGCAAGCTTCTCGCCGATCTCCTTGTCGCCGTTGGCGGAGATGGTGCCGACCTGAGCGATCTCTTTCGGATCCTTGGTCTGCTTCGCCATCTTCTTCAGCTCTGCGCAGAGGACCACGACGGCCGCATCAACGCCGCGCTTGATCTCCATCGGGTTGTGACCCGCGGCGACGAGCTTGGAGCCTTCGCGGTAGATCGCCTGCGCGAGCACCGTGGCCGTCGTCGTGCCGTCGCCAGCGACGTCGGACGTCTTCGAGGCAACTTCGCGCACCATCTGCGCGCCCATGTTCTCGAAGCGGTTCTCGAGCTCGATCTCCTTCGCGACGGTGACGCCGTCCTTGGTGACCGTGGGAGAGCCGAAGCTCTTCTCGATGACGACGTTGCGACCCTTGGGGCCGAGCGTGACCTTCACTGCATCGGCAAGCGCATTGACGCCCGCGAGGATCAGGTTGCGCGCTTGCTCGGTATAAACAATCTCTTTTGCTGACATGTGAAACCTCTACTGAGTCAAAAAATCTGAAAGGGTGAACCAGTGACGGAGACCGTCACTTGCCGTCGAGCACGCCCAAAATGTCGTCCTCGCGAACGATCAAACGCTCCTCGCCGTCGATCTTCACTTCGGTGCCGCTGTACTTGCCGAAGAGGACGCGGTCGCCCACCTTGACGTCCAGCTTGCGAACGGTGCCGTCCTCGAGGACCTTGCCCGAACCGACCGCGACGACCTCGCCCTCGATGGGCTTCTCCTTCGCCGTGTCGGGGATGATGATGCCACCCTTGGTCTTCTCTTCTTCTTTGACTCGCTTGAGGATGACGCGATCTTGCAAGGGACGGATGTTCGCCATGTGTGTGATTCTCCTGATTGAGGTCGGGCGCTCTGCCCGGCCGAGCTCTGCGAGCGGCTGGTCCCGGAAACGGAGGCCAAAGCCGCGAAACGCCGATTGTTGGCACTCACCAGAGGTGAGTGCTAGCGACGCGGAAGATAATCGTCGGGCTGGGCCCGTCAAGGGACAGCGGTCCCTTTTTTCCGGATGGTGACAAATCCGTGAAAAATCGCGCGATTATTGCGCGCTCGTGCAGCTGGCAGCACCGACCCACGAGCGCCACACGAAAGACGGGCCCCAACGTCCGACGGTCGTTCGAGAAATTGCCTTAATCCAAACCCGGCCGTACTCGTTAATGAGGATGTGACGCTTGCATCAACGAGCGTCGGGAGACGGTCATGAGCAACATCGTCGCAGCGGGTTCGGTCAGCGAGTTCTTTGTGGACATGGTGGACGACGCGATCAAAGCGCGACGGGTAGAGGCCTCTCCGGCCGCCACCCACTACATCGTGGGCCTCCTCTCCGACTTCGCAAAGCCTGATGCCCGCGCTGAGGAGACCCTCGACCGTCCCCTCACCTTCCTCCTCGACGAGGCCCTCCATACGCCCAACGTTGGAGAACGCTTCGAAAAACTTCGCTCCCTCGGGGACGGCATCCTGTACAGCTCCGGGTTCTTCGGTGGCCACTTCGCGGCGCGCGGGGTCGACTCGAAGTACATCATCGGCCTGGGGGCTACCGCCTACGAGAACGCCGGCGCCCTGATGGTGAGCCCCGCAGCCCGTGGCGAGTCGACGCTCGACGTCTTCCGGGAGCTCGCCGCTAAATTTGCAGCCTTCGTCGCGGTGCTCACGGACGTTGCCGACGCCACCGTTGCCCAGGGCATCCAGAGCTCGAAGAACCTGGTGAAGCTCTACGAGCGGTGGTTGCGCACGCGAAGCAACCGTCTCGCGGACGCGCTCTCGTCGCACGGCTTCGTCACGCCGCGCGGCACCGGCGGCGCAGCGTCTTGAGTCACGACTCGAACGCGAACCCGCTCGTCGGAAACGGAATCGCGCTCGTGCGCGAGCTCTCGATCGCGAAGCGTGTCCAGGCGGCGCTCGAACGCCTCTACCAGCTGCCGGTCGGACTGGACCTCGCGCCGTTCCTCCGCAGGGCAGAGGGCGACGAACGCGAAGCGCTGCTCGTGCGCGAGAGCGATGAGTCCATGGAGCTGTCGCTGCGCGTTCCAGAGCTCTCGCAGTCGCGAGCGTTCGATCTGGAGGACGGCAAGAGCCTGGACGCGCTCTGTCAGCTCATCGAAGGCGTGAGCCACTTCGTCTACCTCACGAATCGCGCAGAGGCGCAGCGCGAGACCACGCAGCTCGAGCTCGAGGTGCAGGCCGAGGTGGACAAGTACATCGTCCTCTCCGCGTCTGTCGGCGAGGCTCGCGAAACGAGCGGCGCGTCGGGTTCGAGGCCTTTTGACCGGGTGGCGCGCAGCCAGCGCGTGCGTGAGCGCCTGTTCGACCGCGTGACATACGTGCATCATGCACATACCGACGAAGGCCAGCGATACCGCGCCGCGAACGAGTGCGCGCGCCGGTTCGTGCGAAGGCTCGAGCGGGAGTTCATCGCGCACTGCCGCTTCGGCGAGATGCACACGGAGCTGCGCCGCTTCTACCGCATGGGCCAGGCGGACAAGCTCCGCGCCGCCTAAGATCGGATCAGCCCGCGTCGAACCGCATGAGCACACTGGTGTCGCGGACGCAGATGCGGCGGGTGCGACACCGATAGCCACCGGACAGAGTGCGCGACGGCCCCCAGTCGATCTCGCTGCCAGGCGATGTGCTGCGCGCACAAGCGACTGCCGCGTTGCCAAGACCGAGCGTACGGGTCTCGTGCGGGCCGACCTGCGCGTCCAGCACCAGCTGGTTGTCATGCGAGTCGCAGGGCATCATTGGTTCTCCGCGCACCCGACGAAGCCCAGACGCCCGCAGCCAGCTGGTTGTCATGCGAGTCGCAGGGCATCATTGGACCAAGCGCAACCTGGACGCGGACTGGACGCGCGCTGTCATTGCGAATCACCATGCTGGTCTCATCGCTTGCGCTCGCGACGTCGCTCATCACAACAAGTGCGAGCACGGAAAGAAGCACGAGCAAGGCGTGTCGCATTCCCCCGCAGCTGCAACCGGTGTGCCCGGAGCAAGCGGGAGCGATCGCGCGGAAAAAGCGCGGTGTGTGGCTGCAGAATGCGGCGCGCCGGCGACTTGCACCCCTCAGAAGAAGTCAGGCAGCGTGGGCATGGGTCCGCGGAACAGCTCGTCGAGCGCCTCCAGATCGTCTCGCGCGGCGGGCGAAGCGAGCGTGATGTCGCCGAGGCCGTGGAGCTCCTTGGCGGAACGGATGCCGGTGTAGAGCTGCGTGAACGCGCGCTCGGTCATGGAGATGCGCGCCGCCTCCGCGGGCCTCACCGCCGCACGGCCACCCGCGGTGACCAGGCGCACTGCCTCACGCTCGGGTAGGCCCGTGGCTTCGCTCCGCGTGACGGCGAACGAGAGATCGCACGCCGCCGAGCGCGGGTAGCGACGCGCAGTCAGCGCGCGCGACACATCCAGCGTGCGCGTCATCAAGTACCACGGCACATCGACCTTGTGATGACGCTCTACGAGGCCGGACAGCAGCGTGTGAGTGGGTGAGCCGAACAGCGTGACCGTGGGCGCCACGGAACCGTACGAGCCGAAGATGGAAAGGATGGCAGTGACGGCGTTCCTCGTGGTCGCCACGCTGCACCACGCCTGGAGCTTGCTCTTGTCGACCTCCATCTTGTGCGAGACCACGGTGTAGCCGGTGAGCCGCCCATCCTCGTGGACGAGGAACGTCCTCGTCACCTGCATCCGCGGCGAGACGACACGGCTCCACAAGCCGGGGCCGCGATCCAGATGGCCAGGGTGACTGCGCGCCCATTCCGTGTATAGCGCACGCAATTCCGGCGGGGCGCCCTCCACCTGCGTGGTCACGGTCCCCGGAGGTACGCGCAGCGGCTCCAGCATGTGAAGGTCGATCTCGAAGCGTGCGCGCAGCGCCGCGCGCGCGTAGCCCACGGAAGAGTAGAGGCGCGTGGTCGCCCCGTAGAGCGAGGACAGCGCGAAGCCGGCCTTCCGACTCTCGTCGGAGAACATGGACATCATCCACTTTGCAACGCCCCGACCGCGCATCTCCGGCGTGACGCCCACGCCAGCAACGCCGACCATCGGGATGCTCTCGCCGCCGAAGAATTGCCCCATCGGGATCATGATGAGGCCGGCCACCACCTTCCTGTCGGAAAGGACCACGCGGAGGTTCTCGTGCCCAGAGCGCTCGAACCACGCGGGCGCGTCGGCCGTGGGGAAGCCGAACGCGTGGGAGATCATCGCGCCATAGCCATCACGCTGCAGCTCGTCCGGGCATACGTACTGGAGGTCCTGGAGGTCCGCTCGCATGCCCTCCGTTGTATCAGCGGCGGTTACCGGCTGCCGCTTCGTTCTTGTGCTCGGCTTCGCCCGCGTGGAGCAAGATCTCCAGGTTCCGGAGCGCCTCTTCGCCGTTCACCTCTGGCTCGCGGTTCTCGCGGATGCAGCGCACGAAGCTCGCGAGCTCCGCCTCGTATGGCGACACGAGCTCCCAGCGCAACGCCTCGCGCTTCATGCGAATCGTGCCTTCACCGTAGGGTCCGAGCGTGCTCTCGCACATGGCGGCGCCGTCCTCGCCGTAGAGCTCCACGCGGCGCTGCGACTCGAACAGCACGCTGGACGTGATCTCCGCCGTTGCGCCGGACTCGAACCGCAAGAGCACGTTCGCGTGCTCGTCGTTCGGCCCGCCGAAGCGATGCTTGCCGATCATCGCGCGCACCTGCGTGACCTCGCCGCACGTGGGGACCATCCACCAGCGAGCCATGTCGAGGCAGTGCGTTCCCACACCTGCAAGACTCCACCAGCGCGAGAGATCACGCTGCGCTCGCCAGTTGTCGTTCGTCTTCGCGTTGTAGGTCCACTGCACGTGCATGTGCCAGAGCTTGCCCAGCGCGCCCACTGCGAGCTGGTCCGCCACCATGCGGTGCCCGGCGTGGAAGCGCAGGTGATAGCCCACCGCGAGCTTCACCTTGGCCCTGCGACATGCGTCGATCATTGCGCGCGCGTCGAGCGCGGTCGTCGCGATCGGCTTCTCGCAGAAGACATGCTTCCTCGCCTTCGCCGCCGCGATTGCGTACGCGGCATGGGTGGCGTCAGGCGTAGCGATGATCACCGCGTCCAGCTCCGGGTCCGCGAAGCACTCCTCGGCGTCGTCGAACGCGCTGTGCGCCGCGGACGCGCCATGCACGAGCGCGAAGTGCTCCGCGCGCTCGATGTCGCGTGAGACCACGCTATGCAGCTCGATGCCGGGAACGGCACGCAGCGAAGGGCCGAGGAGCAGGTCGGAGGCGTTCCCGGTGCCCACGATCGCGACTTTCAGCGGTTGCGCCATGCGACCCGGCCCAGCGTAGCGCAGTGAAGCCGTGATGCTATCTACAAGCCGAGGAGCTTCGCGACGTAGTAGCGCATGGTCTCGGTCGTGCCGCCGCCGATGCGGATGAGGCGCTGATCACGCCATGCGCGCGCGATGTGGTACTCCTCGATGTAGCCGGCGCCGCCGTGGAACTGCAGGCACTGGTCGACGATCTCGGACGACAGCTCGCCCATGAAGATCTTCGCCATCGAGATGAGCTTCACCGTATCGAAGCTGATCGGGCCCTTCTTCACGTGCTTCTCGTCGTTGTAGGCCTCGGCGGCCTTGTACGTGAGCGCGCGGCCGGCCTCGAGCTTGGTGAGCAGGTCCACGAACTTGTGCTGCCAGTATTCGCGCTTGATGATCGGCTTGCCGAACGCCTTGCGTTCACGACCGAACGCGATCGCCTGCTCGATGGCCAGATTGCAGCCTGCAGCGGAGCTGGCGCACGCGATGAGCCGCTCCGTCTGGAAGTTCTGCATCAGGTACATGAAGCCCTGGTTCTCTTCACCCAGCAGGTAGCGCTTCGGAATGCGCATGTCCTCGAACGCGAGCTCCGCGGTGTCGCTCGCGTGATTGCCGATCTTCTTCAGCTTGCCGGTCACGGCGAAGCCCTTGGTCTTGGTCGGCACCAGGAAGAAGCTGCAGCCGTGCGTGCCCGTCTCGGGGTTCGTCTTCACGAGGAGCGTCACGAAGTCCGCGCGCGTGCCGTTCGTGATGTACGTCTTCGAACCGTTGATGATGTAGTCGTCGCCGTCGCGCTTGGCCCACGTCTTGATGCCTGCGACGTCGCTCCCTGCGTCGGGCTCGGACACGCCGAGCGCCGCGATCTTCTCGCCCCGGAGCGCGGGCTTCAGGAACTCTTCGATCTGCTCCTTGGTGCCGAGGTCCGAGATGCACGGCGTGGCCATGTCGCCCTGCACCAGGAGACCCATGGAGACGCCAGCGGACATGCCGCGCGGGAGCTCCTCGGCCTTGGCGATACTGAACCAGTAGTCGCCACCGGCGCCGCCGTGCTCCTCCGGGTAGTGCGCCGCGAAGAGACCGAGCTCACCGGCGCGCTTGAAGACCTCGTTCGGGAAGAGCTCGTTCTTCTCCCACTCGTCGGCAAAGGGCGCGAGCTCCTTCTCCACGTACTGGCGGACGGTGCGGCGGAAGTGATCGTGCTCTTCGCGGAACGGGCTCGGCATGGTGATACCTCTGGTCTCGAGTACGAATTACTTCGTACACGAAATATCGCCAGGCGCAAGAGTCACAGCACCGGGATTTTCCGGCTCGAGCTCACTTCATCTGGCAGTTGTCGCCAGCAAGCACGTAAGGCGCGGGGCAAGGCAGGTGCTTCGGGTTCGGGAACGTGAAGGGCTGGTCGGCAGGCGCGACGAGCTTGCCGGCGGGGCTCGGCAACGCGCTCGGTATCGTGGGCGGGCCCGCGCTGGGTGATGCGCTCGGCGTGCCGGCGGCCACTCTCGAGCACGGGTGATAGTGGAGGTCGGGCTTGTCGGGATCCCAGCCGTCCGCGTCCGTCATGCACTTCGAAGGCGCATGGCAGTCCGCGTCGGTCTTGCACACGCCGACCCAACACTCGAACATCACGCCACCGACCTGCACGAGCTTCTCGCCGGGCTTGCACTTCGGCTGCGACTCCTTGAGCGTCTGGCAGTAGCCCTGGGTCTCGACCACGGTCTTGCCGAAGCAGAACGGACGATCCTTCGGGCACTCGCTGTCGCCCTTGCATGGGTGGTGGCACTGGCCCTCGACGCCATGCACGCCCTTGACCTTGAGCAACGTGTCGCCGGGCTTGCACCCGACCTTCACATCCACGTGGGCCGTCTCGCTCGGCGCAGCAGAAGGCGTGGTGTCGACGGGCTCAGCAGCCGCTTCAGCAGCCGCGTCGGATGCGTCGCCGGACTTCTTGGGACAGCCGGCGAGGACGAACGGGAAGAGCGGGAAGAGCGCGAAGATGATGGTCGTGACGAGGGCGTGCTTCTTCACTAGCGCTTCTTCGCCTTCTTCTTTGCGGGCTTCTTCGCCGCCTTCTTCGGTGCGGCCTTCTTCGGTGCGGCCTTCTTCGGTGCGGCCTTCTTCGGTGCGGCCTTCTTCGGTGCGGCCTTCTTCGGTGCGACCTTCTTCGGTGCCGCCTTCTTCGGTGCGACCTTCTTCGGTGCCGCCTTCGCGGGTGCTGCTTTTTTAGCCGGTGCGGCCTTCGCGGGTGCGGCCTTCGCGGTCGCGGCCTTCGCGGGTGCTGCCTTCTTCGGCGCGGCCTTGCGGGCGGGCTTCGGGCGTGCGCTGTCGGGCATCATGCTCGTCGGCGGATCGTCGTCGTACGTCACCTTCGCGGGCTTCGCGGCGCCGGTGGTGCCGTTGATCTTCGGGCGGCTCACACCTTCGCGCGCGCTCTTCCTTGCGTCGAGCGTGGCGCGGACCTTCACGTCCAGATCGCCGAACTCGAACGGCTTGTCGATGTACGCGTCCGCGCCGTAGAGCGGGCTCGTCAGCTGGTTCAGGTTCTCGCCGATGCCCGTGAGCATCACGACACCGGTGTGCGCGAGCGCGACGTCCTCGCGGATCTTGCGGCACACTTCCCAGCCGCTCATGCCGGGCATCATCACGTCGAGCACGACGAGATCGGGCAGGTGCTCGCGCGCGAGACGCCACGCCTCTTCGCCGTCCGAGGCCTGGATGACCTCGAGCTTGGGGTTGTGCATCGTCTTCAGGTGTCGCGCGACGAGCTCGAGCATCGAGGGCTCGTCATCGGCAACCAGGACCAGCGGGCTGTGTTCGGCCATGTGTGTGGCCGAAGTTTCGGTGAGTCTTGCCCGCAGGGTCAAGCGTTCATTGTCGAAACGACGTTTCGACGCGCGTGGAGGAGGCCACGAGCTCCTTCGAGGCGGTGACGAACTTCACCATCGTGGGCATGTGCCCCTTCGTCAGTTTCAGCTTGTTCTGCATCATCGCCTTGGTGGGATCCAGCTGCCCCTCCATGACGATCCGCCACGTGGAATAGGGCGCCACGATGATGAACGGCGCCCCTTGAATTTCAGGGTTCGACGCGGGCAGGAGCTTCGCGTTGCGACACTCTCCCTGGTTCACGTCGAGCAGCATTCCCTGGTCCTCCGTGAGACCAAGCGCCGGGTCCGCCTTCACGACCATCGCCACCGCGCCGTGCGTCCAGTCCTTGTGGGCAGCCTTGAAGGCGGCGTTGCCGTTGATGGCGTCCTTGTACGCAGCGACCCACTCGGAAGACGGGAAATCCAATGCCATGGCCGCCCTATAGTCTGGCAAGCCCACGACATCAACGGGCGCTAGTGCTAGTGTCCGCGCCGTTCGTCATGGCAAAGCCCGAATCCTCCAGTGGGGATCACGAAGCGCGCAGGCGCACGAGCCCCAGGGTCCACGCCCCCGGAGACAAGCGGCTCGATGGCGTGCTCGATTTCGTCGCCTTTGCGGCAAAGCCGATGCCCATCGGCTCCTTGCTCGACGAGGCTCCTCGCAGGATCGCGCTGATCCTGGGCGCGGACGTGTGCTCGCTCTACCTGCTCGAGGGCGAGGGCAACGTGCTCGTCATGCGCGGCAACGTCGGATTTTCCCCCACGGCCGTCGGTCAGGTTCGCCTCTCGATCGGTGAGGGCATCACCGGTGCCGCCGTCGAGTACATGCGGCCCGTGTCCAGCGCCACCGCCGCAAAGCATGCATTCTACAAGCACTTCGACGAGCTCGGTGAGGAGCGCTTCCCCGTGTTCCTCGCCGTTCCGCTGCGTGGAAAATCCGGCGCGCTCGGGGCGCTCGTCGTCCAGCGGCGCAAGCCGGCGTTCGAGGATCGCGACATCGAGCTCTTGACGATGATGGGCGCCGTGATCGGCGGCGCGGTTCGTCAGGCGGAGCTCATCGACGCCCAGCGTGAGCGCGGGCCCCGCAAAGCTGGCGGCGGCACACGGCGCGTGACGCTTCCTGGAAGGCCGCTCGTGATGGGGCGTGCGCTCGGTGCCGTCGCGGCGCTGCGTCGCCCCGCCGCACGACAGAGCGAGCGCATCCGCGTGGATGGCAGCGCGGAGGCGCGCGCCAAGGACGACGTGAAGATGCTCCGTGGCGCGGTGGACGTCGCAGAGAAGGCGCTCGTCGGCCTGCGTGATCGCGCGCGCTCACTTCACCTGACTGACGCGTGGTTCCTCGAGACCTACGTGCAGATCCTGGAGGACGCGCGCTTTCGCGAGCGCACGGTGGAGCTCATTCGCGAGGGCAGCGGCATCGCGCAGGCGCTCTCTCGCGTCGCGCGGGAGGTCACGCGCACCGCTGCGTCGTTCACGAAGGACGCATTCCTGGACGAGCGCGCGAAGGACATCGAGGACCTCTGCGACGCGCTCACCATGCTGGCCGCTGCGGACAAGCGCGCGGAGCTGCCGACCAAGGCCGTCCTCGTGGGAGATGCGCTCACCGTGTTCGACCTGCTCGTGTCGGCCCGCGCGCAGCCCGTGGGCATCGCACTCTCCGAGCGCGCGCATGGTCCGCGCACGCACAGTCTGCTGCGGCTCTTCGACGTGCCCGCGGTGGTGGACGTGAAGGGCCTGTTCCGTTGGGCCTCCGACGGAGACGTGGCCCTGCTGGATGCGGATCACGGGCTCTTCGTGATCAATCCGTCGAAGAGCGAGATCGCGCACACACGAGAATACCGACGGGAAGAAGAAGCAGAAGACGCCTGAACTTTTCCTGATCCATCCCCCCAAGGGCACGCACGCATGCGTGTCCGACAAGGCATGAACGCCGTGACCGAGCCCAACGACCAAAAAGAGCCAGAGCTTCCCGGCATGGTCGAGACCGCGGACGACACCGAACGCCCGTCGATCACGGATGTTCACGGCACCGTGGCGCGCTTCGAGATGGCCTACAGTCCGAAGGTAGGTGAGCGCCGCGCGTTCGGGCCGCCGCTCCGGCACACGGTGCCCTCGTATATTTTTCTCGTCGCAGCGCTAGCGTTTGCGGCGGTGGTCGCGATCGCCTATGCGGGCTCCTCCAACTCGCCGCTCTTCGTGTGGGTCGTCGAAGGTGATCGTCACCGTCAGGTCGGCGCGCAGCCGCTGGCCTGGTTCCTCTCGTTCTGCGCGATCGGCACGGTGCTTCGCGCGCACCTGCGAGGTGTCATCGTCTCGCAAGACGGCGTCGAGCTGCGCACCATGCTGCCCATGGGCCTGCCCAAGGTGCGGAAGCTGATGTGGGCGCAGATCGACCGCATCGTGCTGGACGAGCAGGGCGTGATGCTGGAGCTGTGGAACGGCGAATACGAGCGCCTGCCCGCGGTGAAGGATCACGACGGCCTCACACGGACCCTCGAGGCAACCGCCGCGCTCCGCAAGAAGACCATCACGCGCCTTTCGAAGATCGCCTCCTGACCGGCGCGACGCGAGTCGGCGTCATGTCGGCGTCATGTCGGCGGAGCGGCGCTCAATGGGCGGCGCACGCTCACGGGCTCCGCGCGGTCGTCGCGGAAGAACGCGACGAGGTCGGTCGTGACGGCCTCCGGATGGTCGTGGTGCGGATAATGGCCGGCCCCGGCGAAACGGAAGATGCGTGCACCCTGCAAGTATGTGGGCAGGTGCTTGGCCTGCGAGAACGGGATGACGCGATCCCTGTCGCCCCAGTAGACCGCGACCGGCGGGACATGCGGCGCCTCGAGCGCGCGGTCCATGAAATGCCGCACCTGTCCGCTCATGCCGATCACGTCCCTCACGGTGCGATGAAGCGCGCGCGCGGTGCCCGGACGCTGTGCGACCCAGCGACGCTCCTCTGCGTCCATGGTGAGCCGGCCACCAAGCGGCCCCGTGGCGCGCGTGATCACGGTGAGCCACGGCTGGCCAAGACGCTCCACCAGGAACGGAAGGGCCGCGAGCCGCACCGCCATCGTGACCTCCCGCCCGAAGCCGCCAGGCGCGACGAGCGCGAGGCGATCCATGCGCGCCGCGTGCGTGAGGATGAGCATCTGCGCGACGCCACCGCCGTACGAGTGCCCGACGAAGTTCGCGTGATCGACGTTCGCGACGTCGAGCCAGCTGCCCACGAGGCGCGCGTTCCACTCGAGCGTGTAGGGCACGTCCGTGCGCCCCGACAGACCGTGACCAGGTAGATCGAGCGCGAGCACGCGGAAGCCGCGCGCGACCAGGCGAGGCACGATCGGATCCCACGCGCGATGCCAGTCGAGGAGTCCGTGGATGAGCACGACGGCGGGCCCGCTGCCCTGCTCCACCCAGTGCACGTCGACACCGGAGACCTTGGTGACGCTGGCGCGCGGCTTCAATCAGCGATCCTCTTGCCACTCGCGCTTCACGGTCGCGAGGAGCTCGGCGTTCACCAGGAGCTCGCTCGCGGTGCGCGCCATGGCCTTCGCGGCGACGAGCGCCGTGTCGATCCCGCGCGCGCTGCCGGCGGCATCCGCGAACTTGTGCTGGTGACAGAGCGCGACGTTCTCGTCCACGATCGCGAGCCACGGGTGGATGCTGGGCACCACGTGCGACACGTCGCCCATGTCCGTGGAGCCCGCGCCCACGCGGCCGTCCGTCTCGCGCGGTGGGCGTCCAAGCGCAGACATGTGCTGCCCGAAAGCGCGAGCGAGCGCCATGTTGTTGCGCATGTCCTTGTAGCCGCGACGCTCGGAGATGCTGATGGTGACGTCACTCGCCATGGCCGCGGCGCGGGCGCAGCGCTCCACGATCGCGCGGACGCGAGTCAGCTCGTCGGTGGTGCGCGCACGCACCGAGAACTCGCACGCGGCGGTCTCCGCGATGATGTTCACCGCCTGCCCGCCATTGACAATGAAGCCGTGCACGCGCACGCCATCGAGAAAATGCACGCGCTGCCCGTCGATCAAGCGGAACGTGTCCATGCACCCAGTGAGCGCGCTCTTGCCATCTTGCGGCGCGATGGCCGCGTGCGCCGCGGCGCCACCGAACGTGAAGGTGACCCAGGTGTTCGCGAGTGCCGGGTGGGCAAGCACGTCTCGATCGAACGGGTGGAACATCATCGCAGCGTCGATGCCCTCGAACAGGCCGGCGTCGATCATCTTCACCTTGCCGCCGCCGCCCTCTTCGGCGGGCGTGCCGAAGAGCACCACCTCACCACCCAGGCTCTCCGCGACCTTCGACGCGGCCAGGAATGCGCCCACACCCGCCGTGGCGATCAGGTTGTGTCCGCACGCGTGCCCGATCTGCGGGAGCGCGTCGTACTCCGCGAGGATGCCGATGCGCGCGCCGCCCGATTTTCCGGCCCGCGCCATGAACGCCGTCGGCATGTCGGCGACGCCGCGCGTGACGGCCATGCCCCGCGCGGCGAGCAGCTCGCAGATCCAGCCTGCTGCCTTCACCTCTTCGAAGCGGAGCTCGGGGTTCTGGTGGATGCTCGTGGAGAGCTTGCTGAGGGCGTCCTTCTCGGCGTCGACCGCGGCGTCCACCGTGCGAATGACCTTCTCGTCGAGCATGGGCGGTACTCTTTGGTACCTGATCGATGCGGTGTCAACGCGGACCGCGCCGCAGCCGTCCAGACAAGACGCATGTGGCCGGCGGAATCAGGCTCGCTTGTGCCGTTCTCGGTGTTAAGGAAGGAAGCGTGAAGCGCGTCGTCCCCGCCGCTGGCCTCCTCTTCTTGATCGCCGTCACGGCGTGTCATGATCGCGAGACATCGCTGACGCGGCCGCCCGAGAGCACGGAGGCCATGCGCGCCACGTCCGCCACGTCCGCTCCCCCCCCCGCGGCCACCGCTCCGTCGGCCGCCGCGTCCACCAGCGCGGAGCCCGCAGGCCCGGACGGGCCACGCACGGTGTCGCTCTCGCCGAGCGAGAAGGTGTGGCTCGAAGGAAGGGCGATGGGCACGCACCTCGGCTTCGCGGGCTACACGCAGGCCGGGCTGGACGGCCCGCGGGTACGTGCGCTCTTCGCGGAGGCGATCGAGGAGATCAAGCGCGTCGAGAACCTGATGACCACGTGGCGACCGGACAGCGAGCTCTCGCGCGTCAACGCGGCCGCGGGCCGGGATGCCATCAAGGTCAGTCAGGAGACGTTCGACGTCGTCAAGGAGGCCGTCCACACGAGCGACATCTCCGAGGGCACGTTCGACATCACGTTCGAGACCTTGCACGGCCTCTGGAAGTTCGATCAGGATCTGGATCCGCATCCGCCGTCCGACGCGGACATCGCCAAGTTGCTGCCGTTCGTCGGCTACAAGAAGATCAAGCTGGACCCTGCCGTCCCGAGCATCATGCTGCAGACCGCCGGCACCAAGATGAGCCTCGGCGGCATCGCGAAGGGCTACGGCGTCGACCGCGCCGTGGCCATCCTCGACAAGGCCGGCCTCCGCTCCTTCTACGTGCAGGCGGGCGGCGATCTGTTCGCGCGCGGCACGAAGCCCGACGGCAAACCGTGGTCCGCCGGCGTGCGCGATCCGCGCGGCCCCGACGGAAGCTACTTCGCGCTACTCGGCCTCGCCGATCACGCCTTCAGCACCGCAGGCGACTACGAGCGAAGCTACATCGTCGAAGGCAAGCGCTATCACCACATCATCGACCCACGCACGGGCAAGCCCGCCACAGCCTCGCGAAGCGTCACCATCTGGGCGAAGACCGCCCTCATCGCCGATGCCATCGACGACGCCGTCTTCATCCTGGGCCCGGAAAAAGGCATCAAGCTCGTCGAGTCCCTGGACGGAGTAGGCGCCGTGATCATCGACAAGAACAACAACGTGTGGGTGAGCGACCGGATCAAATCCGAGCTCACGATAGTCAAGGCCCCCACCCCCGGCCTCTGACGGACTGGCGCCATATGGCACCCCGTGCTATGCCATATGGCATGACCGTCCTGGCTCGCAACATCGTCGCCGTCCTCGGAGGAGACAAGGCATTCAAGGAGGCCATCGCTTCGCCGATGGACCTCGTGGCGGTCGTTCGCAAGGGCGCGCCGTTCGCGTGGCTGTCGTCGGTGGCGGACAAGCTCGGGCTCTCGCTCGAGGCCGCTGCTCCCGTCGTGGGGATGGCTCCGCGCACGCTCGCGCGCCGCAAGCTCGCGGGGCAGCTCGACCCTCAGGAGTCGGAGCGTGTGCTGCGCGTGGCCAAGGCCATCGCTCGGGCCACGGCTGTCCTCGGCACCACGGAAAAGGCGCGCGCGTGGCTCAAGAAGGAGAACCGTGCGCTGCGCGACGTCGCGCCCATCACGATGATGGACACGGATCTCGGGGCGCAGGCAGTGGACGACGTGCTCGGTCGTATCGAGCACGGCATCATCGGCTAAACAGCATCGCATGGCGCGAGATCCATCCCGCCAGACTTCGTTTCGAGCTGCGCGCGGTGCTCACGGACAGAGGTCCGTTCCGCTCCGTGCTCGCTCGAAGCCTTGCCTGACGGGCGGCTCTCACGCCATGCGACGCTGTTTACCCAGAAACAAGAACGGTAATGACCCACGCGTTCCGGAACGCGTCTGATGATTCGTCAGATGGTCGCTCTGTCCTGAGTTTCGCGGGCGGTGAACACGAGAGGGCGGGGGGCGTCCGCGATGTTCGGCCGGGTGGCGCGGCGCGTCGTCGCGAACGAGTCCACGGGTGGGGGCGAGCTCGGACAAAGTCGGATCGGCACGACCCAACCTC
>JANXLV010000335.1 GCA_025355005.1 Myxococcales bacterium | reverse complement strand
GTAACTGTGCCACCTTCGCGTTGTTGCGCGCGCGCAAACCGGCCCCAGTGCACAGTGCGACTGTGACAAGAAGGAGCAGCCCAGCGCGTGGTCCTCGGGTCCATCGCCGGAGCGACATGCCCCGAGCATAGCGGCTCCCGCACCGCTCAGGTCTTCTGCGGAGGCGCCGGCTTGTGCGAGCGTTCGTAGAACTCCTGGCTCTTCGTCGGCGGATGCTTCAGGTCGGGGGGACGTGCCGGTCGAGGAAGGCGTACGTGTCCGCCCAGCACTCGCGCGCGGCCTTGCGCATGACGAACGCGTGGAATGCGTGGACCTCGCCCGGGTAGTACTTCTCCTCCGCCGTGGTGCCCAGCGCACGGAGCGCCGCGCCGAGGCGACGCGTGTCGTCGAGCAGCGGATCTTTCGTGCCCACCGGCAAGAAGAACGGCGGCAGCGGCTTCTCCGATCTGTCACCGCGCTCGAAGAGAAGGAGCGGGTCCGCGAGATCGAGCGACGACGCGTGAGGACCTTCACCGAGGTACGGGCCCGACACGCCCGGCAGGATGTCGCGAACGAAGCCCGTCATGTTCGGCTTGCGACGCGAGAGGCGCTCGATGTCGCTGACCTGGAAGAGCCCGCACGCGGGGACGACCGCGCGCGGCACGACGCCGGTGTCGTACGCGAGCTTCGCGTGCGGCTCCTCGCGCGGGTAGGTGAGGCAGATGGAGAGGCTGGTCACCAGGTTTGCGCCCGCGGACTCGCCCGCGAGCACGACGCGCGAGAGATCACCTCCGTAGCGCGCCGCGTTCTTCGTCATCCACGCATACGCGTCACACACGTCCGCGATCGCGGCGGGGTAGCGGTGCGTCGGTGCAAGGCGATAGTTCACGTTGAACACCAGGAAGCCGCGACGCGCATACGCCAGCGCCATGATCCAGTGCGTGTCCTTCGAGAGGATGCTGAACGCGCCGCCATGCACGTAGAACACGATGGGCCACGGCGGTCCGTGGTGGACGCGATGGCGCGGGGCGGGGGAGACCGGCAGTGGTCGCCACACGTCGAGCAGGTGAAGCTCCGGGTCTGCGTGTCGCGCGCGGCTCTCCTCCCGGGAGAGGTACGAGACGTTGCGAATGCGCTCCACCGAATGCCGCGAGGGCCTCGCGTTCGGATGAAAGCTGAATGCACGCGAGGAGCCCTCGAAGAAGCTCCGCACCGCGAGATGCCGGGCGTACTCGCGCGCCCGCCGGAGTGGGCTCAAGGTGGATGTCGCCATGGGCAACATCAGACAAACCCATCCGGATGGAAAAGTCGAGGTGGTCGGTGGTAGGCTTGCGACATGGGGTCGGCATCGCGCAGGAGACTCGTGCTTCTTGCGCTCGCGCTCGCCGTGCTTGCCGGGTGCGGGCTCGTAACGTCGTTCAGCGGGCTTGCTGGTTCGGCCACCGGCGACGGTGGCGACGGCGGCGCGTCTGGGGAGGCCGGCGCCACGGACGCGACGGTCTTGGGTGATGCGGCGCCGAGTGACGATGGGTCTCTGGATGCGGCCGTCGCGAAGTGTGACCGCCACAAGGCGTTCAACCCTCCCACCCTCGTGTCGATGCTGAACGCACCGCAGGTGAAGAGCTGGGGCCGGCTCACCGGGGACGAGCTCACGATCTATTTCCAGTCGTCGGGCAACACGGGTGCGCAGATCTTCGCGTCGCAGCGCGCGAGCCGCATGGATGCTTTCGGCGCGCCCAGTCTCGTCATCCCAGGCGACAACACGAACCTGAACTACGACCCGATGATCAGCCTCGACGGTCTCACGCTCGTATTCTGCTCCGAGCGCGAAGGCGGGCTGGGCGCCCGGGACCTCTTCGTCGCCTCGAAGGCAACGGGGTTTGGCGTGGCGACGCCGCTGACCGTCGTGAACAGCAGCGGCGACGAGGCACAGCCTTATTTTTCGCCAAGCAACGCGGCGCTCTGGATCGGGCGTGACAACGACCTGGTGGTGGCGCGCTCGAACGGGACGACCTTCATGGCGCCCGTGCCGCTCGTGGACCTCAACACCGCGAGCGAAGAACAGTTCCCCGTGCCGAGCATCGACAGCACGTACATCTACTTCAGCTCCTCCCGTGGGGGCGGGAGCTCGAACCACATCTTCTTCTCCGAGCGCCCGACCGTGTCGAGCTCATTCGGCACGCCGACGGCAGTGACCGAGGTGAACGCTTCGGGCGAAGACTTCCCCACCTGGCTCTCGCCGGATGGGTGTCGTCTGTATCTCACCAGCAGTCGCGGTGGCGCCCTGGATCTCTGGGTCGCGGAGCGCACGCCATAGCGCGGCCCGGGTTTTGGGGTCACACGCGCTCGAGGATTGTCGCGATGCCCTGTCCGCCGCCGATGCACATCGTGATGCACGCGGTGGTCTTGTTCGCCCGCTCGAGCTCGTCGAGCGCGGTTCCGATGAGCATCGCGCCCGTCGCGCCGAGCGGATGGCCAAGAGCGATGGCTCCGCCGTTCACGTTCATGCGCTCGGGGTCGATGCCCAGCTTGCGCGTGGTCTGCAGGACGACGGCGGCGAATGCCTCGTTGATCTCCCAGAGGTCGATGTCTTTCGCGTTCATGCCTGCCATGCGGAGCGCCTTCTCGCTGGCGGGGGCCGGGCCCGTGAGCATGATGACGGGCTCGCTGCCCACCGTAGCGACCGCACGGATGCGCGCACGCGGCTTGAGCCCGTGGTCCTTCGCATACGCTTCGGAGGCAAGGACCACCGCGCCCGCGCCGTCCGCGAGGCCGCTGGAATTGCCTGCAGAATGCATGTGATTGATCGCCTTCACGGCGGGGTAAGCGTGCATGGCGAGCTCTGCCATCGTCTCGCCATTGGGCCCGATGGGCATCGCACCCATGCCGACGAACGACGCGCCGAGGCCAGCGAGCACCTCCGCGGTGGTGGGGCGCGGGTTCTCGTCCGCGGCGAGGAGCACCTTGTCAGAGCCCGTCTCGGTGACGGGGACAAGCGACTTCGCGAAGCGACCCTCCTTGATGGCGACGCCCGCGCGCTCCTGTGAGCGCAGCGCGATCTCGTCGATCTGCGCGCGCGTGAAGCCCTCGATCGTGGCGATGAGGTCTGCGCTGATGCCCTGCGGCACCTGGAAGAAGCGCTTGCGCAGCTCCATGTTGTTCCCGTCCACGCTGCCGCCGTCGGAGCCCATGGGCGCACGCGACATGCTCTCGATGCCGCCCGCGATGGCCAGGTTCATCGCGCCGGACGCCACGCCCATGGCCGCGAAGTTCACGGCCTGCTGTCCGCTTCCGCAGAACCGGTTGAGCGACACCGCGCTGACCTCGATGGGCCAGCCGGCGGCAAGCAGCGCGTTGCGCGAGATGTTCGCGCCCTGCTCGCCCGCCTGCGAGACGCAGCCGATGATGAGATCGTCCACGTCCTTCGCGTCCCAGCCCGTACGCGCGGGGAGCGCGCGGAGCACGGTCGCGAGGATCTCTTGTGGGTGCATCCCGGAGAGCGCACCCTTGCCAGCTTTTCCGCGTCCACGGGGGGTACGCGCTGCGTCGATCACGTAGCTCGTCAACATCTTCATCGGCCCTTCGCCTCCTCGCCTCTGACACCATACAGAGGTCGCGTCCGACCGCGCGTCAAGTCCTCCGTGCAATCTGTTCGCTGCGTGCGCCACGTTTGCGGCAGAGCCCTCCGTGACCCCGCCGCCCCGCTGTTTACGGAGACGGCACGCAGGTTGCTCTTGCTCCCCTCATCATGAACAACCGACACGTCGCTCTCTGGATCGATCGCGCCGAAGCCAAGATCTTCCACCTTGGTGAGGGCGACTTCGAGACGCTCGCGGTACACGCGCCGCACCAGCACGTATCCCACCGCGGCGAGCCGCGCGCCCACGGCAGCTCTCACCCCGCGGAGGACCAGCACTTCTTCCACGCCACAGCGGAGGCGCTGAAGAGCGCGGAGGAGATCCTCGTCGTCGGCCCGGGCAAGGCGAAGCTCGAGTTCATCAAGCACGTGCACCGCCACGACCACGCGCTCGTCGACAAGATCGTGGGCGTCGAGACCGTGGATCACCCCACCGAGGGTCAGCTGGCCGCGTTCGCCCGCTCGTACTTCCGCAAGGTGGACGTGATGAACGGCACCGCGCCTATCCGCTGAGTCCCGCAGCGCCAGCCTCGCGCAGAGCTTTGCGGCGGCGCCGTGTGACGCTAGGTTGGGCCGCTCAGTGCGGACCTCCCTTCGAATTCTCGGCGCCATCGGCGCGGTCTCGGTGCCGCTCGTCCTGCTCATCACGGGCCGAACGGAGGCCGCCGCGCCCGCCACGCCCACGCACGAGTGGCGACTCATCGACGGCAAGCACTGGCAGATCAAGGGCGATGAGGGCGAGGCACCCGACGTCACCGACGCCGCAGAGGGCAACCGCGGCGCGTGCGCGCCCGGCATGATCGAGGTGAGCGGCAAGATGCGCCTCGCCGGCGACACGCTCCAGCAGAGCGTCTGCACGAACTGGATCAACCGCGACTGGCCCGAGCGCTGCGCCGTATTCGACCGCGACAAGTGGCTCAAGATCACAGCGAGCCTGCCTCAGCGCGACATGCACTTCTGCATCGACCGCTTCGAGTATCCGAACAAGAAGGGCGAGTTCCCGATGATCCTCGTCGACTGGAACGAGGCCGGCGCGCTCTGCCAGAAGGACGGCCGCCGCCTCTGCACGGAGGATGAGTGGACGTTCGCCTGCGAGGGCGAGGAGGCCATGCCCTATCCCTACGGCTACTTGCGCGACGGCGACGCGTGCGTCGTCGATCATCGTTGGCGGCTCTGGTCGGGGTCGTGGGCGCGCGGTCGCGGAGGCCAGGCGGCCATGCTGGAGCTCGATCAGCTGTGGCAGGGCGTGCAGTCCGGCTCGCGCCCGAAATGCAAGAGCCCGTTCGGCGTCTTCGACATGACGGGCAACGTGGACGAGTGGACGCGCTCCACGGAGAAGACCGGAAATCCCTCCATCATGAAGGGCGGCTACTGGGGACCGGTGCGTACGCGCTGCAAGCCCACGACCCGCATCCACGGTCCCCAGCACGTGCTCTACCAGCAGGGCATGCGCTGCTGCGGCGAGCCAGTCGCGGCTGCGACCCCCGCGCTCGTAGAATAGCTTCGCATGGCTTCTGGCAACCTCACGTTCGCGCGCGCAATCAAGGCGATCGACGCGCACGGCATCCTGCTCGTGTACCCGCTCGCGAACAAGCCAGAGCCGCCTTCGCTGTTCTCCGTCGCGCACCCAGGCGAGAAGATGCGATGGGAGTGGACCGACGACGCGGATGATCACGTCGTGGCCCTCTGGCATCTGCGCATGCGCCTGGCCGAGAGCCGGAAGGTCGTCTACGCCAAGTGGTTCCGCAATCGCGCCACGTTCTTCTCGCTGCCGGTGTTCCGCGCGATGCTCGCGGGGGTGTCGCCACACGCGTCGCGGGTCGCACGCTCGCCCGACGCGCGCGACGTGCTGGCGGTGCTGGAGGACGACTCGCCCATGTCAACCAAGGCGCTGCGCGAGAGCGCAGGCCTGCGCGGTGGCGAGTACAACCGGAGATGGCAGCGCGCGATCGCGGAGCTCTTCATTCGCCTCGACATCGTGGCTGTCGGTGAGGTCGACGATGGCGCATTTCCGTCGCTCGCCGTCGGAGCCACGTCGCTCCTCTCCGAGGACGAATGGAGCGCCCGCGAAGACCAGGCTGCCCTGGAGGACGCCGCGGCTCTGGAGAACGCGTTCACACGCTCGCCCACATGGAAAAAGCACTGGAAACAGGGCCTTGAAAAAATAATCGCGACCCATGTCGATCTTGGGCCTCGTCGCTCGACTCACTCACGAAGGAGCCAATCACCATGAAATACGTTCTTCTCATCCACGAGTCCGAGTCCGCACGCCCGACCACCAAGGAGGCAGGCGCCGCCGTCATGGACGCGTACCGCGCGTTCTCCAAGGAGCTGTTCGCAACCGGCCGCGGTGGTGACGCCGCGCCGCTCGAGCCCGTCAGCACCTCCACCTGCGTCCGCGTCCGCGACAAGAAGCGCGCGGTGAGCGACGGCCCGTTCGCGGAGACCAAGGAGCAGCTCGGCGGCTACTACTCCGTCGACGCCAAGGACGAGGCCGAGGCCATCGAGTGGGCCGCGAAGATCCCCGGCGCGAAGACCGGCGCGATCGAGGTCCGCAGGCTCGCCGACATGCCGATGCCCAGCATGGACAGCAAGGTCGGCACGGCCTCCACCGGCACGAAAGACTACATCGTCCTCATCTACGATCGCGAGGAGGAGTGGGCGAAGCTCAGTGAGGCGCGGCGCACCGAGCTCTTCGCGGCGTACGGCGCGTTCACGACCGCCATCCGCAACGAGGGACAGTTCGTGGCAGGCGAGCCGCTCACCACCGCGAAGAGCGCGAAGATCGTGCGCGTGCGCGACGGCAAGCGCACCGTGACGGACGGCCCGTTCGCGGAGACGCGCGAGCAGCTCGGCGGCTACTACCGCGTGCGCGCGCACAACCTCGACGAGGCTGTCGCGATCGCAGCGAAGGTTCCGTCGGCCGAGATCGGCACCATCGAGGTGCGCCCGATCATGGACATGGCGATGTGATCGCGGCTGCGTGAGCTTGGATCCTTGGGCCCGGCCACGGCGTGAACTATCCTCACGTCGTGGACACCCAGACCACCGTCATCCTCGCGGAGCTCGTGCAACGAGAGCGTCGTGCGCTCGTCGCGACGATGGCAAAGCGAACGCAGAGCCTCGACATCGCGGAAGAGGCCGTCGATCGCGCTTTCGAGGCGGCGTTTGGGCAGTGGCCCACGGAGGGTCTACCCGACAACCCGCGCGCGTGGCTCTATCGTGCCGCCGCGCACAAGGCGACCGATGCGCTCCGGCACCACAAAATGTCGGAGCGCGTGCACGAGGAGCTCGGCCGCGCGATGGAGCCGGCATGGGACGACGCGCCTGATAGCGAGTCGTTCCCGGACGATCAGCTTCGACTCATCTTCACGTGCTGTCACCCCGCGCTGTCCACGGATGCGCAGGTGGCCCTCGCTCTGCGCCTCCTCTCCGGGCTGTCCACCGAGGAGGTCGCACGCGCGTTCGCGGTGCCCGAGGTGACGATGGCGCAGCGACTGGTCCGCGCGAAGAACAAGATCCGCGCAGCGAAGATCCCCTACGAGGTGCCCGGACAGAGCGAGCTCGGCGAGCGCATGGTCGCCGTGCTGGACGTGGTGTACGCGATCTTCAACGAGGGCTACGTGGCGACCGGCGGCGCGTCGCTCTTGCGCGTGGACCTCGCTGCAGAGGCGCTGCGACTCTCGCAGCTCTTGCGCGCTCTCCTGCCCGAACGACGCGAGCCGCTGTCCTTGCTCGCGCTGCTGCTGCTGATCGACGCGCGCCGGCCCGCACGTGTGTCCGCGGAAGGGGAGCTCGTGCTCCTCGCTGATCAGGAGCGCGCGCTGTGGGATCGCGCGCAAGTAGAGCGCGGCAAGGCGCTGCTCGAAGAGTCACTCAAGAAGCCGGGAGAGGTTGACCACTACGCGATCGAGGCCTCCATCCAGGCTCTGCACGACGAAGCCAGCACCTACGCCGAGACCGACTTCATCCAGATAGCTGCATTATACAAGCTTCTGCGAGATCGCGCTGACTCACCGCTCGTGGAGCTGAACGAGGCCGTCGCCATCGCCATGGCATCGGGCCCCGCACACGGTCTTTCGCGTCTGCGCGACATGAAAAAGCGGGGGGTGCTGACGGAGCACCACCTGCTCCACGCCGCAGAGGCAGACCTGCTGCGAAGACTAGGTCGTACGGCAGACGCGAAGGCCGCCTACCAGCGCGCGGTGGGCTTCGCGACGAACCAGGTGGAGCGCGCCTTCCTGGAAAAACAGCTCCGAAGCCTCTGACCGCGAGGACCCTGATGGCCAAGCCCGCACCCAGCGCACCCGAAGAAGGTCGAGGTTGAGGTCGAGGTCGAGGTCGAAGTCGAGGTCGAAGTCGAAGTAGATTTCAGGCGGGGCCGAGGGCCTTTTCGATTGAGGCGATGACTTTTTCGGAGTCGGGGGTCACGTCTGGGGTGAAGCGCTCCACCACGTTGCCGTCACGATCTACGAGGAATTTTTCGAAGTTCCATGTGATGTCCTTGCCACTCGTGAGCGCGGCGTAGAGCGGGTGTTGCCCGTCGCCCTTCACGACGATCTTGGAGAACACCGGGAACGTCACGTCGTACTTCGTGCTGCAGAATGTCTTGATCTCCGCGTCGGTGCCGGGCTCCTGCGCGCCGAACTCGTTTGCGGGAAATGCGAGGACCTCGAAGCCGCGCGCCTTGTACTTGCGATAGACCGCCTCGAGCGCAGTGTACTGCGGCGTCAGCCCACACGCCGATGCGACGTTCACGATGAGGCGCACTTTACCACCGAACGCGCCGAGGCTGGAGGCCGCGCCGTCTACCGTCTTGACTGAGATCTGCTCGAGGGGAGTCGTCATGGGAAGGAAGGATGGCACGAAAGGAGCTCGCACATGGAGTTGAGAATCTACAGCGTGATCATCGAGACGATTGGATGCTCAGGACGGAGATGGAGGCTATTGGGCGGCGGGACGTGGATCTGGAGAAGCAAATGCGGCGCGCGGCGGCGAGCATCGCGTTGAACACGTCGGAGGGCTCTTACTCTCGGGGGAAGAACGCGCAGCAACGGTTCCACAGCGCGCTGGGCAGCGCGCGCGAGACGCTCGCGTGCATCGAGGTCGGCGTGGCGCTGGGCTACAACCGGATGCGGGCCGTCATACGTGCCCTGCGTGAGAGACGAGGTCCGTGATCGTATGCGACAGATCCTCGGCACGCTGACGAAGCTAACGCGCTGAGCGCGCCGAAACCCACTACGCCGCGGATGGCGAACTCCGCGGCGTGGTGAGCAAGCGCCTGAGCGCCTCAGCGCATCAACGCCGAGAGCATCTTCGCGAGGTTCTGGCAGCGCTGCATGATGTCGACTGCCGTGGCGTAGTCCAAAGCGCCAATCGCGTGCGCGCCGTCCGCCGCGCCAGAGGTCTCGCACGCGCTGTTCCGAGCGCCAGTGAAGTACTTCCGTCGCATGCCGTGCGAGAAGTTCGGAAGCCCTTCGGCGACATGAAGAAACACGCTCTTGCTAGCCCGCAGAGCCTGATCGCGAAACTCCGCATCGCGGATCCCAGCGCGATGCACCCTCACCACAAGCTCCTTGGCGCACTGGTAAATATCCAACTTCTGAAACGGCATAAGGCAATCAGTCTTCGCAGTGTCGTTCATGTGGTCCTCCTGACATGCAGTCGCCCCCCACGGGCACGCGTCCTCGTGTTCGTCAAATCCCGGCGTCGTCCTGGAGCTCATTCGTCTTGACGGCGGGGTTTGACGAACGCGAGGACGCGTGCCACCCACGAGCATGTCAGGAGGACCACATGAACGACCGCGAGCAAAAGGCCCCAACGCACGAAGTGAGGTGAAAGGGTCGAGGTCGAGGTGAAGGTCGATGTCGAGGTGAAGGTGAAGGTCGATGTCGAGGTGAAGGTGAAGGTCGATGCCGAGGTGAAGGTGAAGGTCGATGCCGAGGTGAAAGGTCGCTGTCCTTGTCGAAGTCGTCGTCGTCG
>JANXLV010000250.1 GCA_025355005.1 Myxococcales bacterium | reverse complement strand
GTCGAGGTCGAGGTCGAGGTTTAGGTCGAGGTCGAGGTCGAGGTTTAGGTCCAGGTCGAGGTCGAGGTCGAGGTTTAGGTCCGGGTCTAGGTCCGGGATTTCGACTTGGGCTTCTTGTCGGCCTTGGCTTCGACCTTTTCCTCGGCCTTCACCTCGGGCTCTTTCGGGGGGGCCTGCAGTCCCTTTTTCACTGGCTGCTTGTACTGCGGGCGACCGCCCTTCGCTCTTGCGAGGTTCTGGTGCGTGACCCACATGTTCGCTGCTGCGCGCTTTCCGTCGTGTTTCGCTGCCACTTGATTTCTCCTACCTGCCGGCTGCTAGGCGGTCCTTGATCCATGCTTCGTCGTCGTCGCGTGCGCGGGCTGCGATGACCTTGCCTTCGGAGACGAAGACCTCCGCTGGGAGTGCGCGACCGTTGTAGCGGCTCGCCATCGAGTAGCCGTAGGCGCCCGCGTCGCGGATGGCGACCAGGCCTTCGGGGTTCTCGCCGAGCGCGTGCTCGCCAAAGTCGTCGGAGCTCTCGCACACGGGGCCCACCACGCGCCATGCGCGATCGCCCTGGTGCGCGCGGTCGGCGAGCTCGATGCGGTGCTTTGCGCCGTACAGCGCTGGCCGCATCAGATCGTTCATGCCCGTGTCCAGCATGACCCAGCGGCGATCGGAGACGACCTTCTGCTGGATGATGCGCCCCACGAGCACGCCGTGCGAGCCGACGAGCGCGCGCCCGGGCTCCACGTAGAGCGCGAGCGCATCCAACCCGTGCGCCTTCTTCTCTTCGAGCGCGGCCCGCACGAAATCTGCGGGCGTGGCCTCGCAGCCATCCCCGTAGTCGATCCCGAAGCCGCCGCCGGCGTCCACGTAGTCCAGCTTGTGCGTCTTCAGCACCTCGCGCGCCAGCGCAAACAGCGCCTTTGCGGAGGCGACATACGGCGCAGTCGTCGTGAACTGCGAGCCGCCATGTGCCGTGAGCCCGACGAGCACCAGGTGCGGTGCGCGAGACAGCGCCGCAAGGGCGCGCGACACGTCGGTGATTGGCACGCCGAACTTCGCCTCGTCATGGCCCGTTGCGATGTGCGCATGGGTGGAGAGATCTTCGAGCTCCACACCGGGGTTGATGCGGAGCGACACGCGCGCCTTCCATCCCATGAACGCGGCGCGTGCCTCGATGCGAGCGATCTCCTCCACGCTCTCCACCTGGATCGCGCCGATGCCGTCCGTGCCAGAAGAAATGGCGCGATCGAGCTCGTCGTCGCGCTTCGCCACGCCGCTGTAGACGATGCGCTCCGCCGCGATGCCGCACGCGAGCGACAACCCGAGCTCCGCGCCCGACACCACGTCCGCGCCAGCGCCCTCGCGCGCGATCGTTCGGACGATCTCGGCGGCGCTGTTTGCCTTCACCGCATACGCGATGTGGTGGCGCTCCGTGCCGAACGCCGCCTTGAGCGCGCGCACGCCGTCCCGGATGGCATCCAGGTCGTAGACGTAGGCGGGCGTTCCCACGCTCTTCACCGCCTCCGCGAGCAGGATGGGGTTCACCAGTGCTCCTGTCGCAAGCCGGCCTTCGGGGTCTCTGGCAAGGGGCATCGTGGGCATGGAAGTAGCACGAAACGGCCCCATCTTCGGAGGCGCACGACGATCATCCGCGAGAACTTTCCTGGGTTCGGGTATCCTCGCGGTGTGCGGCGGCTCTGCGTTGTATCCACTTTCGGAATTCTCCTCACGCTCGGGCTATCCGCGCGCGACGCTGCGGCGCAGCGAACCGCGCCTGGACCTGCCGGTGGTGGGGCGGACAACAAGCAAGCGTGCGTCGCATCGTCGGAGAAGGCGCAGCGTTTCCGCCTGGACGGCAAGCTCGGCGAGGCGCAGCGTGAGCTCCTCATCTGCTCGCGCGAGAGCTGCCCGAGCGTCGTGCGTTCCGACTGCAACGTGTGGCTGAACGAGGTCACCGCCCTCATGCCCTCCATCGTCGTGGGCGCCAAGGACGAGAGCGGTGGAGACATCGTGGACGTCCGCGTCTTCCTCGATGGCCATCAGGTGCAATCGCGCCTGGATGGCAAGAGCATGTCCGTACCCACCGGCGAGCACACGGTGCGGCTGGAGCGCGACGGCGCGCAGGCCCTCGAGCAGAAGGTGCTCATCCGCGAGGGCGAGAAGGCGCGCGCCATCAGCTTCCAGTGGAAGGGAAGCAGCGGCGGCACGGGGAATGGCTCGGGCTCGGGCTCGGGCTCTGGCTCGGGCTCTGACTCGGGAAGTGGCGACACCGGGCCGGTGACGCCCGCCACGCGCGAGCACACCATCTATCCGTGGATCCTCGTGGGCGTGGGCGGAGCCACGACCGTCGGCGGCGGCATCATGTACTTCGTGAATCGTGGCGACGTGCCTCCGCAGTGCAACTTCGACTCGCGCTCCTGCGCGACCGGCTCTTCGGCTGGTGTGCAGAAGGGCGCCGAGGTCGCGACGTCACGCGCGAACACTGGGCTCGTGATCGGCGTCATCGGCCTCGTCGTCGTGGCGGGTGGCCTCGTGTGGCACTTCGTGGAGCCCACGGGACCCACCAAATCGGCCTTGTCTGACCCGAAGGTGCCGAGCTCGTCGAAGCCAAGCGTCGCCCGTCTCACGTTCGACACGCTCAGCTCCTCGGGGCTAGACGTCTCGCCCGTTTCTTCGCCGACCTTCACCGGCGCGACGCTCTCCGGATCTTTCTAGTCCCGAAAAAGAGAGCCGCGGTGAGCGTAGAAGGTGCATAATCGCGCGCCATGGCGATCCGTCGCGCGAAGCTCGTGTGCACCCTCGGACCCGCGTGTGACTCCGCGGAGGGACTGCGGTCACTGATCGACGCCGGTATGGACGTGGCGCGCCTCAACTTCTCGCACGGCACGCACGAGGAGCACAAAGCGCGGCTCCAGCGCCTGCGCGACGCGAGCGACGACAAGAAGAAGCACGTTGCGGCGCTGCAAGATCTCTGCGGCCCGAAGATCCGCACTGGAACGTTCCCCAAGAACTTCGACCTTCCGTCCGGTATCGACATCACACTGATGGAAGGCGAGCACTCGAACGACGAGCGCGTGATCACCATCCAGTATGAAGGCCTTGCTGGCGACGTGCGCATGCACGACAAGATCCTCTTCGACGACGGTCGCCTCGTCCTCGAGGTAACCGGCATCGACGGCGACAAGGTCCGCGCGCACGTCCATCAGGGCGGCGGCATGCGCAACCACGTCGGCGTGCACTTGCCCAGCAAGACGATGCGCATCTCCGCGCTCACGGAGAAGGACAAGGAGGACCTCATCTTCGGTCTCTCTTGCGGCATGGACTACGTGGCGCTGTCATTCGTGCGCCGCGCGGACGACCTGAAGCTGGTGCGCGAGATCTGCCAGGAGTGGGGGAAGCCCACACCGGTCATCGCGAAGATCGAGACGCCGGACGCGCTCGAGAACCTGGAGAGCGTCGTCGCCGCATCGGACGGCGTGATGGTCGCGCGCGGCGATCTCGGCGTGGAGTTCCCGCCCGAACGCGTGCCCGTCATCCAGCGGCAAATCCTGGGTGTTGCGCGACGCGTGCGGCGTCCCGTCATCGTCGCCACCGAGATGCTCCAGTCCATGACGAAGTCCACGCGCCCGACGCGCGCGGAGGCGAGCGACGTGGCGAACGCGGTCTTCTGGGGCACCGACGCGGTCATGCTCTCCGGAGAGACGGCCACGGGCGATCACCCGCAGCTCGCCGCCGCCATGATGAGCCGCATCGCGATGGAGTCGGAGGGCTCTTCGTTCTACGAGCCGCCGCCGAACGTCAGCCGCGCGAGCAGCGTTCCGGAGGCCGTCGCGCGCGGTGCCGTGAACACGGCCAAGGAGATCGGCGCGAAGTTCCTGGTCGCCTTCACGGAGAACGGCGGCAGCGCCATGAACGTGAGCCTCGCCCGTCCGCAGGTGCCGATCATCGCGTTCTCACCGAACAAGGCCACGCTGCGCAAGATGGCGCTCTACTGGGGCGTGGTCCCGCGTGAGCTCCCGCAGACCAGCGACATCGAGGCGATGGTGGATTACTGCACCGCGGACCTGATGGGCATGGGGCTCGCGTCCCCGGGTGAGCGCGTCGTGCTCGTGTTCGGCGCGCCGATTGGCGTGTCCGGGAGCACGAACAGCATCCGCGTTCACGTCATCGCTTGAGTCAGGGCGGCGTCACGCTGCGCGCTTGGTTTACCTGGATTCTTGCCGCTACGTTTGGCTTCGTCACGTTGGAGGAGACCACGTCGTAGCCCTGGTCGAAGTGTGCCTTCAGGTCTGACTGCGTGGCCGTGTCCGAATTGTCATACGTGAACGTGTGCATGCCCGCGGGGTGGATCTTGGTCGCCGCCATTCCGTTGAGCGCGACGGTGGGGTCGAGCTCCAGCATGATGATGCGCGGGTTCTTGAAGCCGATCACCGTGTCGACGTCGGCGATGGTGCTGCCCACGTTGATCACGTAATAGAGCTGCGCGTAGTTGGGGAGCGTCGTGATGGCTGGGAAGTCGCCGGTGTTCGCCTCGATGAAGGCGAAGTCCTGAGCGTTCTTCGCGAGCACGTTCTGGATGGTCTTGCCGAAGTCCGTGTTCAGCTTCACGCAGAGCTGGATGGCGAGCTTTCCGCGCAGCGTGTCGAGGACGTCGTCGAGCTTCTGGAAGTTCTCGTTGCCGGGCACGCGGTGACAGCCGGTCACCTGCGCGGCGGTCATGTCTTCGATCTTCTTTCCGTTGCAGTCTACCGATTCGTAGAGCTGAATCGGGCTGGAGTGCGAGATGACGCCGATGTTGTCCATCGTGTAGCGCACGTCGATCTTCACGCCGTCCGCGTCGCTCGCGATCGCGGCTGCGAGCGCGGCGTTCGAGTCGTACGCGGGGCCGGCCGGGGCCCAGTCGCCACCGTGTCCGATGGCGAGCGCGCGCGTGCAGTTCGGATCGTTCCAGCAGACGCGCAGAGAGCTCTTCCACGTCGCGCCGTCGGGTAGTGCGCCTGCGTCTTTGGTGACCTTCGCGCCGTCCACGTTCGCGTCCGTGCCGCCGCCGGCCCCGCCCGAGTCCGAGTCCGTGCCGCCGCCAGAGCCATCGGTGTTGCCGGAAGAGCCGCCGTCGTCGGTGCTGCCCCCGGTGTCCGCTTCGCTCGACGCGCAACCGGACGTCGCCGTCAACGCGCCGCCGAACGACGCCACGAGCAGGCAGAGGCCAGCCGCCACACCACGAACGTCGCTCCCCATGTGCTTCACGGAGGGGACCCTTACTCAGGATCCACCGTCCGTCAACTCCGACACGAGGAAAACCCCATGGAAACGCGAGATGAGACGGGAACAACCCGACTTCGTCCAAGGTGGCCCGCGTGTAGGATGGCGCCATGATCGAATGGTCCGAGACGCACGCGTCCATCCGCGACTCCATCCGCAAGTTCTGCGAGACGGAGGTCAAGCCGAAGATCCACGCCATCGAGCACGAGGGCGTGCCTCCGTACGAGGTCCTTCGAAAGCTCATCGCCACGTTCGGCATCGCTGACATGGCGCGCATGCGCTTTGCCGGGCAGATCGAGAAGGAGAAGGCGCGGCTCGCACGCGCGGCCGCGGAGGGCTCCACGCCGGACGCTGAACGTGAGCGCGCGCCGCGCAAGCCGAGCCCCGAAGCGGGAATGGAAATGGCGATGCGGATGATCCCCGTCATCGAGCTGTCGCGCTACAGCCCGGGCATCGTGACGGCGCTCGGCGTCAGCATGGGGCTCACCGCGAACGCGATCATGGCGCGCGGGACGATCGCACAGAAGGAGCGCTGGGCGCTGTCGCTCATGACGCTCGAGACCATCGGCGCGTGGGCCATCACGGAGCCGGGCTCGGGCTCCGACGCGTTCGGCGCCATGAAGTCGGTAGCGAAGCGCGACGGCGACGGATACGTGCTGAGCGGCAGCAAGACGTTCATCACGAACGGTCCGTACGCCGACACGATCGTCTTCATCTGCAAGCTCGATGAGGGCAACGAGCCGAAGCTTCGGAAGGTGCTCTCGTTCGTGCTCGACAAGGGCATGCCAGGCCTCACGCAGTCGAAGCCGCTGCAGAAGCTTGGACTCCACGGGTCACCCACTGGCGAGCTCTTCCTCGACGACGTGCGTGTCGGAAAGGATCGGCTGCTTGGAGAGACCGAGGAGCAGCCCGCACGCGCCGCGACGAAGGAGACGTTCACGGCGGAGCGCACTGCCGTCGCCGCGATGGCGCTCGGGCTCGTCGAGGAGTGTCAGCGCCTGTCGATCGACTACGCCAAGACGCGCGAGCAGTTCGGGAAGAAGATCGGCGAATTCCAGCTCATCCAGCTGAAGCTCGCGAAGATGGAGGTCGCGCGCATGAACATCCAGAACCTGGTGTTCCGTCAGATCGAGATGGCGGGCGAGGGGCGCTCTATGAGCCTGGCCGAGGCGAGCGCGTGCAAGTTGTATTGTGCACAGGCCGCGATGGAGGTCTGCAACGAGACCGTGCAGCTATTCGGCGGCAACGGATACATGGCGGAGTATCGCGTCGAGCAGCTGTTCCGCGATGCGCGCGTGCTTCAGATCTACGGCGGGACGGACGAGATCCAGATATCGCAGATCGCGCGGAGCTTGCTGGAGACCGGCTGATGCGGGCCGAGGCCTCTCGCCACCCGGGCGCGCGGCCGATCTGGAGGTGCCCTGCGCGTCTCCGAGCGATGGGTGCGCTGGTCGTCGCGGCAGCGGTATCGTTCGCCTCAGATGCACGTTGAGGAACGACTGCCCGGCCCAGGGGTCCTGGGTCTTCTCGTAGATTGCCGTGTAGGAGAACGTCTCGAACCCGTCGGCTTCGAAGCGCACCTCTATCTTGGTGTCCTCGAAGGGTGAGCCGCCGAAGATCTGATCGAGCGGGCCCCATGTGCCGTCCGGCGCGCTCGTCGTCGCGTCGCTCTTTCGTGGGGCCAGGTCCGTCGTGCATTGGTTCGCGATACAGAGGGTGACGAAGACTCCCGGTACAGCGTGCTTCGCGTCTGGGTTCGCGGTGTCATCGAACGAACGTGAAGCCCGACGCGTCCGCCTCCGTGACGGTCCCCTTGTAAGTGACCTCCGCCTCACCACATCCCACGAGCAGAAGCGTCGCCACGACCGCCGCGGATCCGTGGAGCGCATGAAGAAGGGAAGGTCGCATCGATGGCTGCCACAGCAATGGCCGCGCCATACACGAAGGAGCTTGTTTTACAGCCCTTCACGAGATCGCAATTCTCGACCACCATGACATCGGGGTCGCGCGCCGGTGTGCACCGCGGCCCGCGCGGTGTCGCGTTCGATGCGGTGCGTGGCTTCGTGATCGTGGCGTGCACCGACCATCTGCAGGTGCTCGACGCGGTGCATGACGGCGCGCTGCTCGGCAAGCTCGACACGGGCGCAGGCGTGGACAATATCGATCTCGCAGACGGCAAGGTCTACGCGGCGGCCGGAAAGGCCGCGAAGCTCACGGTCGCGAAGCTGGACGACAAGGGCCAGCTCCTGCTGCTCGCGACCGGTGCCACATCCGAGGGCGTTCGCAACGCGGTCGATGGCAACGTCTATGCACCCGACCCGCGCGCCGCCCGCTTCTGGATCTTCTGCGCACCGCCAGCGCAGAAGCAGACCCGCCCGTTCTGCGACAGCGCAGTTGCCAGCGGCGGGGCACCGTCAACGTGTCGTGACCGTTACGTTGTCGAAGTACACCGTCGCGGCGTTCGTGTCTCCCGTACCCAAGCGGACGTCGAGTGCGTTGCCGGTCCACGACGCGAGCACGAGCGGCTTCTTGAATGCGGCGCCCGCGCCGATGGTGGCGGTCACGTTTGCCGCCGTCAGGTCCATGTCGAAGATCACGTGGACCCACGCACCGGTGGCGACGGGCGTGCCGCTCTTGCCATCGAAGAAGTACCCACCGTCTGGCTTGAATGTGCCCTCGCCGAGCGTCGTGTCCATGGAGTCGCCTGGGCCGAGATGGACCGAGGCGCCGTTCATGCCGAACGAGGCGATGGAGAGGTTTCCGCCGCGGGTCTCGATGAAGACATCGAACGCCAGAGTCGCGCTCTTCACGGCGCCAAGGTGCTTCGTGAGGTTGACGTTGAACGATGTGTTGTCGGTCTTCAGCAGCAGGGCGCTTGGTTTGGTGGCGTACCGAAGATCCTGCACCACGAGCGTGCCGGACGAGCCCATGTTGGAGTCGTCCCACGGACCGAGGAGCATGTGGTTCGCGCCTTGATCGAAATCGTCGCAGAGCAGCACCCCGCTCCGTGGGCAGAACGGCGTATCCGCATCCGCATCCGCGTCGGTGCTGGGCGCGCCTGCGTCCGCGAGCACGTCCGTGCTTGCGTCGGTCTGCTGCGCTGCGGTTGCGCCTCCATCCCCACTGCCGCCGACGAGGCCACGGAAGTCCACGAGCGCGCTGCAGCCGAGCGGCAGGAAGAGGCCGAGAGCCGATGCAAGGAGGGCGAGGCGGAGTCGCGACGCCATGACCTCAGCGCGTGACGCGCAGGACGGCGCTTCCCGGGAGCGCCTTGAACGCCCCGTCCGTGCTGTCGCTGCCGTTCGCCCAGTAGATGGCCGCGCCGTCGATCGAGATGCGATTCGGTGATGGTAGTGACGTGGCGAGCGGCGCGGGGACGCAGGTGGTCGCGCCGACCGCGCAGGATGCGATCTGACCGCTCGCCTGCGCAGGTCCGCTCGTTCGTGTGGTGCTCACCAGCGCGAAGTAGAGCGTCTGTCCGTCGGACGCGAGATCGCCGACGACGCGCTCGGGATCGGCTGCAAGGAACTGGTCGCGCGTGCTCGCGCAGCTCTGCGGGTTGCAGCGCACGATGCCGCCTTCCGCGGTCGGCCAGAACGCAACACCGGCCGCGATGGCCGGGCGGCCGGACGGCGGTGCGCTCACGCCCGTGCCTGCGGCCGCGATCGGCGGCGGATCTGTGCACGGCAGCTTGCACACGGTGATGCCCGCGACGCGATCGGTCCACATCAACGTGCTGCCCGCGAACGCAAAGCCGAGGACGTTCTTCGCAGGCGCGACCTGCAAAGGGGTCTGCCCAGCGCCTGCGAGCGTCGCGCGCAGCACCGCGCCGCCAGGGACCAGAACGCTGGCGCCGCCTTCCCCCGCGTCGCCTCCATCGATTGCACCTGCGTCGACCGCGCCTGCGTCTGCGCTGCCGCCGTCGCCGGTGTAGTCGGTTCCGATGAAGAGATCCGTGGTGGTGGCGATCACGCGTGAGGGATTCGCGAGGTCGACCGTGACGTGGTCGTCCGTGCATGTGCCGCCCGGATTGCAGCGCCCCACATGGCCAGGCGCGCCCGCGATGGTGAAGTAGACGATCTCGTCGCCCAGCGTTGTGGTCTCGATGCCGCCGTTTGCAGCCGCCTGCGAGACCAGCGTGGTTGGCGCACCGCCGCAACCAGACTTGAGGCAGCCGAACACACCGCTTGCTTCCCAGTAGACGCGCGTGGAGCCCGCGACCAGAGCCGTCACTGGCGACGACACCATGCCGAGCTGCACTGGCGCGCAGAGACCGGCGCTGCACGCGCTGCCGGCACCGCAATCACGCCCGCACCTGCCGCAGTTCTTCGCGTCTGTCATGAGGTCCGCGACGCACTCGGGCGCGTCGACGCCCGTGTCCACGACGACGCCCGCGTCAGGCACCGCGGAGTCCGTGGTGTCGGGGATCGTGCTGCTCGAGGAAGAGCTGCAGGCGATCACGATCGCGCCAGCAATGGACACCAGCGCGCAGGCAACCGCAAGGTGAGATCGGGAACCCCCCATCCGCAGATCGTAGGCGATTTCCCCTCCGGAGGCAGCCTTACTTCTTGCTGCCGCGCGGCGCCGTGCCCCAGGAGTTGTTCGACACGCAGATGTCGTCCGACCACGCCACGCGATGCGCCTCTTCCGGACCGAAGGTCTTCGCGAGGTCCGACTCGAACGCGCCTTGCTCGCCCGTCAGCGCCAGCATCATCTTCATGGTAGCGGGCTGCTTGTCCGCCGGCGGCTCCGGACGGATACCTGCGCGGATCTCCGCGACCTGGATGTGCGCCTCGCTCGTGCCATCGCGGTCCGCCTGCGACGCCAGGTCGTAGACGAGATGGATGCACTGGTTCACGCCGATCTTGTCGACGATGGCCTCCGACGTGCCGAGCGCTTGCAGGCAGAGCGGCCTCACCATGCCCCAGATCCGATCGTATGAGCGACCATACGCGCCCTTCAACACTGCGCCGTCCTCAGCCGACAGTCCGAGGGCCGAGAGCTTGTCCGTGGTGGTCGCGCTGTCGGCCTTCAGGCACGGCGTGCGGTACTTGATCTTCCCGCGCTTCGCGAGGTCGGCCCAGTCCTCGGAGTCCAGCTCGTACTCGCTCCGGTTGCGGGGAGGCCCGCCGTCGGTCGCGCTCGCCAGCTTCTTCTCCGTCGCGTCGAGCTTCTTCTCCACGTCGGCCTTCTGCGCGGCGAGCGCCTCGAGCCGCTGCTTGTAGTCCTGCACCTGCGACACCAGGTTGCCGTTCGCGACGCTGACGGGATCGCTTCCCTGCGCGGCGACCTTCTCGTCGAAGGCCTTCTTTCCAAGGTCGGCGCTCGTGCTCTTTGTCGCGCCTTCGGGCCCGATCTGGGCGCTCTCGCCCGCGGCGAGGTCCACGTGCTCGCTCGCGTGCGACACGGCCACCTTGCCTTCGTAGACCGCGACGAACGCCATCGCGGACAGCGCCGCGCCGACCACTCCAGATTTCATGTCTCGCTTCTGCATGTCCCCGCTCCGTTCCTGTCCGCCGCCCCGCACCTTCACGGAGAAGCAAGTTCCCAACACGTCGACGTCGCCCGCGGGCGTGTGCACACGAAACGTTCCGCCCGGCTCCACGCGATAGAACACGTCGCCGTCGGACTGGGTGACCAGGTCGCCATCCCAGGTCACGTGCGCACCAGGCTCCAGCACGGCCTTCGCGCGCGCCTTTCCGTTTCCTCCGATGGCCACCTCGACACGGTGGTCCGCCGCGATCGCCTCGCCGTGGAGCGGCGTCGTGTCCACCTTCACGAACACAGCGGCTGCGATCGCCACCATGGCGGCGACTGCCATGGCCGCGCCACGCCAGCGCGAACGGCTGCGTAGCTGGATCACGTTCGTGGCCGGTGGTGCCTGCTCAGCTGGCACGCGAGACACGAGCGATGTGTCGCCGATTCCCGACATCACGCGGTCCGCGAAATCCGCCGGTGGCAGCTGCGGCTCCCACGCGTCCAGCGCGCCCTCTTCGAGCGGCTCATGCTCATGGTCGTTCATGGCGTTCTCCATTCTTCGGCCAGCGCCTCACGCATCTTTTCGCGCGCGCGAAACAGGCGCGTCTTCGCCGTGTTCTCGGGCACGAGCAGCGCGGAGGCGATCTCCGTGATCGACAATCCGTGGACCTCGCACAGGAGGAGCGCCGCGCGCTGATCGTCCGGCAGGGCGGCCGCGACGCGCGACAGCGCAAGTCCCAGCTGCCTGTGTTGCAGCGACTGCTCTGGCGTTCCGGGCGCGACCGCCACGAGGGCGACATCGGTTTCATCCAGGTCAAGAAGAGGAAGCTTCTTCTTCCGGCGTGAGTCGAGCGCGAGCCTCGTCGCGATGGTCAGGAGCCACGTGGAGGCCTTCGCCGCGCCGTCGAGCTCGAACGTGGGGAACGCGCGGTACGCACGCATGAACGTCTCCTGCGCGAGGTCCTCCACCTCCGCGCTGTGGCCCAGCATCCGCGACAGGAGCGCGAACACCATGTTCTGGTAGCGCACCACGAATGCGCGAAAGGCGACCGGGTCCTGCGCGCGACATCGCGTGAGGACAGCGGCGTCGAGACCGGGCGGTACGCCCCTCTCGGCCCTTCTTGGGAACACCTCGCTCATGGCGGTAGCCATCATCGCCGAGTGTCACGCGCGCGCGGCCGGAAGGTTCCCCACCGCCTGCGCTATTTTCTCAGTGGTGCAAAACGCGGGGTCGCATCAGAGCGCGTCAGCGCTCGCGTAGCTCGCGTTTTAGCACTTTTCCCGTGGGATTTCGGGGCAAGGCTTCCAGGAAGACGATGTCGCGTGGCACCTTTGCGCCCGAGAGTCGCTCCTTCGCGTAGACCTTCAGCCCGCCTTCGTCGAGCGTGGACCCCGGGCGCAGCACGGCGAACGCGCGGACCTTCTCGCCCCATTCGCGGTCCGGGACGCCGACGACGGCGACCTCCACGATGTCGGGGTGCGCCTCCAGTGCGCCCTCCACCTCAGCCGGGTACACGTTCACGCCGCCGGAGATGATCATGTCGCGCTTGCGACCCTCGATGAAGTAGCGGCCGTCGCGATCCTTGCGCGACAGGTCGCCCACGGAGAAGTATCCGTCCTTCATGCTGTCGTTCGTCGCGGCCTCGTCACCGTAGTAGCCAGCAACGAGCAGGTCGTTCTTCACGTACAGCTCGCCAGTGCCGTCCGTCTCGCGGCCGCCGTCGTCGAGCAGCTTGATGTGGTTGCCGGGGAGCGTGCGTCCGATCGTGCCGGGCGCATCACGCAGGTCGCGCGGTGAGGCCAGCGTGACGAGCCCCGTCTCCGTTGCGCCGTAAAAGTTGTAGAGTACATCTCCGAACTCGTCCATGAACGCAGCGGCGAGCGGGGCCGACAGCGCCGCTCCGCCCGAGAAGACGGCCCGCAGCGAGCGCGTCTCACGGCTCCGCAAGACCTCTGGTCCGGAGTCCATCAGGCGCTGCAGCATGGTGGGAACGATGGCCACGGTTGTGACCTTGTGCTTCTCCACCGCGTCCATGAACGCCTGCGGTTTGTATTCGTCCATGATCACGGCAGTGCATCCGAGCAGATGCGAGAGCGAGAGGAAGCCGAACGCCGTGGAGTGGTAGAGCGGGCAGGTGACCAGGTGCACGTCATCCGCGCGCATGGGCGTGGAGGAGATGAACGTGCACGCCTGCGTGAACGCGTCCTTCGGGAACTTGCGGACCGCACCCTTGGGCTTGCCGGTGGTGCCGGACGTGTAGATGACAACGGCCGCGTCGTCGTCCGCGCCCTTCTCCGCCACGTAAGTCGTGGAAGGCGCTCCATCCACGAGCTCGGACAGGAGGTCGGCGCCCTTCACGCGCCCGCCCACCGAGAAACGAGCGATGGTGGGCGCGACGGTCGCGAGGTCCGCTGCGTCGACTGTGGCCGCGAGCTCGTGGTCGAACACGATCGCGCGCGCGCGTGAGTTCTCGACCAGGTACGAGAGCTCTGCGCCCGTGGCGCGCCACGACGCGCTGACGGCCGAAGCGCCGATGCGCGTGGCGGCAATGGCGAGCGCAACGAACTCCACCTTGTTCTTCATGAGCAAGAGAAAGCTCTGCCCCCGTCGCACGCCCCGCCGCGTGAGGCCGTGGGCGAGCCTGTCAACGAGCGAGTCGAGCTCCGCGAACGTGGTCACCGAGTCCCGGTAGATGATCGCTGGCTTCTGCGGCGTGTTCTGGCCGTGGATGCGATAGATCAGCGCGGGGTTGGTCGCGCCCGTGAGGAGGTTCTGCGCCGCCGTCTGGATGCCGCGTGCGGACATCTCCCAGACGAGACCGCTGGAGAAGTTCATCGCGTGGATTGCCCGCGCGCGCGCAGGAGTGCGGCGGATATCGTCGGCGAAGGTCAGTAGCTTTTCGCGAATGGTCATTTGCCTGGGAAGATCTGGAGCCCGCACGTTTCGTTCTTGGAGATGCTCGCCCACGCGCGGGGCGGGGACTCCAGGTTCACGGTGACCACGCCAGAGGCGGCAGCGGTACCCGTGGCGGCCGCGAAACCAGCATAGTCAGCGAGGCTCGAGAGGATCTGCGCCGATGTCCCGTGGGTCTGGTGGAGCCGTGCGACCTCCGAGCACGGGATCGTGTCCGTGTGGAATTTGAGGTACGCCTTCTTCTGGTCCGCGCTACTCCACTCGCCGCGAAGGTCTCCGCTGAACGGGCCAACGGTAGCCTTCGTGGTCTTCAGAGCGACGTCGTTGTCCTTGCCGCTCACCTCGAAGTCCCATGCGAGGTCGACCCTGCCCGAGCCGAGCTTCGCATTCCACACGCGGAGGCCGCCCTTGCCGGCCATGTCGCCCGCGATGTCGTTGGTGGCGGTGAGATCGAGCGAGAGCTCCACTGCGTCATCGGTGAACAGCCCAAGCCCTTTCACCGGGAGCGCGTACTGCGCGCGGGGCGCGTGCGCCTTGAGCTCGGTCGCGGTGGCGGACCAGGTCATCTCGAGGCCGGTAGCGTCCTTCGTGCCCAGCGTAAGCACCGTCTTGTCGGCGCCGCGCTCGAGCGACAGCGGGAACGGACCAAACGTGCCGACTGGCGTCTGCACCGTGGCAGTCTGTGACGTGATAGTCAGCATGCGGGAACCGCCGCTGCCGCCACTCACAATGGTGTCCACGACGAGCGCACCCGTGACGTCGAGCACGATGTTGTTCCAGAGCGTCTGGTGCAGGTGGGTGTCCTCCATGCGCACGGTCCGCGGCAAGGACGGCTCACCGGCCTCCAGGATGCGCGCGACCTCGTCGAGTGGCGCCAGCGAGACCACGTCCACTTCCTTGAGCGTGAGGTCGCCCGCGCCGAACGACAGCCGTCCCTTCCGCGCGTGCACGACGGTTCCGTTGAGCGCAGCGATGGTGGCGTCGATATTGGTGAGCTCGACCCCGGTGCCTGCGAAGCGCGCGCTGTCGAAGGTCGCGTTGATGCCACCTGCCACGAGGGAGCTCTGGAGTGAGGACGACGCCATGCGTGGAAGGGCGATGACGAGCCCCAGACCAAGCACCACCACCAGCGCAAAGACGCCAACAAAGATGAGCGCGATGGGCTTCGGGCCGGAGCGGCGGATCGGGCTCGTGGTCACGAGCGATCGGTGCACCGGCTCGTCGGTGCGAATCAGTGAACCCGAAGGCGAGCCCGGGTTGGACGCAGGGTTCGCGGGAAGCCGCGGTGAGCTTGATTTCGCGCCGGCGTGCATGCTGGCGCCTTGCATGCCCGCCACGTTGAAGCCGGAGCCAGGCGGAACGCGTGAGCGCACGCGAGGGTCGTCGATCTCGAGCGCTGGCCCGGCGTCGTCGTCGCCATCGAGCTCGATGGACGCGTTGCCCCTCATGTTGGAGCCGGAGCCCGATGATGAAGGCACCGCCTGGGTGTGCGCCACGCCCAGAGCACCGCCGCTGCCCGGCATACCCCCGGCGCTCGCGCGATCCGGGATCATCAGGTCGGGCACGGAGCCGGGCTGCACGGCGCTGGCATGCCCTGCGAGGCTCGGGGCGCGCGCATCCGGCGCAGTGCGCATCCGCGCTGCCGCGTACGACGAGCTCGGATCCGAGACCATCGCCGCGATCGCTTCGCCGAGCTCTTGCGCGGATTGAAATCGCTTGGCCGGATCGTGCTGCAGACATCGCTGGATGATCTGATCAGCCTCCGGCGGAAGGCCCGGCACGATCTGGTGCACGGGCCTGCGGTTGTTCTTGAGGACGTTGGCGATAACCATGGGCATGGTGTCGCCGCCGTACGGAACCTCGCCCGTGAGGAATTGGTGGAAGATCACGCCGAGCGCCCAGACATCGGAGCGCCCATCCACTGCCTTGGGGTTCTCGATCTGCTCCGGCGCCATGTAATAGACGGTGCCCATGGACCCGCCGGTCTGCGTGAGGCTCGACGGCCCCTCTTCGACCTTGGAGATGCCGAAGTCGATGACCTTCACCAGCGTGCGTCCCTTGTTGCTCTGGGCGACGAACAGGTTCGCGGGCTTGAGATCGCGATGAACGATTCGCGCCGCATGGGCCTCTGCCACGCCCATGCATGCCTGCTGCATGTACGTTGCGGCCGCCGCCAGAGAGAAGCGACGCTCGCGCTCCAGCCGCCGGTCCAGGTCCTCACCCTCGAGGAACTCCATCGCGAGGTACGGATCGCCTTCCTCCGTGGTGCCCACGTCGAAGACCTGTGCCACGTGCTCGCTGCGGACGCGCGCCGCCGCCTTGGCTTCGCGGTAGAAGCGCTCGACGATGTCACGGCGTTCGCGGAATGTGCCAAGGAGAAGCTTGATGGCGACCGGGCGATCCAGCCCCGCCTGTCGCGCCTTCACGACCATGCCCATGCCGCCGACACCGAGTACGGTCTCGACAGTGTATTTGCCGGCGATGACATTGCCGGGTTGGATGGTCTTGTCCATGAAGTAGCCTGCCCCCCGCCAAGCAAACACAGCGGCAGGTCAACGATACCGGAAATCTGGCCGGCCTGGTAGGCTCGATCCATGGGTGGTGGCGGAGCGGGCGGCGTTCCTGGTTCGGTGAGCGCCGCGGACGACGAGTTCCGCGAGGACGCCAGGGCGCCCGTCGTATTGCGTGTTGAATACACGCGTTTGAACTCCTTCATCGCCGACTACACGAAGAACATCTCCCGTGGCGGTACGTTCATCCACACGGTGAAGCCGCTGCCCGTGGGCTCGGAGTTCATCTTCGTGTTCATCATGCCTGGCGCGCAAAAAGGCCCTTCCCGGCCTGATGATCCTGCAGACGGCGATGACGCAGACCCCCAGGGCCCCGGCCGCCCCCACAACCGTCGTCTCGCCATGCGCGGCAAGGTTCGCTGGGTGAAGAGCACGCCCGACGAAGAGGCGGGCATGGGCATCGAGTTCGTCTTCGCCGACGACGGAGAGCGCGAGTCCGTCCGCGCCTTCGTGGAGTCCGTCATGCTCGAGGCGCTCGGCCCGGTGCTCGCGGAGAGCCTGCTGCGCGCCCGAAAAAGCGCGAACAGCAAGTCGGGCGGTTAGGTCGGGCGGTTCTTGCTGGGGGTTGAGCCCCGGTGGAATCGCTCCTAAGTTCGGAGGCGTGAACACCCGATTGCCCGTTTACGGGAAGGCCGCTCCGAAGCCCGTCGATCCGTCCCTCGATCTGGAGGAGGAGATCAAGCGCCTCAAGGTCGAGAAGAACGCGATCATCCTCGCGCACTACTACCAGGACAGCGACATCCAGGACGTCGCTGACGTCATCGGCGACTCGCTCCAGCTCGCGCAGGCCGCCGCGGCAGCGAAGAGCGACGTCATCTGCTTCGCCGGCGTCCATTTCATGGCGGAGACCGCGAAGATCCTGAACCCGGAGCGCATCGTGGTCGTGCCGGACATGGATGCGGGCTGCTCGCTCGCGGATGGCTGCCCCATCGATCGCTTTCGCGCGTGGAAGGCGAGGCACCCCGGCGCAGTCACCGTGAGTTACATCAACTGCTCCGCGGACGTGAAGTCGGAGTCCGACTACATCGTGACGTCGTCGAACGCGGAGAAGATCGTTGCCGCCATCCCGAAGGACAAGAAGGTGCTGTTCGCACCGGACAAGAACCTGGGCGCGTTCCTGGCGAAGAAGCTCGGGCGTCCGATGGAGCTATGGCAGGGCAGCTGCATCGTCCACGAGACCTTCAGCGAGCGAAAGCTCATCGCCCTCAAGGAACGCCATCCGAAGGCGAAGGTCCTCGCGCACCCGGAGTGCGAAGAGGTCATCCTGCGCATGGCGGACTACGTGGGCTCCACCACCGGCATCTTGAAGCATGCCGCCGCCAGCCCCGAGAAGGAGTTCATCGTCGTCACGGAGCCAGGCATCCTGCACCAGATGCAGAAGGCAGCGCCGGACAAGACGTTCATCCCGGCGCCTCCCGAGGCGAACTGCGCTTGCAACGAGTGTCCTCACATGAAGAAGAACTCGCTCGAGAAGATCTACCTCGCGCTGCGCGATCTCTCGCCTCGGCTCGAGATGAGCGCCGACCTCATCGCGAAGGCCAAGATCCCCATCGATCGCATGCTGGCGCTTTCGTAAGGGATCGCGCCCGCCGCGGAAGGTGGTAAAAACGGCGCATGAACTTCGAGTTTCAGGAGCTGCTTCCGCTTGGGCATGACGAGACACCGTACCGGCTGATCACGAAGGATCTCGTGTCCACGTTCGAGGGCGGGGGGCGCACGTTTCTTTCGGTCGAGAGCGCAGCGCTCACTCTGCTCACGAGCGTGGCGATGCGCGACATCGCTCACCTGCTTCGTCCCGGGCACCTGCAGCAGCTCGCGAACATCCTCGCCGACAAGGAGGCGTCCCCGAACGACAGGTTCGTTGCGCTCGACTTGCTCAAGAACGCGAACATCGCGGCGGGCGGGGTGCTGCCCATGTGCCAGGACACGGGCACTGCGATCGTGATGGGCAAGAAGGGCCAGCTCGTCGTGACCGCGGGCGAGGACGAGAAGGCGATCGCGCGAGGTGTGTTCGACACGTACCAGACGTCGAGCCTTCGCTACTCGCAGCTCGCGCCGCTCGACATGTACAAGGAGGTGAACACGGGCAACAACCTCCCCGCGCAGATCGAGATCTTCTCCACGGACGGCGACGCCTACAAGTTCCTCTTCATGGCGAAGGGCGGGGGAAGCGCGAACAAGAGCTACCTCTATCAAGAGACGAAGGCGCTCCTGAACCCCAAGAGCATGGCGGCGTTCCTGGACGAGAAGATGCGGAGCCTCGGCACTGCAGCGTGCCCGCCGTATCACCTGGCCGTCGTCATCGGCGGAACAAGTGCAGAATACACGCTCAAGATGGCCAAGCTCGCCTCGGCGCGCTACCTGGACTCGCTGCCCGTGACGGGCAACACGCTCGGCCGCGCATTCCGCGACGTGGAGCTGGAGAAGGAGGTCCTCGAGATCTCTCGCCGCACCGGCATCGGAGCGCAGTTCGGCGGCAAGTACTTCTGCCACGACGTGCGCGTGATCCGTCTACCGCGCCACGGAGCCTCGTGCCCCGTCGGCATCGCCGTTTCATGCTCGGCGGACCGTCAGGCCGTGGGCAAGATCACGAAGGACGGCGTCTTCCTGGAGCAGCTGGAGCAGGACCCCGCGAAGTATCTCCCCACAACGACGCACGACGACCTCGGCGGCGACGTCGTCAAGATCGACCTGTCGCGACCCATGGCGGAGATCCGCGCCACGCTGTCCAGGTACCCGACGAAGACGCGCCTGTCGCTCTCGGGTCCGCTCGTCGTCGCGCGCGACATCGCGCATGCAAAGCTGAAGGAGCGACTCGACCGCGGCGAAGGCCTCCCGGACTACATGAAAGAGCGCGCGGTCTACTACGCCGGGCCCGCAAAGACCCCCGCGGGCTACGCATCAGGCTCGTTCGGTCCCACCACTGCAGGCCGCATGGATTCCTACGTGGACGCGCTACAGGCCGCGGGCGGAAGCTTCGTCATGCTGGCAAAAGGCAACCGCAGCAAGGCGGTGACCAACGCATGCAAGGCGCACGGCGGCTTCTACCTGGGCTCCATCGGCGGCCCGGCCGCACGCCTGGCGCAGGACTGCATCAAGAAGGTGCGCGTGCTGGAGTACGAGGAGCTCGGGATGGAAGCCATCTTCGAGATCGAGGTCGTCGACTTCCCGGCCTTCATCGTCGTGGATGACAAGGGCAACGACTTCTTCGCCGAGTTCATCGGCCCCTCACAGGGCGCAAAACACCTGCCCACCACCTGAGCACCTGAGCCCACCACCTGAAGCCCGAACTATTTTTCGGTCTTGCGCACCGCCACGGGGGGCGGCGTGGGTGAGCGTTGCAGGCTTCTCACTGCGGTTACTTTGCCTGGCGGTGGCGTGAGAGAGCGAGGGAGTGGCGTGCCGCCCGTTCCCATGGCGCGCGCGCGGATCACGTTGCCGTCGTACACGACTTCGATGCCGATCGTGCGGCAGCGCCGGACCAGCTTGTCGAGGTCCACCGCGGCCTGCACCAGCAGACCCGACGGCGGCGATGGCTCCACGAAGAGCTCCGCTGTGGCCTTGCGGGTGCGCAGGAGCTCGAGGATGTTCTTGTCCTCGACCCAGAGGAATCCAGCCGCGGGCTCGAACGTGCAGCGGCCGAGCACGACGCTGGCCTGCGCGAGCGTGCGCGAAAGGGTCTCCGGCAGTGGAGCGACCTCTTCGATGCGTTGACGGACCTGGTCTGCTTCGAAGCCTGCGGCGAGCGCCTTTGCGAGCGTCTGCGGCGCGACGATCAGGTCGAGCGTGTCGGCGACGCGCCCGACCTCCACGAGCGTGGACAGCGCGAGGACCGCGTGAACGTGCGCGCTCGTGCCGACCTGGAGCACGTGCATGTCCAGGAACTTGGACTTGCTCTTCTCCTTCTCGGAGGAGGTCTTGTCGGACAGCATGGCGCGGCCGCGTGGCGTGAGGCGCAGCGCGATCTCGTCCGTTGCACCAGCCGCGTTGGTCTCGCCCTCGCCCTCGCCCTCGCCCAGGTCCACCACGCCGAGCGCCGGAAGGCTCTCCGTCACGATGCGACGTGCCACGTCGAGCGGCTCGACGATCTCGGTGCCGTTTCGCTCTGCCCAGCGCCGGAACAGACGTGCAAGCCCCGGCACTCGGTGATCGCTCTTCAGGTATCCCGCGAGCTGCGTCCACGGCACCCAGCGATCCTCGCCGAGGTCTTTCAGTGCATTCTGCACCATCGCGCGGATCGCGCCGACAGGGCTGGAGTCGCGCGCCTCCTGCGCGAGCCTGAGGACCTCCGGCTCCTTGCGCGCCTCATCCCACGCGCCGCCGCGCGCCCATGCGCGATAGAGGTGGAAGGAGAGCTCGTCCACCGTCAGCGAGCCGGGTGGCCCGCCCGGATTCTGCGCGGTGGGGCCCCAGAGACCGACCGCGCGACACAGCGCGCCGATGAGGGCGACCTGCCCGTTGTCGCGGCCGAACCGCGTCGCAAGCTTCACGATCAGCGACTTGGGTGTGCCGACGTTGGACCGCACTTCATTGCCGGGCTCGAGGATCGCGAGGCTCATGCCGAGCGCGAGCGGCGCAGGAACATGCGAGAACCGCGCGCGGCGCGGAGCATGATCGAACGCGAGCACCACCGACAACACCTGCGCTCGCCGGTGCTCCCGCTCTTCGTGCCTCTTCGCGCCGATGATGCGAGAGACCTCCGTGGGCACCACGTGCCGGTTCGGATGCACCGGGATGAGCAGGCCGCGGCGCTCCAGAGAGAAGCCCACGCCCCGCCGTGAGGGCGTCGCACCGGTGGCCGTGCGAAGGCGTAGCGGCTCGCGCTCGAGCTCGAGGAGCTCCTCGGTGTCGACCTCGCCGCCGTCGTGCTCCACGCCTTCCAGCACGCGGCGCTCCGTCGGCGAGAGCTTGTCTATTTCCGCGGACAGCTTGTCGTTGTCGCCGAGCACCTCCCACGCGGCCTCCAGCGAGAGCGCTATGGGCGGGGTGGCCGGCCTGCCGAGGTGGTGTCCAGCGATCGCGCTCAGGGTCTCCATGGATGCCTGCGACAGCAGCGCGCGAATTCCACGCGGGTCCTCGCCGTCCCAGGAGCGAAGCTGCAAAAGAAACGCGGACGGGAGAATCAGCTCCACGGAGGTCTTGCTGCCACGCGCGAACAAGAGGCCGCGCGCGGCGAGCGGTCCGAGCGCCGGCGGAAGGGCAGGCACCACGAGCTGGCCCTTCGCTTCGGCGACGCGATGGAGGAGGGCGGCGCTCGCCTCGGGCAATCGAGCCGGTTCGCGGAGCTCCGGTAGAGCGACGAGCGCGCGTGCCAGCTGCGACGGGGGATCGAGCCGCTTCGCCGGATCGATCGTCAGGCCGAGCCGGTCGATGATGGCGCGCAGCTCCGCGCCGGGCAATGCCCTGAGCACGGCCTCGAGCCGATGGGTTACGAGGGGAGTAGCAGGCACCAACGATAAAGGTAGACCTGGTCGCTCCACTTGTCACCCGTAGTCGAAGCTCCGTCGTTGGTCTGGATAACTGGTAACATCGGCACCCGTCGTGGCTAGTCGTCGCACAACCCGAACCACGCGCACGGCAGGCGGAGCGGCCGACAGCTCGCGCAGCATCACCGGCCCGACCCCCGTGCTCGCATGGCCTGGACGCATGTTCCGCGTGGGCGGCCTGGGTGATGATGAAGTGCGGGCCAAGGGGGAGCTGCACACCTCCGAGCGGTACGGCGATCAGACACACCGGCTCATTCAGGGCGACGCACTCGCAGTGACGAGCCTGCTCGAGGAAGAGCAGCTCTCCGGCAAGGTAGACCTCGTCTACGTCGACCCGCCGTTCCTTTCACAGACCGACTACATCCTGGAGGCGCGGCTCGACGGAAACGCCAGCGGGCGCGTGCACCGGAGCGTTGCTTACGGGGACCGCTGGGGAAAGAAGGACGGCGGCGCAGGCGCGTATCTCGACATGCTCGCGCCAAGGCTCGAGGCGCTCACGCGCTTGCTCTCTCAACGCGGCACGATCTGGGTCCATCTGGACTGGCGCGCCGCGTACCTGGTGCGCGTCCTCCTTGACGAGATCATGGGGCGCGAGTGCTTTCTGAACGAGGTCATCTGGAAGCGCGCGCCAAACCTCGGGCGCCAGGCGAAGAGCGGTCAGTTCGGACGCACGCTCGACACCATCGTCGTCTATGGGCAGAAGGACGCAACGCTGATCCCGCCGTTGCGCAAGGAACCCATCGAGGACGGCGCCATGCGCAAGGACGAGCAGGGCCGCCTCTTCACCAGCGCGCCGCGCGGCGACTACACGGACGAGTCGATCGCGAAGCTCGACAAGATCGGTCGTGTGCATCGCACGGCGTCCGGCAAGGTCTACATCAAGTACTTCCTCGTCCAGGACGACGAAGGGCGCTGGTGCCGCGAGCGCCCCGTCGACACGCTGTGGACCGACATCGCGCCCATCCGTCATGCCGCCAAGGACGAACGCACCGGTTACCCCACGCAGAAGCCCCGGGCGCTGCTGGAGCGCATCATCGCGTGCGGCACGAAGCCTGGGGGATTGGTGGTCGACGTGTTCGCGGGCAGCGGCACTACGGCAGAGGCCGCGCACGTAACGGGTCGCCGCGCCATCGTGTCGGACGCGCAGTCGGGCGCGATCTTCACCTCGCGTGCGCGCTTCATCCGCGCGGGAATGGGGTTCTCGGTGTCCACGCTCGGCGACCCCGTCGCCGCGGCGAGCGCTTCCGATGCGAAGGGCAAGGCGAGCGCGCGCGTGAAGGCCGCTTCGCGAAGGCTGCTCGATGGCACGTGTGAGATCGTCCTGGAGCATCCCAAGGAGCCTCTCTCGTGGAGCGTGGGCGAGACGGACGTTCATGGCACCTTCACCGCCAGAGCCTCGCGCGCGCGCGTTCCGGGAAAGAAGGCGACGCCACTGGATGCCATGCTCTCCGTGCCTGCGTCGCTCGATGCCACGGCTGCCGTGCGCATCCACACCGATGACGGCGAGACACTGACCACCCTGCTGGAGAACGCGCGATGATCCTCCGAGACCCCGTCCATGGCCTCGTCGAATTCGAGTCCGAGGAGGAGCGCGTGGTCGAGCTCCTCATGGACACCGAGGAAATGCAGCGCCTCAGGCGCATCCGTCAGCTGGGCGTCGCGTCGTATGCGTTCCCTGGCGCGGAGCACTCACGCTTCGCGCACGCCATCGGCGCGGCGTACGTGATGAAGCGTCTCATCGCGCGCATCCGCCAGATCCACGGAGAGCTTCCGTACTGGCAGCAGCTCACAAGCGAGACCGCGCGCGATACGCTCGCTGCCGCGTTCCTCCACGACGCGGGACATGGCCCCCTGTCGCACCTGTTCGAGGACGCGATCCCCGGCACCGCGCACCACGAGGACTGGACGGAGAAGATCATCCTGTCCGACTCCACCGGGGTGAACAAGGTGCTGACGCAGATGGATCCAGGCATGCCCGCGCGCGTCGCCGCGCTGGTCCGCGGGGAGCACCCGCTCGCCTACGTAGCCAAGGCCGTCAGCGGCACGTTCGACGTGGACCGCTGCGACTACCTCCTTCGCGACGCGCACGAGACCGGCGTGCGCTATGGCCTCTTCGATCTGGACTGGCTCCTTCGCAGCCTTCGCTTCGGAAAGCCTGGGCCAGGAGCGACCGGCGACGCTGCGCCCGGCCTGGCGATCGACGGCGCAAAAGGGCTCCCCGCGATCGAGGCATTCCTCCTGGCGCGGCTCTTCATGTTCCAGCAGGTCTACCTGCACAAGGCCACGCGCTCCGCCGAGTGGATGATCCGGACCGTGCTCGCGCGCGCGTCGGAGCTCATCGCCGAGGGCATGCGCTTGCCTCTCACCCCCAGGGCGGTGGAGCTCGCCGCACATGGCGCCGCGCCCCCCCTGCGCGAATACCTGGAGCTCGACGACGGCGTGCTCGCGGTTGCGATGCGCGGCTGGGAGGACGGCCAGGACAAGCCGCTCGCGGATCTCTGCAAGCGCGTGAGGGTGCGCTCGCTCTTCAAGACGCTGGAGCTATTCGGCGAGCAGGCATTGCCCGAGGGGCGGCTCCTTTCGCTGGAGAAGGCACGCGAGGTGGCTCGCGCACGGGGTCTCGACGAGCGCGTCTATGTTGGTCTGGACGTCGCGAGCGACACGCCGTTCGGCGCGGAGGCAGATCCGCTCATGGTCGTCTTCGCCAAGGGTCCGCAACGTCCGCTGTCCGAGGTGAGCTTCCTGCTCGCGCGCCTTGCAGGTCAGGTGCTGACCCGCGTGCGGTTGGTATTTGCGGCCGAGCTGCGCGACGACATCACGGCGGCATTGGGGCTCTGAGTGAAGACGGCTTCGCTCCGGCGTTTCGGGCTGCTCGCGTTGCTCCTTTCCTCCATGCCGAACGTGGCGCGCGCTGACGAGCCCACCGCGGGTCGCCTGGACGGCGATCTCACGCTCGTGGGCGGCCTCGGCGCGACGTTCGGGCCTCGCGCGCCGCGCACCACCGTGGATCTCCGCGCGCGCTACATGTCCACGTCGGGCCTGTTCGTCACGTACGAGGACAAGGCCTTCTTCAAGGAGGCCGAGCCAGAGCGCGTGCTCGCGTTCGGCCTGGAGCTCCGTCCGCTCTTCCTCGCGCGGTGGCTCACGGGCAAGGAGTTCGACAACGGCCGCGCCGATCTGCTGCTCGACTCGTTCGGCCTGGAGCTCGGCGGCTTCGCGCAGCAGCCGCAGGGACGTCAGTTCGGCGCAAAGCCCGGCTTCCAGGCGGGCCTGGGCCTGGAGATCCCGATCTTCTCGCGCGCCACGGGGCTCTTCATCGCCACGCATGGTGGCTGCCGCTGGAGCGACGCCGCATTGTCCGGCGAGACGGTACAGGGGCCGACGGATCGCGCACTCTTCGTGGGCGTCACGCTCGCATGGCATCAGGTGATCGGCGCGCACGTCATCGACGCGGGCGATCGCGCACCGGAGTGAACGTGGACGCGCTGCTCCGGCGCGCCTTTCGTGACGCTCTGCGGGGCGCACAGGCACGCGTGCGCGAGCGTACCCGTGATGCCATCGCGCGGCGGGCGAGGGAGGGCGAGGCGTGGCACGTGATCGCGATCGGCAAGGCCGCGCTCGCCATGTTCGAGGGCGCGTCGCACGGTCTCGCCGCCGCCGGCGCCACCGTGCAAGAGAGCCTGGTCGTTGCACCAGACGGGTCCAGGCTGCCTCGCTCTCGAAAAGGTGCATGTTACATGCATGCGGCCCATCCGCTCCCGGACGCTCGAAGCGTACGCGCGGCGAAGCGAGCACTCGCGCTCGCTGGAAGAGCCGCGATTGGGGCCAAGGCGAAGGGTAGTCACCTCCTTTTGCTCGTGTCGGGCGGAGCCTCCGCGCTTTCGTCGCTGCCCGCTGGCGTGTCTCTCGCGAAGAAGCGAGCACTCACGGACGCGCTGCTCCGCGCGGGCGCGCCCATCTCAGCGATCAATCTCGTGCGCCGCCATCTATCGGGCTTCAAGGGCGGCGGGTTGCTACGCGCCGCTGGTCACGCGCGGGTCGTGACGCTGATCGTGAGCGACGCTCTCGGCGATGCGCCGTGGGACATCGGCTCTGGCCCCACGTCACCGGACCCCACGACACGCGCGCAGGCTGCTGCGGTCCTTCGTCGTTACGCCCCGGAACACAGCGGACTCTCACTCGTCGAGACGCTGAAGCCGCGAAGGTCGCTCGTCACCGACCTCGAGGTCATCGCGTCACCGAGCTGGTTCGCGCGTGAGATTGCGCGAGCCCTCACCCGCGCTGGGCTCACCGTGCGCGTGCTGCCCCCGTCCGACGCAGAGGTCGGGGCGCTCGCTGCGAAATACATGCAGATTGCACGCAAGCTTCGGCCCGGGACGGCGGTCGTGGGTGCCGCCGAACCCGGCATGCAGGTGCCGGCGGTGCACGGTCGCGGGGGGCGGTGCACGCACCTCTCTCTGCTGCTCGCGTCGCGTCTTCCCGCTGGCGTCGCGTTCCTTGCTGGCGCCACGGACGGCGTGGATGGTGGGAGCGGCACGGCGGGCGCCGTCGTTCACGCTGGCTCCTTCGCGACGCGCGCAGAGGCGCTATCCGCCGCGCTCCACGGCTTCGATGCCGGTGCGCTCCATGCGCGCGCGGGCACGGCCCTCCCCGAGGCTCCTTCAGGCGTGAACTTCGCGGACGTTCACGTGCTCGCCGCCGAGCGCGTCACTTCATCTTGAGCGCGCGCTTCACGTCCGTGGCCAGGCCGCAGTTGTTCACCTGGCGGACCATGGCGTCGCGCGACTCTTGCGGGAGCGCGCGGTTCTCACCGGCCAGATAGAACTTGGTCTGCGGCGTGCGGCGGAGGCGCATCTCGAGCTTGTTCGTGTTCAGGTTGAACAGGATCACGCGCGACGCGTGCGAGTAGAGCTCCAGCGCCTGCAGCGTGAGCGGTCCGCCATCCTGGTCGGCTCTTGCCTCCGCGGTGTCCTCGTCCAGCACCAGCAGGAAGAACTGCGCGCGCTTCACGATGTCCACCGCGACCGGGATCTCCTCGCGCTTGGCCTTGTCGTACTGCTCCTCGAACACACGCACGCGCATCTCGTCGCCCGCGGTCTTCACCTCGTGCGTCCACTCGTCCGTGAGCACGCGCGTGGACATGTACGCCTGGCGCAGGTTCCACGGCCGATCTTCGGACTGGCCCGCATCCATGTCCTCCGCGGACTGCGTGCGAAGCAGACACGCGGTGAAGCCGTCCCTGCGCGACTCGCCGCCGGCAGTGCGCAGATCCTTCACGTTCTGTGCGTCCGCCGTGCGCAGGCGAAGGTAGATCCCGGGGATGGCGCGAAAGTCCCAGGTGGTCGCCTCGGTCGCGGTCTGATCGCCCAGGTAGTCGTTGGCGTTCGCCATGACGATGCCCTCGATCCGATCGCGGAGCGGAAACCACTCTGCGCCGAGCGTGGCGAGCGCCGCGCGTTGCTGCGAGAGGACGGCCTCGCGCTTTGCATCGAGCTTCCGCTCCGTCCACAAGTAGTTGCCGAGCAGCACCAGCAAGAGCCCGACCACGACGACGATCGCCGCGGTCCCGGTGGGCCGCCCGAACTTGCGGGAAACGCGGTCCTGGCGCGCTTCCTTGATGCTCTTCAGTCCTCTATCGCGATTCAAAGCTTCACTCCCTGGGCTGCTCCAAAGAAAAAGCCCGCATGACGCGGGCTCCTTCGCGGCTCTCACGCGCGCAGGTTCACGCGCGCATCACTCGCTCGCGTGCGGCATCTGGTTGACCATGAAGCTCACGTTCGGGTAGCCGGCGAAGGCCGCCGTCTGGAACACGCTCTTCACGACCACGGCCTGGACGTCCTGATCGATCTGGAGAACGACGACGCCGGGGAAGTCCTTGTTCGGGTAGACCTGCTTCCAGTGCTCACGCTGCTGCTTGAGCGAGTTGAAGAGCTCGTCCACGCGCTGCATGCGCTTGCTGTCCTCGATCGCCTGCGTGTTGCCTGCGGGCTGCCCGTTGACCAGGATCTGACGGCCCGAGATGGCGACGATGGGCGCGTCGATCATGTCGAGCGTGTTCTGCGCCTTCGGGATGGTGACGCCCTTCGCGACCTGCAGCTCTCCGGATGCGCTGAACGACATCAGGAGGAAAACGACGGTCACGACGAGGAAGTCGATCATGCTCGTGAGCGACAGACCCGCGGCGATCGGGCGCTGTCCACCGCCGGTCACCTTCTTGTGAACGAAGTGCAGCGGCACGAAGTGCATCAGACGTCGGCCAGGCTTTTGAACGGTCATGGCAGATTCCTCAGTTGACCGCGAAGGTCACGTTCAGGGCCGGCATCTTCTCGACCTTGCCGCCCGCGCCGTAGTCGCGCTTGGGCGTGTAGATGGCGTCGATGACGCCGATCAGGTTCACGTACGGGGTCTCGTTGTCCGTGTGGAGAACGGCCTGGTCGAACTTCTTGTCGGTGGCGTCACGGTGCTGGCCCGTGGTCTTCCACTCGCTCTCGATCTTCGCGCCGAGGTCCGGGTAGTGGACCTCCTTCACGTGGTTGTTCTCGATCACGTTGTCGCGGCGAGCCACGTCGACCGTGCTGACGACGGTCCCGCCCTGCTTCCAGATGAGCGTGAACTTGTCCGGGGTGCGCATCTCGATGTGGAGCGTCTTTTCCGGCTCTTGCGGGGTCTGCTCGGTATCGGGCCGCGGCGGACCAGGCACCTGCGCATCCGCGTTGATGCGGGACATGTGCGACCACACGGCCGTGATGAGCAAGAACGAGATGGTGACCATCAGAAGATCGATCATCGGGATCATGTTGACCTCCGAGTCCGTCTTCCTCCGTCCACCGCTAGCGCCACCAACATCCACACCACCCATTTTTATGCCTCGTTCGTGTCGAGCATTCGAGCGATCCCTGCGTTGCTCCCTGCGGTGCGTGCTCACGGACAGGAGTCCGCTCCGCGCGCTCCTCGGTCGCGCCTTGGCCTCGCTCGAAGCCTCGACACGACCGAGGCATAAAAACCATGCCTGGGGGGGGAGCGTGCCGGGGATGTCACGGCACTTTGGAGAGGGTGCTCGCTTCGCTTGCACCCGAAAACAGATACTAGAGACTTGGTCCCTCGCTTGGCTTCGCCTTGCGAGGGACCGGAGACAACTACGCTGCTTGGGGCATGCCGGAGAGGTTGACCTTCTGGCGGTTGGTGACGACCAGGTTGAGGACCTGCACGGAGGCCTCGTTGATGTCGTCTTCCAGCTGCTGCGTCTTGCCGTTGAGGACTGCGAAGCCGATGAGGCCGAGCAGGGCGACGATGAGACCGAAGGCGGTGCAGTTCATCGCTTCCGAGATTCCTTCGGCGAGGATGCGGGCCTTCTGGCTTGCGTCGACCGACTCACCGGCGACGGCGCCGAAGCTGGCGATCAGACCGGACACCGTGCCGAGGAGGCCGGTGAGCATCGCGAGGTTCGCGAGGAGCGCCAGGTAGCTGGTGCGCTTCGCAAGCTTCGGGATTTCACGAAGCGCGGCTTCGTCCATCGCGGCCTGAACTTCTTCGTCGGGGCGGTTCACCTTGACGAGACCGGCCTGGACGATGCGGGCGAGCGGCGCGTTCGCGGCGCTGCACATCTTCACGGCCTTGGCCACGTCACCCGCGAGGATGCACTTCTGCATCGTGGCGAGGAACACGTCCTTGTTGATCGACGAGCCGTACAGGTAGAGCGCACGCTCGATGATGATCCCGATGGTCACGATCGACCAGAACAGGATGATGTGCATGCCCCACTTGCCGTCTGTGTAGTGCTTCCAGAGAGATGACATTGACCCGTCTCCTTCAGAGGACGCCGCGAGCTCCTGTGCGGAGGCTGCTGGCCGAATTCGTGACGCAAAAAGTAACGCGCGAGGTTAACCCCAGATCAGACCCGAAACCAGTAACCGAACTCATCGCCCCTGGCAAAGCTTCAGAGGGAGTGAGACTCCCAAATAAGGAGGCTGCCTCCTCAACCTTGCGGGCGCGACAGCTTCCCCCTTCGGACCCCCCACCGTCAATAGAGTTTGGGCGCTTTTTGGGCGGAATCCGCTTTTAGCGTAAGGCTAAAGTTTTACAGTTCCGACCATTTGCCGTGGATTCCTGCGACAAGGAACCC
>JANXLV010000236.1 GCA_025355005.1 Myxococcales bacterium | reverse complement strand
GCTTCGAGGCGACCACGACCAAGCCAGACCGCCGCGGCTACCTGATCTACAAGCCGATGTTCAAGCGAAGCGTCGCGAAGACCATCGCGTTCCTCTTCCACCGCGCGTCGAAGGGCGCCGCTGCCAGGTACAAGCCGCGCTCGCTCAGTTCATGGTGACGAACGAGCTCGGTCGGAGCGTGATGGACTGGCTGCCCGTACCGGCAACGGACCCGGGCGACGGTGGGGCCGAGGCCGGCGCGCCGGGTGACGGTGGCGCAGGCGCCAGCGCGCAGTCCGCAGCAGACGTGCAGGCGGCGGACGTGACTGCGCTGTTCGCTGGCCTCTCGAGCGGAAGCGCGCGGTTCACGCGCTTGCATGGAACGCTCTCGCATGCGTCGATGAACGCAGACCTCGTGCTGCGTGCTTCAGCGGACCAGTCCGAGCTCTCGAACGATCGGCTCCCGGCGCGCACGGCGAACGTCGTGTGCGAGGCCCAGCCGCAGTGCACCGCCTCTGGTGGTGGTGGTGCGGTCGGCGGCTGCAGGGCCTCCCGCAACGGGCCATCGTCGTCGGCGATGTTTGCAGGCCTCGCAGCAGTCGCGGGCCTGGTGCTGGTGCGGCTCACGCAGAGGGCCCGGCGCCGCTGACGCGCTCCGGGTTGCTTCGTGCCTGCCTGCGGAAGCGGTAGCCCAGGCCCCGCACGGTCTCGAGCCGCCACGCGTCCGTCTCCAGCTTGGCGCGCAGGTGGCTCACGTGAACGTCCAGCACACCCGACCCCGGGTCGAAGCTCAGCTGCCAGACGCTCTGGAGCAGGTCGGCCCGCGACACGGCGACCTCCGCCGCAGTCGCGAGCCTGGCCAGGAGGGCGAACTCGCGAGGCGTGAGATCGAGCCGCCGGTCGCCCGACCACGCTTCGCGTGCGACGAAGTCGATCACGAAGTCGCCATCCACGAAGCGCGCGCCGAACCGGTCGCGGCGGAGCAGCGCCAGGACCATTGCCCTGAGCTCGTCGAGCTCGAACGGCTTGACGAGATATGCGTCGGCGCCATTGGTGAGGCCCGTGACTCGATCCGTGAGCTCGCCACGCGCTGTCAGCATGAGGACCGGGATGCGGATGCCCTGACGACGGAGCTCCTCGCAGAACGCGACCCCATCACCGTCTGGAAGCATGCGGTCCAGGATGACGAGGTCGTACTGGCGCGAACGAAGCAGCGCGCGGGCCTCGGCGATCGTACCGACATTCTCCGCGGCGTCGCCATCTTCGCACAGCGCCCGCGCGAGCACGCTCCTCTGACGCGCGTCGTCCTCCACGATGAGAAATCGGTCCACGCTCTTCCTTCTAGCGGGAACGCGACACGCAGGGGTCAATGCTCGCTCACCCTAAGAAAAAATAAGCTCGCGCCTCGCCAGCTCGAGCGCGTCGGGCGCGTCGGGCGCGTCGGGCGCACTGCGCCCGTCAGCGCGTTTGAAGGAAAGATAAGGCCCGAACGTACCTCCTTGAAGGAGGCATAAGAATGCTGGCGCGCAGCGGGAGGTACTCGAGAAGAGATGATTCAGCGTCTCGTCGCGCTCGCGATCAAGCTGCCGGTGGTGGTGTTCGGACTTGCCCTGGTGGTCATCGCCGGCGGCCTCTACTCGTATCGAGAGCTCGACATCGAGGCGTACCCGAACCCCTGTCCGCCGCTCGTAGAGATCATCGCGCAGCCGGACGGAACGAGCGCGGAGGACGTGGAGCGGTACGTCACCGTTCCACTCGAGATCGGCCTGTCCGGCATGCCCGGCCTGGACCACATTCGCAGCCAGTCGCTGTTCGGGCTCACCGACGTGAAGTGCTACTTCAAGTGGGGCGTGGACTACGCGGCCGCGCGACAGGAAGTGCTGAACCGGCTGCAGATGATCCAGCTGCCAGACGGTGTGAGTGCGCAGCTGTCGCCGTGGAATGCGATCGGGGAGGTGTTCCGCTACGAGCTCCGCGGCGATGGGTACTCGAAGCGCGATCTGAAGAGCGCAGAGGACTGGATCCTGGAGCGGCAGTGGAAGCAGGTGCCCGGCGTGATCGACGTGGTCAGCTTCGGCGGCGAGACCAAGCAGTACCAGGTCGCCGTGGACCCGTTCCGGCTCCGTGGGCAAGGGGTGACCTTGCCGCTGCTCATGACGGCGATCCAGAACGCGAACACCAACGTGGGCGGGCAGCGGCTCGCGATCGGAGAGCAGGCGTACACGATCCGCGGCGTGGGCCTGATCCGGAACGTGCACGACATAGAGGACATCGTCATCACGCAGCACGACGGCATCCCGATCCGCGTGCGCGATGTCGCCACGACGGAGGTCGGACATTCGCCCCGTCTCGGCATCGTGGGGCGGGACGGCGACGACGATGTGGTGCAGGGCGTGGTCCTCATGCGCTACGGCGGCGAGACGCCCAGCACGCTGCGCGGCATCCACGCGCGGCTCGAGTACATCCGGGAGAACCACGTTCTGCCGCCGGGGATGAAGGTCGTTCCGTATTACGACCGCGGAGACCTGGTCCAGCTCACCACGCACACGGTGCTCGAGAACCTGGTGGTGGGCATGGTGCTGGTCAGCATCATCCTCTGGATCTTCCTGGGCCACGCGCGCGCGGCGCTCATCACCGCAATCAACATCCCGATGGCGCTGCTCATTGCCTTCTCGGGCATGGTGTCGTCCCACACGCCCGCCAACCTCATCTCGCTCGGCGCAGTGGACTTCGGCATCGTGGTCGACTCGTCCGTCATCATGATGGAGTCGATCTTCCGTCACCTGGGGGCACACGGCCGCGGGACCATGCGCGAGCGCATCATTGCCGGCGCAGAGGAGGTGAGCTCGCCCATGTTCTTCTCCACCCTGATCATCACCACGGCGTTCATTCCTCTCTTCACCATGAAGGGAGTCGCTGGCGTGATCTTCTCGCCCATGGCGGCCACCTATGCCTTCGCGATCGGCGGCGCGATCACCATGGCGCTCACGCTGACACCGGTCCTCTCCCACGTGGCGATCCCGGCCAACGCGGAGGAGAAGGAGAACTTCGTGATGCGAACCATCGATCGGATGGACAAGCCCGTCTTCGCGTTCGTGCTTCGCCACCCGTTCAAGATGGCGATGATCGCGGCGCTGCCCACGCTGTTCGGGCTGGCGATCTTCACGCAGCTCGGCGGCGAGTTCATGCCGAAGCTGGAGGAAGGCAACTTCTGGATTCGCGTCACGCTGCCCACGTCGATCTCGCTGGAGCAATCGAGCCGCTACGTGAGCAAGATGCGCGCGATCCTGCGCGGATGTCCCTACGAGGGGCCGTGCGACGAGGTGCACCGCAAGCATCCGGAGGTGGTCACGGTGGTATCGCAGCTGGGGCGGCCGGACGATGGGACGGACGTCGCGGGCTTCCAGAACATCGAGTTCTTTGCGCCGCTCTTGCCGTTCGAGCAGTGGGAGAGTGGGCTCACGAAGGAGAAGCTCACCGAGGAGCTCGATGCGGAGATGCGTCGCGAGTTCCCCGGCGCCGCCTTCAACTTTTCGCAGGTCATCAGCGACAACGTGGAAGAGGCGACGTCCGGGGTGAAGGGCGAGAACTCGATCAAGGTCTATGGCCCTGACGTCCACCAGAACGAGCGCTACGCGCAGGAGATCCTGGGCGCGCTGCAGACGGTCTCCGGCGTCACGGATCTTGGTCTGTTCCCGTCCATGGGGCAGCCGAGCGTACGCATCAGCCCGGACCGGCGCGCCTGCTCGCGCTACGGCCTGAACACCGGCGACGTGGAGGCGGTGATCCAGGCCGCGATCGGGGGGAAAGCCGTGACGCAGGTCCTGGAGGGCGATCGACGCTACGACCTCACCGTGCGGTGGCTGCCGCAGTTCCGGGAGTCGGTGGAGGCGATCCGGGAGATCACCATCTCCACCGAGAGCGGGAACGTCCCGATCGGGCAGATCGCCGACGTGAAGCTGGAGGACTCGCCATCCGTCATCTTCCGCGAAGACGGGCTGCGCTACACGCCCGTGAAGTTCTCCGTTCGCGGACGCGATCTCGAGGGCACGGTGAAGGAGGCGCAGGCGAAGGTCGCGGACCGCGTCAAGTTGCCATTCGACATGCACGTGGACTGGAGCGGCGAGATGAACGAGCTGAAGGAGGCACAGGCGCGCCTTGCGATCATCATTCCCGTCACCCTGCTCGTCATCCTGGCGCTGGTCTATGTGTCCACGCGCAACCTCTTCGACACCGCGATAGTGCTCTCCAACATACCCATCGCCGTCGCTGGCGGTCTCATCGCCCTCTACGTCACTGGCGTGCACTTCTCCGTGTCCGCCGCGATGGGCTTCATCTCGATCTTCGGCGTGGCGATCCAGGACGCGATCCTGGTCGTCACCTACTACCAGCGCCTGCGGGAGCGAGAGGGCATGACGGTGGAGGAGGCGGCGCTGGAGGCGACCAAGAAGCGCGTGCGTCCGGTGCTGATGACCACCCTGGTTGCGCTCTTCGGCCTGCTGCCCGCCGCCGTGTCGAACGGCATCGGCGCCCAGACGCAGAAGCCGCTCGCGCTGGTCGTGATCGGCGGGTCGCTCGTCCTCGCATTCCTCGCGCGCTTCAGCCCCATGGCACTTCTCATCCTGGTGCACCGGATCATCGACCGGGATCCGCCGCGACAGGAAGAGGACGGCGACACGCCGTTGCATGTCCAGGAACCGAAGCTTTGATCGCGCCTGACGCGTTTACGCGATTGTTATCTCGAACACGCACGTCGATCGGCGTCTGCCTCTGAGCAGCTTCTGGCGTCAGCGCTCGTCGTCCAGGCCGCGGAGCACGTGCACGAGCTCCGCGCGCGTCCGTACGCCGAGCTTCTCGTACGCGGCACGTACGTGGGAGCGTGCCGTCTCGACGCCGACCCCGAGACGTCGCGCCACTTCCGGAAGGGTGACCCCCGCTCCGAACGCGCGCGCCGCGGCAAGCTGACGCGGCGACAGGAGGGTGCTCACCAGGCCAGGCACTGCCTCCACCGCCGGGTGGGAGTCGCCCTCCTCCAGCAAGAGACCGACGAAACGGATCCGTTCCTGTGCGCGAGCCGGGATCTCGGAGAAGTCGATCGCGAGCCCTGGCCACAAGAACTGCGTGCGCCCGCCGATTCCCGCCAGCATCGACCGGCGCGCGGCCTCTGCGATCGCGCGCTCGACGCGCCGCCAGGCCTCTCCCGTTCGCACGTCGACGGCGCGGCCGATCAGGCGGCGTGCGTGGGCGTCGATGACGACGGCGCAGCTCGGGAATGCAACCTCCACGCAGGCCGATCGCCCCAGCGTGTTGCCGTCGATGAGCAGCGACGCGCGCCGGCTTGCCGCCGCGCCGGAGAGGTGAGGGTAGAGCAGGTCGAACGCTGCAGCCTCACGCGCGGAGAACGGCCGCCCCGAGCGATAGACGGCAAACACGATGTTGTCGCGGAAGGGATTCGCAAGCCGCGTGACCATCGCATCACGCAGGCCCGCCCGGCGAAAGCACCGCCAGATCTCCAGGCGCTTCTCCACCTTCGATGAATGCTTCTCCGCCCACCACCAGGTCCCGGTGGGGGACTCCAGGAGGAACTTTCGCGAGGGATCCTGCTCCGACAGGCGGGTGTGATCGCGGATCCAGTCCTCCGGCACACCGATCGAGAGATGCCAGACGGGCGCATTCCATCCTTCCGCAAGGACGATCCCGGTCGCGTCGAAGAGGCGAAGAACGCTCTCGAAGACCTCCTCGGTGGACTCGCGCGTGGTCATTCCGCGACCGAGCATCGACGTCATCCGCGCGAGCGCGTAGGTAAATCAATCGCCGCGGACACGGACGGGATGCTGGGCGGGGTCGCAGCTTCGTTGCGGTTGTCGGAGGCATCGGGCTCACGGACGTGTCTCCGCTGGGGTCGCCGTCGCTCGACGAGAGGCTGTTTTCCAGCTCCGCACGCACCTCCGCCCTGCCGCGATGCCGGCGCGTTCGGTGATCATGCAGCAGCTCCCGCGAGCCGACGAAGTGCTCGCGATTGCCAGTACGGAGGGCCTCTCGCAGGCGCGCGCGGCGGCAGAGCGGGCGGATCACCCAGCTTGCGCGCGAACCGCCCAGCCTCCGCGACGTCCGTCACCAGCGAGAGCAGCTTCATACGACCACGGCAACGCGGACACTCCAGCACGTCCAGCTTCAGCGCCCGCATCATGAGCTCCGCCCACGGACGGTAGCGACCCTTGCGCTTGCACATGGGCTCGCCGTCCTCCACTCGCGTCCCCCCACTCGCCACTGGCGTCGGAACCACGCGCGAGCGCAGCTTGCTCGCGCTCCCGAGCACCCCCGCATACCGCACCGTGTGCAGCTTCGGCGGGGGCACGCTCGCCGCCAGTCTGCACAGCAGACTCAACGGGTCCAGCTCTACCGCCACCGTACCGTCCGACCATGGCTTCTTCAGCGCGATGCGGACCAGACCCTCCTCCGTCCTCTGGATGCGCTCCTGCGCCACCGCCGGACGCAACACGTAACGCAACAGACGCTCGCGGCCACCCTCATCCTCCGCTCCTGCGCACGTCGCCGCATGCAGCGTAAACCCGTCCTTCGACGCGCACTGCGAACCCTCGAGCACCGTCGCCGTCGTGGCTACGTGCGCGAGAGGCTTGCTCCCCTCCTTCTTCTTCCACTGCGGACCCGCCGGCGGAGACTGACCTGAAGCCGCAGAGCCGCACAGCTCTGCGTGACCTCGCGTCTCCTGGGACGACTCCGGCGCTTCGTCCGCAGCCTCCACCTCCTCCGCTTCGACGCCACCGAGCAGACCGCGTTTGCTCAGGTACTGCCGCATCCGCGCGCTCGCTCGCTCCAGCACCTCACCCACCTCCCGCGTGCGCAGGTGGCCGAGTGACGTGAACCGCAACGGCGCGTCCTCCGACACCGCAAAACCGCCGTCCACGAACACCGCGTGCACGTGCGGATTGAGCCGCAGGTCCGATTGCGTCCGCTGGATCACCGACACTACCCCGCTCTCACCGCCGCTCCGTTCCTTGTAGAATGCAAGTACCGTCCGCGTGAAGATGCGCAGCAGCGCAGCCAGCAGCTTACCGTCGTACCCAAGACGCGCGCGCCACCCGAACGGCATCGTCAGCACCCACTGACGCAGAGGCGCGCGTGGCATCACGTGCTCCACCAGATTCGCCGCCGTCGCGCTCATCTTCCGACCAAGGCACGATGGGCAGAACCCACGCCCCTTGCAGCTGAATGCCACCACCCGGCTCTCCGCGCACGCCCCGCAACGCAGACGCGCGAACCCCCGGCACAAGAGCCCGCACTCCAGATACGAAGACAGCTCCTTCCTCACGAACCCTGGCAGCGACACGCTCACTGCGCCCTCACTCACCGCCGAGAACAGCGTCTCCACGTTCTCCTGCACTACCCGATACAGCGTCGTCACCTCTGGACGCCGACGCTCGTACCTGAATGCCCGCTTCGCAAGTCCCCCGACCACGCCGCGCGACTCGCAACGCCCGTGCCCTCACGAAACCCTGCAAATTGCCGCCCTCTCACCACGCCGCTCCTGACCATGGACACGTCCACGTCTGACCGCGGTCAGCCGCTCTCACAATGCGCGGGCGGCATGAGATTCCACGGCGCCGAGGTGCTGCGCCGGCTCCGGCGCGCGTGCGACGACAGCGGGGCGCTCCTCATCTTCGACGAGATCGCGACCGGATTCTTCCGG
>JANXLV010000233.1 GCA_025355005.1 Myxococcales bacterium | reverse complement strand
GCTTCGAGGCGACCACGACCAAGCCAGACCGCCGCGGCTACCTGATCTACAAGCCGATGTTCAAGCGAAGCGTCGCGAAGACCATCGCGTTCCTCTTCCACCGCGCGTCGAAGGGCGCCGCTGCCAGGTACAAGCCGCGCTTCCTCGCGCAAGAAGCGCTGTACGAGCACGCCGGGAAGAAGGACAAGGACGTACGCGGCGTCGCTGACGGGTTCGCGCTCTCGCTCGGCGGCGCTGCGGCGCTCACGAAGAAGTTCGGCAAGGCGTCCGTGCCGGCGTGGCTCCTCGACTACGCGGCGGACGATCCTGCGTTGGTGCTCGAGCGTCTCCTCGCCTGCCCCGACAACGGCTGCACGGTGCGCACGATCGCGATCACGGGCGTCGCCGGCATGAAGGGCCTCGCGGCGCGAGAGTTCACGCCTTCGACGCTCGGCGCGGTGCTGCGCGACTTCGGGATGATCCGCGCACCAGAGACCGTGGAGCTCGTGCTCACGATGCTCGGCAGACCCGCGCTCGCGGATGCACCGCTCTCGTGGTTGCTCGCGCACGCCGACTACGCGCGTCCCACCGTCGCGCTCGCTGCCCGGGGCAAAGGGCGACAAGCGGGCCTCGCGGCCTCGGTGCTGAAGCGGCTCGACGCACGTGTACGTGCCTGAGACCAAGGGGCCCTTCGATGGGCAAAAGGTGTCTCGGCGCGGGATCAGGCTCGATCCAGTCGAGGCCAGTTGAGCGGCGTGAACACGCCTGATTTCAGGCACATGGCGGCTCGCCGACATTGGCTTACATCGTGCACTATTGTCGGTATGCGCTCTCTCATCCTTGCAGCCTTCACAGTCGTGGGTCTCTCCCTCGCCACCGCGTGCTCGTCCTCCTCGGATGTCGCATCGAGCTCGGACTCGAACATCGTCGGCGGGGTGGATGCCACGGGCGCGAAGCTCAACGCGATCGGCTCCATCGGCAACAAGGGAGCGGATGGCAGCTTCAGCTACTTCTGCACCGCGACGTTGATCGCACCGGACATGGTCCTCACCGCGAAGCACTGCGCCACCGAAGGCCCGCCCGAGAACCACCGCTACATCGACGACGACGACGTGTACTTCGCCGTCGGTCCGGACTCCACGAAGCCCATCGAGCTCGTGAAGGCGAAGACCGTGGTCCTCTCTCCGATCGATGAGGGCGGCTTCGTGAAGTACGGCTCCGACGTCTCCATCTACATCCTCGAGAAGCCCATCACCGACGTGAAGCCTCTCCGCGTGATCAAGGGCTCGCTCGGACCGGCCGAGGTCGGCACCATCTACACCGCGATCGGCTTCGGTGTTCGCGACCGCGAGCGCAACAGCGGTCAGCGCCGCGCCGGTGCCGTCACGCTCCGCGCCGCGAGCGGCCAGCCGTTGCACGCCATGTTCGAGAACAAGGATGCATACTACAGCTACATCCGCGGAATGGAGGGCGACGAGTACATCGCCGCGAACCAGAGCGCGCTCGACGAGTTCTGGGATCTCACGCTGATGGACTCGTACGAGGCCTACGTGGGCCTCGGCAAGGACGACGCGCAGCCCTGCAGCGGCGACTCCGGCGGACCGCTGATCCACAAGGGCGCCGACGGCGAGCTTGAGGTCGTCGCCACGGTGAGCGGCTCCTTCAAGGGCTGGAAATACCCGTGCAGCTTGCTCGGCGAGAGCTACGCGACGTTCGGCCCGAAGGTCCAGGATCTCCTCCGCGACACTGCCGCGTGCAAGGGCGTCCCCATCGAAGGCTCGTGCGACGGCACCATGGCCGTGCGATGCGTGAGCGACGCCGAGGGTCCCCAGAAGGTCACACGCACGGACTGCGCGCTCATCGACCAGACCTGCAAGGTGGACGCGACCACCAACAAGGCCGGCTGCGCGGATCCCGACGCTCCCCCCGCGAACGATGGCGGCTCCGAAGCCGGGACTGACGGCGGCGGCGATGCTGGCGCTCCGGGTTCCGTCGATGCTGGTCCGGGGTGAGCGTGGCCTCACTCCGGGGCGCGCACGACGATGTGATGGTACGGGTACTGCGCCTCGAGGACGACACGATAACCCGCCGCGCGCGTCTCGGCGGCCACCTCTCCTGGCATGTAGTAGCGATGGAAGCACGCCGGGAGCGTCGTCTCGCCCACCTCGATCCGGCGGCCCCCGAACGGCACACGCAGCGCGCTGGCCAGAGCGGCGGCAGCTCGCGCGCCTCCGCCGTGCTGGGGCACGCCCAGGTACGAGATGAGCACCGGCGCCCCCGGCGCGAGCTCCCTGGCCAGGCGAGCGAGGAACGCCTCACGCCGTGCACGTCCCGCGAGATGCGTGTACGCGGACCATCCGAGGACGCATGCGGCGAAGGGGCCTCTGGGCGCAAAGTCGGGCGGTGCGAGCAGGACCGTGGCCGATGGCGCGCCCGCGAGGTTCTCGCCGAGCCGCGCGCGCAGCGCCGGGACGCACTCCGTCGCGACGACCTCGTAGCCTCGCGCGACCAGCGCAAGCGCCTCACGTCCCGCGCCCGCGCTCGTCACGAGCACGCGCCCGCGCGGCGGAAAGTGACCCTCGATCGCCGCGGCCTCCCAGTCCAGGAGCCCGCGCAGGTTGTGCTCATCGCCAAGGTAGTGCGAGGACCTTGAATAGAAGCGCGCCGTCAGCGCGTCGATCCAGGCATCGGAGAAGAGCCCGAGCGTGAGCGCGTCGACGCCTCGCTCCACGATCTCGAGCGTGCGAGTGAGCCCGTACCGTGCTGCCACGGCGGCGTGCCTGAGTCGCGGAGCTGCCATCGGCGCTGAACGTTACCGTGAAGGACTCGACATGACGACGCCCTAGAGGGGCGAGACCGCCTGACGTGGCGAATGGCTTGGGAGGTCGCAAAATGCGCGTCATTTCGTGGGGCCTTGCCGCTCCCTGGGGGCCACGCTAGGTTGGTCCCACCATGAGGAAAATCGCCATCAACGGTTTCGGTCGTATCGGTCGCTGCATCGTCCGCTCCCTCGAGCAGCGCGGCATCCGTGACCTCCAGCTCGTCGCGATCAACGATCTCACGGACGCGAAGACGCTCGCGCACCTCTACAATTACGACACGGTCCACCGCCAGGCGAAGCACCACGCGCAGGCGCTCGAGAGCGCCATCGATTTTGGCCTCCACAAGCCGAACGTCTACGCAGAGAAGGACCCCGCGAAGCTGCCGTGGAAGGAGCTCGGCGTGGACATCGTCCTCGAGTGCACCGGTCTCTTCCTGGAGCGCGAGAAGGCGCAGATCCACCACCAGGCCGGCGCGAAGAAGGTCGTTCTGTCCGCGCCCGGCAAGGGTCAGGACGCCACGCTCGTCATGGGCGTCAACGACGGCATCTATGATGCGGCGAAGCACCACATCGTCTCGAACGGCTCCTGCACCACGAACTGCCTCGCGCCCGTCGCCAAGGTCCTGCTCGACACGTTCGGCATCAAGGCCGGCCTCATGACGACCATCCACGCGTACACGAACGATCAGACCGTGCTCGACGTGCCGCACCGCAAGGGCGACCTTCGTCGCGCGCGCGCGGCCGCACAGAATATGATCCCGTCCAGCACCGGCGCAGCAAAGGCCATGGCCGAGGTCATCCCCGCGCTCAAGGGCAAGCTCGACGGCCAGTCCATGCGCGTCCCCGTGATGGACGTCAGCGTCATCGACCTCACGTTCCAGTCGGAGAAGCCGATGACGAAGGACTCGATCCACGCAGCGATGAAGGCAGCGGCGGACGGGCCAATGAACGGCATCCTAGGCTACGAGACGCACGAGCTCGTCTCGAGCGACTACATCGGCGATCCGCGCTCCTCGATCTTCGACTCCACGGTCACGCAGGTGCTGGGCGACAACTTCGCCAAGGTCATGAGCTGGTACGACAACGAATGGGGCTTCTCGAACCGCATGATCGACGTCGCCCATCTCATCGGGAAGCAGCTCTAGGAGTCCCCTGTGGCCACCACCACCACCACCTTTTTTGACGGAATCACCGCGGTCACCGATCTCCCCGTGGAGAACAAGAAGGTGTTCGTTCGTGTCGACTTCAACGTCCCGCTCGAGGACGGGAAGATCACGGACGACAGCCGCATCCGCGAAGCACTCCCCACCATCAAGCACCTCCTCGAGCGCGAGGCGCGCGTGATCCTCGCCAGCCACCTTGGCAGGCCGAAGCCCGGCAACACCGAAGGTCTCTCCCTCGAGCCCGTGGGCGCACGCCTCGCGGAGCTCCTCAGCGCCGAGGTCCACCTGCCGGACGACTGCATCGGGGACGCCCCGAAGAAGGTCATCAACGATCTGCGCACGGGGCAGATCTGCCTGCTCGAGAACCTCCGCTTCCATCCCGAAGAGGAGAAGGACGACCCAGACTTCTCGAAGGCGCTGCGCGACCTCGCGGACGTGTACGTGGACGACGCGTTCGGCGCCGTGCATCGCGCGCACGCCAGCGTTCACGGCGTGGCGCGCATGTTTCCCGAGCGCGGCGCGGGATTCCTTCTCCAGAAGGAGATAGACGCGCTCGGCAAGCTGCTCACCACCCCCGACAAGCCGTACGTCGCGGTCCTTGGCGGCGCGAAGGTCTCCGACAAGATCCTCGTGATCGAGGCGCTGCTCGAGAAGATCTCCACCCTCGTCATCGGCGGCGCCATGGCGAACACGTTCCTCGCCGCGAAGGGCGTCAACGTGCAGGCCTCCAAGGTCGAGGGAGACAAGCTCTCGCTCGCGCGCACGCTGCTGGAAAAGGCGGAGTCACGGAAGATCGACGTGCTCTTGCCGGTTGACGTCGTCGTGGGCAAGTCACTCACCGATTCCGAGGGCACGGTCGTCTCCGCGAACGAGATCCCCGAAGGCTTCATGGCGCTCGACGTGGGCCCGAAGAGCGTGGAGCTCTTCGGCAAGAGCTTCGCGACCGCGAAGACCATCTTCTGGAACGGGCCCATGGGCCTCTTCGAGAAGGCGGCGTTCGCGAAGGGCACGTTTGGCGTGGCGCGCGAGATCGCCGACTCTCCCGCGTTCACGGTGGTGGGCGGTGGTGACAGCGCCGCCGCGGTCCACGCCGCGAAGGACGGCATCGCCGAGAAGATGAAGCACATCTCGACGGGCGGCGGCGCCTCGCTCGAGCTCATCGAAGGCAAGAAGCTGCCGGGCATCGAAGCCCTCCGGAGATAATTGCACTATGCATGTATCGCGACCCGCCCTCATCGCAGGAAACTGGAAGATGCACCACGGAGGCCCCTCCGGTTTGCAGCTTGCGCATGCCTGCGTGGAGCTCTCGAAGACCGTCTCCGCGGAGATCGTCATCGCGCCGCCGTTCACGGCGCTTGCGGCCATCGCGCACGAGTGTGACGGGTCGAGCGTGGGTGTGGCCGCGCAGAACGTGTACCCCAAGGACACGGGCGCGTTCACGGGTGAGGTCAGCTCGCCCATGCTGCTGGATGCAGGATGCACGTATGTCATCATCGGCCACAGCGAGCGGCGTCAGATCTTCGGCGAGACGGACAGCTCCGTGGCGGAAAAGACGCGGGCCGCCGTTGCTGCCGGCCTGAAGCCAATCGTGTGCGTCGGCGAGACGCTCGCCGAGCGTGAGGGCGGCAAGACAATCGAGGTCGTGGAGCGCCAGGTCCGTGCGGTGCTCACCACGCTGGCGGATGCGACCATCCCCGTCACCGTCGCCTACGAGCCCGTCTGGGCCATCGGCACGGGCAAGGTCGCCACCCCCACCGACGCCGAGGAGGTGCACGCCAGCATCCGCGCGTGGCTAGCCGCCGAGAGCAAGGCGCTGGCCGAGCGCTGCCGCATCCTCTACGGCGGGTCGGTGAAGCCCGACAATGCGAAGACCCTGTTTGCCTGCCCGAACATCGACGGGGCGCTCATCGGCGGAGCGAGCTTGGAGATCGCTTCTTTCGGTGCTATCGCCCGTTGTGCGGAGCCGGCTTGATTCGCCCTCACTCCCAATCCTAGAGCCCCCACATGCTGCAGACCTTCATCGACATCATTCACATCGGCGCATGCCTCATCCTCATGTTCGTTGTCCTCCTCCAGCAGGGCAAAGGGGGCGGAATGGGCGCGGCGTTCGGTGGCGGCGGTGCGGCTCAGGTGTTCGGCGGACGCGGTGCGGGCAACATCCTCACGCGCGCCACTGCGGTCTGCGCGGCCACGTTCATGCTCACCAGCGTGACGCTCGCCTACCTCTCGTCCTCGCGTGACCGCGGGCTAGAGCGCGCGGCCGAGCAGCAGAAGGCCCAGAAGATGAGCACGCAGGGAACACCCCGCGCGCCCGACGCCAAGGACAAGCCTTCAGACAAGGCCGGAGACAAGCCTTCAGACAAGCCTGGCGACAAGGGCATGAGCACGCCGCAAGACAAGCCCGCCGACGCGCCCAAGTAGAGCAGGGGAGGGCAGAGGCTCGTGTCCGGGGAGAAGGCCGACGCGAGCGCATCCAGAGCCGCGTGGCTCGAGCCCGTCGCGCTCGTGCTCGCGAAATGCGCGTTGTCCTACCTGGTTCTCCGTGGCGGATTCGCGCAGATCTCGGATGACGACTACTCGCGGACGGTGATCGCGGAGCAGTTCGCGCATGCGCCGCGGCTGGATCCGAGCGGAACCAGCTGGCTCCCCTTCCCGTTCTGGGTGTACGGCACGAGCATGCTCGCGTTCGGACGCTCGCTCGCCGTGGCGCGCGCGACGGCGTTCGTGCTCGGCGTGTGCGCCACGCTGCTCTTCTGGTGGGCGCTTCGTGCACGGCATGTCGCAGGGGCCGCCGTGATCGCGTTCGCCGCGTTCGCATTGCCGTGGATGGCCTGGTTGTCCGTGGCCACGGTGCCGGAGGCGCTCACCGCGGGCCTCGCGAGCGCCGGGATCCTCGGCCTCTCCGCGCGTGAGCCGCTCGCGCGCCGCGACCTCGTGTTCGCCGCGTGCATCCTCGCGGCGTGCCTCTGTCGCTACGAGGCGTGGGCGGTGGCGCTGGCTGCGGTCCCGATCGTGGCGCGGCGCGCATGGAACACGAAGCAGCGTGAGCTCGGTGCGGCGGTCGTCGCGCTGCTGGCGCTGGGGCCGTTCGGATGGCTCGCGTGGAACGCGCATGCGCACGGTGACGCGCTTCACTTCCTTTTGCGGGTCGCGCGCTTTCGGCAGCGGTCGGGACAGGCGGGTGGCTCTCTGCTGACCCAGCTCTGGTTCTACCCTGGCGTAGTGCTGGGCGATCAGAAGGAGATCGCGGCGCTGGTCGTGCTCGCGGTCCTCGGCGTCGCTCTCCGAAAAGACGTGCGCGATGCGTTCGCAAGGCCGCTCGGCGCGTGCCTCACGGTGCTGCTCTTCCTGGTCTACGGCGCCCTGAACGACGGCGCACCCACACACCATCCGGCGCGCGCGCTGTGCATCGTGTATCCGCTGCTCGTGGCCGCGGCGTTCACGTCGGTGCGCGCATGGACGACAGCACGTGTCTCTCTGCGCGCGTCGTGGGCGGCGTCTCTGGCGTTCGTCTTTGCGATCGTTGCGCTGCCGTGGCCAGGCGCGGAGCGGCCGGGGAGCTCCGCGGCGGAGGACCGCGCGCCCGAGATCGCGCGTGGTCTGTCACTTCGCGCGAGCGGCAAAAGGCCCCTCGTGCTGACGCCGTGCGCATACGAACACCTCGCGCTGATCGCGGCATACGGAGCGCCCGAGGACGTCACGATCGAGCCGCCGCAGGCCCACGCGGAGGGAATCGTGTGCAACGTGCTGGTGACGGAGCATCGGTCACCGTGACGTGAGCCGCGACCTCCGGCTCCGACTTCGCGGCTCTCATTTCGCGGCTCGCTCTGGGTCCCTGCCTGCTACATTCGGCGCGTGTACGGCGTCTACGACTACTGCGCCATGGCCAAGGATCAGGCTCGCGTCCGCGCATACAGCGAGGCGTTGGCGCGCACCACGACGAAGGACTCCGTCGTCATCGATCTCGGGACCGGCGTCGGCCTGTTCGCGATCGTGGCCGCAAAGCTCGGCGCGCGCCGAGTGTTCGCGATCGATCTCTCCAACGCCATCGAGGTCGGTCGTGACCTGGCCCGCGCCGCGGGCGTCGCTGATCGCATCACGTTCATTCAGGGTTCGGCGTGGGAGCTGACACCCCCGGAGCTCGCCGACGTCCTCTTCTACGATCTTCGTGGCACCTCGCCGCTCTTCCACGACAACTTCCGGCTCGTGCGGCACGCGCGAAAGAGCTGGCTGCGGCCTCCAGGCGTCGCGTTTCCCACCCGAGATCGCCTGATCGCCGCGGTGGTCCGCGCCCCGGCGCTGTGCGAGAGGCTCGATGCTGCACGGAAGGCCGTCGCCGCGCTCGGGATCCCCACTGCGCCGGTCGAACAGGTATTTCACGGCTCGCTACACACCGATCGCAACGAGCCGATCACCGCTGACGACGTCCTCACGGAGCCGTTCACGTGGGCAGAGCTGACCTATGGCGACGTCCCGCCCCGCGGCGTGAACGGTGATGGCTCCGTCCGCGTCACGCGCGAGGGCCTTGCGCAAGGCGTTTGCGTCTGGTTCGAGACGGACGTCCTTCCGGGCATCTCCTACGACACCGCGCCGGGTACGCAGCGAACGTACGCTCGTTCGTTCCTCCCCTTCCGCAGTCCTGTGCAACTCGCCTCCGGCGACCGCGTGGAGGTCTCGCTCTCCGCGCTCACGGACGGGAGCGAATGGGCGTGGTCTCACACCGTGGTCCGCCCGAGCGGCGAACGGCAAGCGGGGCCCCGTCAGAGCACCTTCCAGGGCGAGGTGATGTCTTTGGATGCGCTCCTCAGCAGCGCACCCACTGCAAAGCCAACGCTCACGAAGGAGGGCGCGCGCGTGCAGGGCATTCTCTCTGCCTTCGACGGTCAGCGCTCGCTCGAGCAGATCGCAACGGACGTTGCGCGCGGCACCGATGAGGACGCCGTGCACCGCGCCCTCAACGAGGTCAGGGCGCTCGCGCGGAAGCACGCTCGCTGAGGCCGGGAACGTGCGCCGCGGCAGTCGCCTCGATGGCCTCGGTCACCAGCCGACTCTCGCTTGCAGTCGCCAGCCGACCACGACGCCGAACGAGCGTATCGACGAGGCCCACGCGAGAGGCGACGCGGTACACCGCCTGTCGTGCATACGAGCCCAGCACCGCTGACGCCGTTCCGCGCAGCCCCGCGAGGCGCGGACCATGCCGCCAGTAGAGGAGCCGATTCTGCTCCATGCTCTTCATGTAGTTCGGGAGGAACGCCGTGGCATGCGTACGCGGCCTGATCACGTACAGCGGCTCCGGGATCACGGCAAAGCGGACGAGCCCGAAGGTCCGACAGAACAAGTCGCGATCCTCCGCGCGGTCCAGGGTCTCGTCGTAGGGAAAGCGCGCGGAGAACGCCCTGCGCGAGACCATCGTCGCGTGCGGCACGGCACCCTGGAGGAGCGCGCCCCGCCCGGTCGAGGGCACCCATGTCTCGCCCACCAGCGGCGGGTCCGCATCGCCAAGGTAGTACGCGACGAACGTCCCCACTGCGGCGGCGTCGGGCTGCGCGTCCAGCATCGCGATCTCGCGCGTGAGCCGGGTGGGATGCATGATGTCGTCTGCATCCATCCGAGCGACGAGCTCACCTCGTGCCTCGGAAATCACCTGATTGAGGCGCGCGGGGAGTCTTCTCCTTCGCCCATCCGAGACCACGCGCACCCGAGGATCGCGCACGGATTTCGCGATCTCCAGGGACCCATCGGTGGATCCGTCATCCACGAGGAGCAGCTCCCAGTCGGTGAATGTCTGCGCGAACACCGAGCGTATCGCGTCCGCGAGCACGTCGGCCTCGTCCACGAACGGAATCGCGATGGTGAGCCTGGGAGCGGTCACGCAGGGATCACGATCTTGTCGATGAAGGTGCGCGTGAGGAAGCGCGCGCGCGCCTGCGGACCGTCGCAGAGGCAGAGCGTGTAAAGGAGGCGCGTCGCGGCGCTAGCAACGCGCGATGACGGCGCGTGAGCCACGGCCAGCGCGGCGCGCGACGCTGCACGCACGACCGCGGTGTCGTGAGAGGCGAACTCGGCGCCCAGTCCGAAGTGCTCGCGCAAGAGCGACATGGCCGCCGCGAACGGACGGCGGAACCCTCGGGCCTCTGCGAACTCTGCGGCGGCAGCGAACGGGCCATCACCGCATGCGCGGGCGATGAGAGCGAGATCCAGCAACCATCCGATGCGCTCGAACCGGTGCGCGGCAGCATGCACCGCAAGGAAGACGATCTCGCGTGCGGTGGCCGGCGTCCGCAGCGCAGGGTGGACCGCGGACAACGGCTCGCTGCCCGTGAAGAGGTCGCGCGCAGTGAGCTCCGCGCCGAAGCCGCGGTACGCCAGGAAATGCAGCTCGATGGGCAGGCGACCCTCCGCGAAGAAGCTGATGTGGAAGTGGCGCTCCCTGAAGAAGCTCCCGCGCGCGCCCTGCTCCACGGAGTAGCCAAGCCGCGTCAGCGCTTCTTCGGCGCGCGGCAGCATGTGCGGCTCGACCAGAAGATCCACGTCGGTGCAAGGCCGCGACCAGGACGGGTGGTAGAAGCGCTGCGCGAGCGAGAGCCCCTTCAACAGGATCGCGTCGATGCCAGCTTCAGCAAGCCCATCACCGATGCGCGCGACCTCCGAGAGCAACACCTGATGGGCGAGCTCCATCGCCGTGTCCCTCCGCGAAGCGTGCGCCTCCTGTCCACGGGTGAGCACGCTCTCGACGCCGTGCTCGCGCGCTGCCCGTGCGACCTCTGCGGCATCCACGCTCGCAATGGGAGGAGCGCCGGACGCGCGGCGCAGGATCTCGCGCTCGGGCGCGGAGGAGAACAGCCTGCTCATGACAGAACGGCCACGGGCGCAACGATACCGGAGAGCCGCACGCCGGGGTCGAAGAGCTCGGAGTGTGTAGCGACGACCACGAGTCGCTTCTCTGCGTGCATCAGCACCAGCTCGCGCACGAGCCGCTGCGTCGCGGCGTCCAGGCCCGCTTCGGGCTCGTCCAGCACGAGTATCGGACGCTCGAGAGCGAAGGCACGCGCCAGCTGCACGCGGCGACGTTGTCCGGAAGACAGCGTTCCCATGGCCTTCGCGCGCAGAGCACCGAGCTCCGTGAAGCCGACGGAAGCAAGCGCATCGCTGATGGAGTCGTCAGCTATCGAACCGCCGAGCGCACGCATCGCGTCGTCGACGGTGACGTTGGGGTCGAAGTGCGTTTGCTGAGAGACGAACGCCACACGCGTACGCAGCGCGGAGAGATCGAGTCGAGTCGTGTCCACGCCGTCGAACGAGATATCGCCGGCTGCTGGCGCGGCGAGCCCGCAGACAAGGCGCAGCACGGTGCTCTTGCCGGACCCGTTGTCGCCGCGAAGGACCAGCGGCCTACCCTTGCGAACCTGGAAGGAGAGCGCGGTGATCACCTCGCGCCCGCCGGGGTACGCATAGTGAAGGTCGCGGCCATCGAGCGCCTCGCACGGGCCGGGCGCCGTGTCTCCGCCCAGGGCGCCCGTCGGCATCGCGAGGAGGTCGTCGAGAGGTGCAGCGTGTCGCGAGAGCTGCGCGCGCTCGGCGATCGCGGAGAAGACCGCGGCGCCACCTTGCGCGAGGATCGCCGCCGCGAGCAGCTGCGAGGGATGCAACGACGACGCGACCCCGAGGCGTTGCCCACACACGATCCCGACGATCACCGCCACCGCGAGCGGAACTCGCCGGACCAGCGTGCGAACCTTCGTGGCCGCAAGTGATGCTGTTCGGTGTGCGGCGGCGCGCTCACGTAGCTCGCGCACGAAAGGCTCCGCGGCGCCCTGCGCGATCCGCTCCTGACGCTCGGCCAGGAACAACGCGAGATGACCGTAGAGATCCGTGAAGCGGTCCTGGACCACGGCCTCCCGCACGAGCGCGGCCCGGTGGAGGACGACATAGAGCGCGCCGGCAGCCGCCACGCCCAGCCCAAGGGGGACGAGCGACAGTCGCCATGGTGACACGCCCACCGCGATGATCGCGACGGCGATGGCGGCTCCTTCACCCGCGATGGTGGGACGGACATAGGCGAGCAACCGCGCACGAGAAAAGAGCGCACGACCGAGCGCGAGCTCCGGGCCGATCTCTGGCAGGGGCAGCGGCGTCATCGCGCTGGCCATGGCGAGCTTCTCACCCGCGCGAACGTAGAGCGCTTCCTGGAGCCGTTGCTCGCGGAGGCCGATGGCGGCCGAGCCGGCGAACTGCGCGAGCATCGCGATCCCGAACGCGAGGACCCAGCCGGTGGTCTCCCCCGGCCAGACGATCGTCAGCGGTGCGAGCAGGAGCACTGCCCGCAGCGCGAACGACTCAGCAGCTGCGCGCAGCCCCACCCCTACTTCAGGATGCTACAACTGGACGCGAGGTCGAGGTTGGGCGTGCACGTTCCGGTGGTCGGATCGCAGAGGTTGCTCACGCACGCCGTGTCGTAGGCGCAGATACCGCTGTTCGCGTTACCCGCTGCGCACTTCCACTGATCGATCGGCTTCAGCGTGTAGTCGAGGAACTCGTTGTCGCAGTAGGCTGCAGGAACGCCGGACGAACGGGAGGAGCACGCCTCTTGTCCGCGGGCTCCCTGATCGAAGCTGGTGCCGGGGACGGCGTTGCAGAGCGAACCGACCGCCTCCAGTGCCGTGCAAACGCCGGTCGCGGCGCCACCGTCGGCGTACTTGCAGTATGCCGGCTGCTTGCACTCGACCGAGGTCTCGCAAGCGCCGCCGATGGCCAGCTTGCCTTGAACGGCGTTGAAGCAGCTGGCAATGACCTGGTTGGCCAGCGTGGTGCCGAGGCTGCACGGAACGAGCGACGTGGCCTGATAGCAGTTCTTCGCGAGCTGCGAGTCGACGACGAGGTTGTTGATATGGGTGCCGCCACCATCGGCTGCCTCATCGAGGAGCTGGATGATGCCGGTCGATGCGCCAAGGAACCCGTCCGGGTGCGCGGCGAAGAGGCACTTGGCGTTGCTGATGGTCCCGGCATCCGCAGCGACGCAGCACTGCGCGATGCGCGTGCAGTACGCTTGCTCGAGGTGAGCCACGAAGTCCGTGACCGTGGGCGGCGGACCTGCGTCCACGATGACGCCGGTGTCACCGCCACCATCCTGGCCACCGCTGTCCTGGCTGGACCCGTCGACGAAGTTGCTGCCATCGGTGGTGGCGTCCTTGCCACCGTCGGAGCCGGGAGAAACGACTGTGTCGTCTCCACCGCAGCCCGAAACCAAGCCGCCCGCCATCACCGCACCAGAAGCAATGCAAACAAAGAGTCGGAAGGATTTCATCTCGACCTCACTGAACGTAATCGTAGCACATCATGGAAGAGAACTAGCGTTAGTTGGGGTGTGGGCGGTCGCGTGCCGCTCGCGTCAGGCGGTCGCGTGCCAGTCGCGTCAGGGGGTCGCTCAGGCAGGTTCCACTGTGAGAAGTCCCTGCTGAAGAAGGTCGGATGCCAGGTCGACGAGGTCCCGCTCCACCTGAGGTGGCTCCGCGCCGTCGAACGTCGAGACGACCCGCGCGACCGCATCGCCGATCGAGCCGCCTTGCTCGAACGTCGACCACATGACGGCGCCCACATCCCCGAGGCCGAAGTAGTCACCGCGCCCGAAATCGAGGAGGACGAGCTCGTCCCCGAAGGTGCGCGCATACACGTGGCGCGGGACGCCGAATCGAGAGTTCTTGGTGATTTCCGGCGCCGTCAACGGTCCCCTCCGCGGAGCAATCCTTCGAGTAGTTTCCCTCCTTCGTGCACCAGACGCAAGTCGAGAGGTCGGGTCAGCCGATAGAAAGGGACTCGCGTCGCGAAGCTCATGAGGCCCGCAAGCTCTCGCTGATGGGCGCCGGAATCGTCCACCGAGAAACGCACGACGGACGGCACCAGGTCTGCGACCACCGACAGCCCCGTGAGTGGCTCGAGACGCGCTGGTCCCTCACCGAACGCGAGTGACACGACCGCTGCAAGAGGTGCCGCGGCGGCGGACACGAGCCCCGCGCCCACGCCGACCTTCATCGTCGCCTCATCGTCGTCGGCGGGCAGACCGAGCGTTTGTCGTGAGCCCTGGTCGAGCCAGTGGTGGCCTTCGGTGGGCTCCACGAAAACACGACCATCGCGCTCGTCGAGCAACGCGATGTCGTCGGCGAGCAGCGCGCCGCCTCGCATGCATAGCTCGGCGATCGCGGTGGACTTGCCTGCGTGGTTCCTGCCGAGCAGCACGACAGCGCACCCATGCATGGCGACCGCGCCCGCATGGAGCGATAGGCGGCCCTTCAAGGACTCGACCATCGCGCGCGCTGCGCCACGGCGCACCTTCTCGAAGAGGAGCGGGTCTGAATCTTCCGCGGGCTCGAGGGTGAACGCGCTGCCGTCGGGCTCCGCAACGAGCGTGCAGAGGAAGGGCCACTCAGCGACCAGCTTGTCGCCGAGACGACCGATGCGGAAGATGACGTCACCATCCTCCTCGCGCGTCGCGAGCCAGAGGGGCGCCTTCGTGTCCGTCATGCGCGCGCTCCGACGAAGCGACCGGGCAGATCGTGGACGCCGCGGACGAAGGCCTCGCATGCGAGCGCCGGCCAGAGACGCATCCAGCCATCCGGGTGCGCGGCAGGATCGTTCGCGAACAGCTCGTGCTCGGCGGCGAAGGCCCTCGGCTCCACGAGCTTGAGATCCGCAAGCGCCGTCATTCGCGCGAGACTCTGCCACTGCGCGCGAGAAACTGCACGAAAGACCGCCGTGAGTGCGGGCTCGAACCAGGCTTTATCTCTGCGCTCCACGATCCGTGCGGGAAGCAGCTCGTGCGCAGCCGCTCTCAAGACCGCCCGCGGGACCCCGTCGCGACGAAGCTCCTCTTCCGGCAGCCCCGCCCACGCGCGCACGAGCTCGGTGTCGAGGTAAGGGTCGAGCCGTGGCAAGCCGCTTGTCTGCTCGAAGGTGCCGCCATCGAATGCGTAGATGTCGAGATGCTCCCAGCGAAAGACGCGCTCCATCTTCTCCTGCGGTGTCGCCTCCCACCGGGGTGATGATTGCCGCGCGCGCGCAAGGGCCTCATCCGCGAGCGCGTGGACACTCGGCCGGAGCCACGTCGGAAGGGTCGGTGGCGCGCCACGTGCGATCGCGAACCGCATCATCTGCGGAAGCGATGCTCTTGCAGAGGACCAGAGCACGTCGAGCGCGAGCGCGCGCGTCTTCGCCCCGAGGCCTCCCTCCGCGGACGCGAGCGCCCTCTCGATCGCGAGGTATGGATGGCCGTGGCGAAGCAGGTTCCCTGCGCTCCGGGCGGTCCCTTCGAAGAGCTCATCGCCGCCGAGCCCGGTGAAGATGCTCCTGGCGCCGAGCGCGCGAGCACGCCCGCACATCGCGTGAATGTGCGCTGACATCGGCCAGAGCAACGGTGCGCCTCCAGCGGTGAGATCGTCGGGGAGCGAGACGTCCTCTGGCGTGACGAGCGACATACGCGACGAGAGCTCCTGGGCTGCAAGCGCGACGTACGGGCGATCGGCGCTCGGGTGATCGACGTCGGCGCAGACCAGCGTGGTCTCTACCTGGTTCGCGACCAAGGCAGCTACGACGCACGAGTCGATGCCGCCCGTGAGGACCGACGCCGGTGCTCCGATCGCGACGTATCGCCCGATGACGCGTTCGAGGGTCGAGACCACGTCATCGAACGATGTCCGTGTCGGTTCGGGCGTGGTGGTGGTGACAAAGGTGGCCGCGGCGCCTGGAACAAGACGTGTACGGGTGCCCGACGGGAGGGCGACGATCTGGCCGTACGGCGAGTCGGTGCTCACGAAGGGCGCATAGGCGAGTCGACCCGCGATCCACTCCGCGCTCGCCGTCAGCGTTCCGCCGAGCGTCCTGGCTGTCGTTGCGAGGAGCGCGAGATCGCTCGAGACGAGCCACGCGCCGGCTGCGCGCCAGGCGAATGCCGCTCGACCACCGCACCCATCGTTGTCGACGACGAGCGCATCGCCCACGACCCGGCACGAGAGCTTGCGGTCACGCGACACCATCGCGTCCGCTTCGCGCTCATACACGAGCGGCTGGGACTCCACAAAGAGAGCACGCGGGCCCTCGCGTGTGACCTTGGCTTCCGATGAAGCGGAGGCACGGACACTCGCGAGGATCTCCTCGTCCCCGAAGGCGACGAGCACGAAGGAGCCTTCGCTACATCGACATCATTCCGGGAACGTCCGGCGCGCCGCCGGCAGACCCGAAAGTGAGCTCACGTACGGAGCCAAGGCGACGAAGCTTGGGCGTGGCATAGAGCTTCCGCTCCTGGCGATGCTCGCTGGTGCTCGCAACGACTGCCGTGTCTACAACTTGGTCCTTCATCCTGAGTCTCCTCGCAAAGCTCGCGGGTGTCCGAGACCATGGGTGCGGCTCGTACTCGCGTCATTCAGATATACATGCCCGGCTTTTCCCGATCAAGCCCGGTCACTTCCCCAAATTCCCCAGATCTCCCAAATCTTTGAGGGAAAGCGCACCGAACTCGGCCATTCTTTCGATATGGGCGGTTCCAGGGAGTCCGGGCAGGTGTTCGGGCAGGTGTCGGGGGCGGGCGAGGAAGCCCGTCAGGTCTTCGAGACGGTCGAGGACGCCGGCTACTTCCGCACGCTGGTACCGGAGCTCGCGGTCGCCGCACAAACGCGCTTCGACGCCACGCATCGCGAGGGCGGACCGGCGACCGCGGGTGCGGCGGGTGTGAAGGGCTACCTTGCTCGGCCGGGTGTGGTGAGCACGGAGCGAGCACGGGCCATGGTCCGCGCTGTCCACGCCCTCCATGCCGCAGGACTGCCCACCGTGTTTGCGTACGTCTACGACGCGTTCTGGGAGCCGCTCGCGGAGGTCCGGCTACTGGCAGAGGCGGAGCTCGGCCCGTGTGACGTGCTCGCGGACGTCTGGGCCTTCCGCGTGGAGCCGTCGTCGCGCGGCTGGACTGCACACCGCGGTCTCTCCGAGTTCGAGGGGGACCGCGTGATGCTCAACGTGTGGCTCGCGCTCACGCACGCGACGGTGGACACGTCGTGCATGTTCATCGTGCCGCTCGACCGCGACCCGGCGTACCCAGGCGAGCTCTCGTCGATCCGGGTTCCAGAGGGTGAAGCGGTCGCGCTCGAGGCTCTGCCAGGGACGGCCCTCGCGTGGGACGCGAACGCGCTTCACTGGGGCGGCGAAATGAGCGCGCTCGCCACCGAGCCCCGCGTGAGCGCGACCTACACACTGAGGAGGTCCGACCGGCGACGTGCTGATCTGCCCGTGCTGGACCTTGGCGCGCTCGACTTCCGCCGGCGACTCGATCTGATCGCGGGCGAGCTCACGAAGTATGCGGAGATGACGAAGGTGGCTCCCGCAATGCTCGAATGGGCGCGCCTCACGCTCCTGACGCGAGAGATGGCCGCGCGCCTCTGATCACCGACACGGCAGCTCGACCTCGACCTCCAGCTCTACTTCCGCGAGCGGCGTCGAAGGATGATCGCCCCCACGAACGCGAGAGACGTGACGATCGCCCACAGATCCGCGCGCGGACGCGACCGCACCCGCACGTCCGCGCTGCGACAGCCTTCGGGATTGGAAACGGGTAGCTCACCGGTGGGTGTCGCGAGCGCCTGGTGATACTGCGACACGCGGACGGGTCCGTCGCCCTCGAGCCACGGACGCAGGGTGAGGTCGGCCTGCGCGATCTGTGCGACCGGAATACGCGCACGTAAACGTGTAATATACAACTGTTCCAAAGGCGTTCGCTCGGTGGCGCGAGTGAGATCCGAGGGTTCGGTGCAGGTCTGCGAGCCGCCCAGATTCAACAGGTGCCAGAGGCCCCCGCCGTCGTCTCCTGAGTCATCGCCAGCGTCGCCTCCGTCGCCTCCGTCGACGGCGTTGCCTGAGCCTCCCTCGCGCGCCGCGCCGTGGTCGCTCGCGTCCATGGTGGCGGCATCGAAGAAAGGGTCCGCGGCAGCGTCCACGGCATCGCCCGTGCAGGTCGCGCCGGAAGGCCCGGCGGGTACCTGCGCGCAGAACGACGCGACCGTGGTGCGCAGGTCGGTCTGGTTGATGGAGACGTCCGTGGCCGGGCCCGCGAGCTCGGTGAGGAACGTGCGGCCTTCCCCTGCCGCGAACACGCGGCTCGCGAGCTCTTCGTAGTTGTTGGTCACGGAGTCCGCACGCAGCGCGGAGAAGTCCAGGCTGCCTTGTGGATACGACTGCGGCGCCCAGCGCTGTTCGCCGAGCACGAAGATCTCCACGTCCACCGTACCGGACGAGCCGATGCTCGCGAGGCGCAGCGGCACCGTCGGATGGACGCCTGGCATCACGATGCGCACGGGCACGATCGAGCGTTCACCGCAGCCTGGCCGCAGATGCATCACCACGAAGCTCATGCCTGCTGCGAGGTAGCTCGACACGATCGCGTCCGCTCCGGACGGCACCGCGAGCCCGGCCTGCGTGAACGTCGCCAGCAGCTCTGCTGCGGTCTTCGGCGTGACGGTGGAGACCTCGTATGGCCCGATGGAGAGCGCCGCGGTCGGCCCGTTGCCGTGTGCGGAGGCGTTCCCTGCGGTCGTGTTCTCCGTGCCCGCGCAGCCCATGAGCGCGCATCCGCCGTGCGAGGAGTCGCGTGGTGCGTAGATGACGGGCGAGGTGTATGCGTCGAGCGCCGTCATCCACGCATCGTCGCCGAGCTCCACCGAGGAGCCGGGCGGTACGGGAATCACGTACGCGAAATCCTTCGGATCGCCCTGGTACTGGATCTGATCCCAGAGGATCGTTCGATCCGTCGTGAGCGAGATCGCCATGCGATGCGCGGTCACGTGCACTGTGGTCGGGTCTTCGAAGAACGTGCCGCCGCAGGCACGCGCGCTCCGCTCTGCCAGCAGCGGCAAGACCAGGAACGTCGTCGCGAGTGCGGCGCGTTTCAAACCTTCCCTCATCGCCTCCGAGGGTAGCCGACTTTCGCGGACCGCGCCGGGTCCTCTGCGGTAGTCTGGCGACGATGCCGAGGGCGAACGCTTCCGACCCAGCACGGCGCGCGCGCGGCGCTCCCGCGGTTGGCGCGCGGGCGACGTCCGTCGCCGTGATCGTGTTGCTCGTGCTCGCGGCGTACGCGTGCGGCGAGATCCGTCCCGACGAGATCGAGTGCGAGGAGGCGGTCGCGCATCTCTCGCACTGCTGCCCCACCGTGGACGCCCGCGGCTGGAACTGCGAATACCAGACGACGTGCGGCGAGACGCTTCGCCCGAGCTTCTCGATCAAGACCGCGCAGTGCATCCGCAAGGACTCGTGCGTCGATCTCGTGGCGTCCGGAACCTGCGCGCGCGCGTTGCAGGGGAATTTCCTGGCGGATAGCGAGCGCGGACCGGGCTCGGCGTTCGACCTGGAGGTGTGCAAGTGAGGCGCGCGCTGGGGAGCATGGTCGTGGCCTGGGCGCTGGCAGGGCCGGCGATCGCGAGAGCTGAGTTGCCGCCGCTGCCGCCACCGGAGGAGACGACACCGACGCCGACACCGACCTCGACCTCGACCTCGACCTCGACCTCGACCTCGACCTCGACACCGACACCGACCTCGACCTCGACACCGACACCGACCTCGACCTCGACACCGACACCGACACCGACACCGACCCCGACCTCTCCCTGGGCCTCCGCCTCCCCCTCCCCTCCCGAGGCTCGCTTCACGCTCTATGGCTCGGGGGCGATGGGGCTGTCCATTGGCCGCGTGTTCGACATTGCGGAGCGGCTCGGGGACTTCCGGCTTGCTCTTGGGGTGCACAACGACAAGCTCGCAATCTATGGCTTTGGCGATCTGCTCTATGGCGACACCACTGCGGGGCTTCGTGTGATGGATGGGTCGGTTGGGCTCGGCATCGACGGGCGCTCGTCGCGGTTTCGCTTCGGCGGTGGTGCGTTCATCGGCTCGTTGCGGATCCAGCGGGCGACGTTCGACGGGCATTCGCAGGCGTACACGATTGGTGCGTTCGTCCACACCAGCGCGGACGTCTACCGCTTCGGCTTCCGTGGGGACCACGCCGCGTTCGTTGACGTGGCTGCGCGCGGCGAAGGATTCATCGGCGGCACCACCGGCCAGCTCGTGCTGTCTCTGGGCTTCCGTTACTGAATCATCTCTAGCGAACCACCTTCAGGCGTGTCTTGAGCTCCTTCTTCGAGCCCTCGATGTTCGGCGTCTTCACGTAGTCGGGCGACGGCACGGCCGTGTCCGGGGTCGTCCACGTCGCGAAGTCCGGCGGCAGCGGCCCTGGCAGCGTGGGCTGCATGGTGCGCTCGAGGAGCTGGAAATCGTGCCGAACAACGAGGTCGAGCGGCAGCTTCTTGGCCGGCCCGTCGGCCTTGAACCATGCCCGCGCGCGGTTCACGTTCTGGATGAGCACGTAGTGCTGCGGGTCCTGCTTCGCCGCTTCGCTGAAGCGTTCCATCATGCCGTCGAGATCGCCGCGCGCCTTCGCGATGCATGCCAGGTGGTTCAGCGCGAGCCCAGGGCATGGGTAGCCAAGGTCCAGCGCGCGACGGACCTCGCGCTCCGCGCCGTCCAGATCGCCTTCGTGGAAGAGCGCCGCGCCCAGGTCCATGTGCGCTGCATGGTGCGGCGTGCCCAGCGCCTCCGCCACAGCGCGGAAGTCCGCGGCCGACTCCTTCCAGCCCTCGCGCAGGCCGTTGTGATCGCGGAACCAGGCGTTGAAGTAGGCGGTGTCCTCGTCGGAGGCGTCGAACGGGGTCTTCAGCTCCTGGAACTTACCTGTAAAGTACACATTCCTGTCGAGCCACGTCTTCTCGGCGGCGTCGAAATCGCGGGTACCCGGGTAGATCGACAGACACGAGAACACGTACTCGTGCGGGGCCGCCTGCTCCAGGAAGGCGAGCGTCTGGTCGAACGTCTGCCGCGTCTCGCCGCGATTGCCCAGCATCATGTAGTAGCGGACCTTGATGCCGAACTTCTTCGCCAGCAGCGTGCTCGCAAGGATCTCCTCTGGCGTGATCTTCTTGTCGATGCGCTTCAGGATGTCCGGTGACCCTGACTCCACGCCCAGCGAGAGGCGCTGACACCCTGCCAGGCGCATGGCCCGCAAGAGCTCCTCTGAGAGGAGGTCCACGCGCGTGTCGCAGCTCCAGAGCACATTCGGCCCCTCGCTGCGCATTGTCTCGCAGAGCTCGAGGACGCGCTTCTTGTGCGTGGTGAAGGTGTCGTCCTTGATCTGGAGCATCTTCACGGGCAGCCGCTCCGCGGCGCGTCGCAGCGCGTGGAGCGTGTAGGCCACCGAGTGACTGCGGAAGCCGCGACCCCAGGTGGTCTCCGCGCCGCAGAATGTGCAGGCCCATGGACAGCCGCGCGACGTCATGACGATGTGCGTGTCGAAGTACTCGTGCGGAGACGCGAGCGTGTCGAGATCCTCGATGTTGGCGCGCTCGGGGCCGTGCACGGCGCGTCCGGAGTCGTCGCGATACACGGTGCCCGCGATGCCGCGCGTGCTCGTGCCGGCCGCGAGCCGCGAGATGATCTCGAGGAACGTGGTATCGCCCTCGCCGGTGACCACGGTGTCGACCGCCGTGTACCGCGCGAGCACCTCGTTCGCGAGCGGCGTCGCATGCGGACCGCCGACCACGACGTGCGCGTTCGGGCGACGCGCCTTGATCGCGCGGGATAGGTAGTCGACGCCGCGGCGGTTCGCCGTCCAGCACGAGAGGCCGTAGACGTCGGCGTCGAGGTCATCGACGAGCTTCTCCACCGCGCGCCACGGAAAGGAGGACAGGTTCGCGATCTTGACGGAGTGCCCCGCCCGCATTGCCTGGGCGCCGAGCGCCAAGAGGCCCCACGGCGTCTGGTAGAAATCCGCGTCGAGATCTCCGGCGGAATAGTCGTCGGGAGCGCCCTCGTCCGCGCCGTAGGCGGGCGCGTCTGGCTCTGCGATCTTCCAGGGAGGTGGGTAGAGCAGCGCGATGCGCACGACGGGATCGTACCATGGCGTTGGTGATTGACGCCGACGTTGCCATGCCGCGGTGGTGCGGATAGCGTGAAGTCGTGACGCTGCCCCTTCCAGACGCGGCCATCCCGAAGCCCGTGCCCGAACCGCGCAGACCCTACCAGGCCCCGCGTCTCGTCCGTCTCGGTTCAGTGCGCGAGCTCACGCTCGGCGGGTCGTCCGGCATCGCCGAAGGGGCTGGCACGTTCGTGATGGCAATGTGAAGGAGTCGTGATCCTCGCGTACGTGGGAAACGCGCGTGACGCATCCAGGCTCATCGCAGGTGAGGCGAGAGATCGCACGGCGCACGTCACGCGAGCGTACGAAGACGGAGAGCACGCGCTCGTCCTGGCGTGCGCGCCGAGCGTTGCGATCGCGAGCGGCGCGCGGCTCGGGCATTCGCCGCTGCCCTCTGTGGAGCTCGTGGCGATGGACGGCTCGCCTTCGTTGTCCGTCACGCGGAGCGGCTTCGGTGGCCGCCCGACGTACCTGC
>JANXLV010000178.1 GCA_025355005.1 Myxococcales bacterium | reverse complement strand
CGACGAGAGGAGAACCGCGAACGCGCGCGACCCCCGTACGCTTGCCGGTTTATTCGGGCGTTTGACGAGCTGGCGACCGTCCGTTGACCGTCACGCGGAGTGGTAGCGGCAGAAGCGGTGCGTGCAGTGCTCCGTGTCGGGGAGGCCCGGCGCGCACACGAGGTTTCGCGGCGCGTGACACGCAGCGGCGGCGGCGATCACGAGCGGTGATGCGAGCGCCAGTCGTACGGCTCCGCGTCTGCTCAGCGTCGCGTGCGCCGGCGGATAGGGATCGGCGTGCTCGCAGAATGGATCTTCGTCGCGTCGTTCCGTCATCGCCACTAGCCTCCGAGCGCGCCGAGGCGCGTCAGCACGTGCTCCGCGGCCTCGTAGCCGGAGGCGACCGCGCCTTCCATGCATACGAGGTCGACCTCGTTCCTCACCCAGTCACCCGCGAGGAAAAAGTTCGCGAATGGCGTGAGCGGGCCCGGCCGGAACTTCTGCACGCCAGGCTCGCAGAGAAAGATGCGCTCGAAGTCGCTCCTGTTGCGGTGCAGCTCGAGGTACGTGATCTCGGCGGCGCGCAGATCGCACGACGGGACGCGCGCGAAGTTGTCGAGCGTGAATGACACTATCTGCTCGTCGGTCCATGACTCGAAGCCGCTCTCCTGGCCCACGAGCTGGATCTCTTGCCCCTCCTCTCCGCCCACACGATACCGCTCGAGGTAGCGGGTCATGTTCGTGGCGATGCCGATCGGCGCGGGGAACCCGAAGACCGGACCCACGAACGGCACGCAAGGTCGCTTCGTGCGCACGGTCATCGAGAGCGTGGCGGCGCTGCGCAGGTTCTTCATGCGGGCGAAATACGGGGACCGCCACATGCGCGTGTCACCTGCGTTCAGCGTGAGAAACACCGCTTGCGGGATCGTGCTGATGACTGCGTCGAAGTCCGCGATCGTGCGCGCCGACCCGTCCTCGGTCGGGAGCTCGGAGGTCTTCCAGGGCGTGTCCCCGGACGCGTGACCCACTGGATCCGGACGCGCGACAGCGAGATTGGTCACGCGACGCCCGTCGTACGCGAAGCCACGCACCATGGTGTACGGCTCGATCACCCCGCCGAGCGACTCGAAGTAGCGTGCGATCGGATCCCAGACGCGCTCGGAGTACGGCGCGACCGCCGCGAACGTCTCGGCCCCCTCCGACGTGCTCATGTACCGCATGGTCTTCAGCGTGTGGTACGCGCTCACCTGCTCGGGGAAGTTGAAGTAGCCGTCGCGAAAGACGCGAAAAAGGCTGGTCCGCGTGAGATGCGGTAGCAGGCCGTTCTCGATCGCCCAGCGCGTGAAGCACACGTCGTCGTGCTGCTCGAGCTCCTCCCCGCCGAGGAGCCGCTCGAAGACCTGGGCCATGAAGCGCGCGTAGTGCGCGCGGTCCTCGACCTTGAGCCCTTCGTACTTCACGAAGTTCCACGCCGTGGCGATGCGGCCGCCCGCGGAGTCCAGGGTGAAGATCTGTCCGCGCGCCGGCTCGTACACGTGGGTCTTGCCCTGCATGCTCATCACGGCTTTTGCGCGAGACGCCCCCGCGCGTGCGATCAGCGCAGGGAGCTTCTCGTAGAAGCCAACGAACATGTGCCAGCCGTGCTCGATCAGCCGCTCCTTCGCGTCCTTGTAGGAGGCCGCCTTGCCGCCGATGTGATGGCCCATGTGCACGATCTTGACGCTCACTTCTCCGCGCGCGCGCTCGAGCAGCTTCACGCCCGCCGCGAGCCCCGCCGGCCCCGCACCGATCACGAGCACCCGCTTCACAGCACGGGCCCGAACCCGAAGAGAAGCAACGGGACGGCGACGAGGTCCGCGCTGCCGCCTCGATCCACGGTGCCGAGCTGGATCTGCGCCTCGATCCGCATCGCGAAGCTCGGGCCGAACGCAGCGTCGAACGTGGCGCCAGGCGTGAGCGTGAACATCGCAGAGCGACGAGCGCGGAGAAGATCCACCGTCGCGGCCCCTGCCTCGAGGAACGCGCCGAGGTCCACGCTCCTGTAGGGCAGGAGGTGAAGGCTCGGGCCCACGCGCGCCGCGAAGAGCTGCGCGTCGGTGAGGCCGGTGGGCATGCTGGCCTCCAGCGAGCCACGGAAGCCAAGGTTCGGTGTCCCCATCAGCTCCGTGGTTCCCTGTCCCGCGAAGTGCACGTCCCTGAAGTAGCCACCGCCGGCCAGCGCGAGGAAACGGACTTGCCCAGGCGCGGCGCCCATGCCGCGAACGGGGAGCGGGAGGTACTCGCCCGCGAGCGGATCCGGAGGGTGCGCTCCAGGTGCCGGCACGACGGGCGGCACCACATCGAGCGGGACGCCGATCACGCTGATCATCAGAGAGCAGGCGCCTGCCAGAACGAGCACGTACGTACTGTACACTCGACACATGGCGGGCGGAGCGGTGATGAAGCGAGCGTTGGTCGTGTCTGCGTTGGCGATCGGATGCGTCCGCGCTCCCGACCTTCCGCCGCCTCCGCCTCCGCCTGCCCTCGTGCCTGTTGCCTCCGGCTCTGCGCTGGCGCCCGCGGATCCATCGATCGAGGAGCAGCTGCAGTCCGTCGCCGAGCGCGCGACGGATCCGACCATGAAGGCCGACGCACTGTTTCGCCTCGCGGTGCTCGTCTCCGAGCGCGAGCGGGCGGATCCCGCTGGCTCACCTTTGCAGCTCACGCGACCCATCTCCCTCCTGCGCCGCATCGCTCGGGAGAACCCGACGTATCCGCGCATGTTCCACGTGCGCTATCAGCTCGCCCACGATCTGCATGACGCGGGGCGCGGGATCGAGTCGTCGCAGGTGTTCCGGTCACTCGTGTGCAGCAATATCTACGCGTTCCCGGCAGCAGATCCGACCGATGCGACGCGCGACGCGATCGTTCCGCTTGCGCAGGAGGCCGGGAAGCGGTTTCAGGATCCCTACCCCGATACGTGCGCGCCTCTCACCGGGGGTGCGGAGGCCGCCTTGCTCCTTGGCGAGATCTGGCTCCGCATCGACAACGCGCATTTCGAGCAGCTCGATCCCGCGGACACCGTCTACGGATGGAACCGCGCGGCTGTCGCGCTTCGAAAGGCGATCACATCGAACGGGTCACACGGCGAAGTTCAGGCGCAGGCGCGCTACAAGCTCGCCTGGACGTATTTCAAGCAGCAGCGCTACGGGGCGGCGGTGACCGCCTTCGAGGACGTGCTGCGAGCGAACGCAGGTGAGGACTACGCGCGTGAGGCGACGACGTACATCGCGGCCTCGCTGACCGAGGTCGACTTCGTGGGGCCGCGAGAGGACGAGCCCTTCACCGTCCGCCCCGACGTTCTCGATACGGAGAAGGATCCGGACAAGGCCGAGGCGAAGATGGCCGTCGGACTCTCGCGCGTGCAGGAGAAGAAGATCGTCCCGCAGGGCGAGCCGTGGACCTCCGCGGTGTATCTCGCGCTCGGCGCGGAGTACCGGGATCTGAACCAGTTTCGAAGCAGCGCCGCGGCGTACGCTCTGTTCGTCCGCAAGTGGCCGACCGATCCGCGTGCGCTCGGCGCGCAGTTCCAGGAGGCGCTCGGCTGGGAGAAGCTCATGATCCTGCATCCGAAGCGCGCGGAGTATCGAGCGAAGGCGGCGAATGCGTTCGCGGAGGTCGTGCGGCAAGGCATTGTCACGGGTGCGTGGCGCGCCGCCAACGGAACCAACGACGCCGTCGTGCGCGACGCGGAGGCGCTGATCGCGGCCGCGGAGAAGCACAAGAGCCTCCTCCCCTGAGCTTCGGGTTTGCTCAGACGGTCGCGAAGAGCTCTTCGAGATCGGAGTCCGAGAGCGACCGCGTGTTCGCGTGCAACGCCGTCGTGAGCCGTTCGTGCGTGGAGCCCTTCGCCTCGACGTGGCCCGCCGCGCACTGCGGGTGGAGATAGCCGGCGCCCTTCGTGATCGTCATCCCGCGCTCGATGTCGCGTTCGATCACGACGCGCAGCGCGCCCTTCGGGATCGCTTCGCCGCATTCCTGGCACTTCGCGCGACCCGTTGGTGCTCGGTCGGCGTGGGGGAACGGCGGTGGCTTCTTCGCATCGGCCTCGGCGAGGCGACGCTCGAGCTCCTCACGCTCCGGCACGTCGCCGACGAAGGCTGCAAGAGCGGCGCGAAGGCCGTCCGGGTGCTTCGTCGCGCCGCACGTCATGTGATGCCACATGTAGCTGGAGCCGCCCGAGTCGCCGAAGCCGGTGGTGGTCTCCGCGCCGAACCGCAGCTCCCCTTTCGCGATTGCCTGACGGCATGCGCGGCATGTTGCTCGACCCGATTTTGCGACTTCGATGGTGTCAGCCATGGCGGCGAGTTTATCCGAGGTCCCGCGAGCGGAACACAAGTTGGAGTACGCTCGCCGTCGATGACGCAGCGGGTAGCAGGGGACGTCGCAGAGCACACGCCACGCGCTCGCGCGGTCACGGGCGCGACCCTAGTGGCTTACTGGTTCATCGCCGCCTTCTTCGGATTCGTGCACATCCACCACGGTGGCTTTCCGGAGGGCGGCGGACCGATGAGCTCCGCTGCCGAAGACCGGATCGCCAGCGCCTCGGGCATCCAGGAATCCTGGCAGTTCTTCGAGAAGGATCTGCGCGCCGAGCAGGTCTTCGTGCTTGCGAAGGAGGGCGCTTCGTGGCGGGAGATCGCCCCGGTTGCGAACGCCGAGCCGCGCAATCTCTTCGGAGTCGGCAGGGGAATCCGGAAGGACGCCGTCGAGCGAAATCGCGTGGTCGCGCTCGTCAGCAAGGGCTCCTGGGTGCGCTGCGAGAGCGAGCTCGCCGACTGCATAGAGGGCGCGCAGAAGGTGACCGAGATCGCGAATCCCGCGCCGCATCCGGCCTATTGCGGCTCGTTCGTGATCGCCAGGAAGCTGCCCGTGTCGTGGGCTTTCGCGAGGACCCCGCATCCATCGCAGACGATCATGGTGGCGCGCGTGGAGATCGGATGCTGACCCGCGTCGCACGGATCGGTGACGCTGCTTCGAAGCTCTTCGCCGCGGATCGACCGCTGAGCAACGTGGTCGGGCTCTGTCGCTCCCTCATCGCGCTGAGCACGCTCCTCACGCTGCTCGGCAACGACACGGATTCGTTGTTCGTGAAGCTCACCAGCGGCTTCGAGCTCCCGCAGTGTCGTGGTGTGGGTGCTGCCGGCCTCTTCTGCGCAATGCCGGCTCACCTCACGCTCGCGCGCGTCATCGGGATCCTCGTGCTCCTGGTCACCGTGTCCGGGTGGCGCCCGCGCGTCACGGGCGTGCTGCACCTCTGGGTCGCGATGAGCGTGGCGTTGAACACGACGCTGACGGATGGTGGCGATCAGATCTGCTACGCGATGGCGCTCATCCTGTTGCCGGTCACGCTGGCGGATCCGCGGAAGTGGCACTGGCAACCCGCGGTGGAGCCATCGCACCCCGCCGTGAAGGTGCTGGCGTCATCGGCGGTCGTGCTCGCGCGCGCGCAGATGGCCGGCCTCTACTTCCACGCGGCGGCCGGAAAATACGCGACCGCGGAGTGGAACAACGGGACCGCGCTGTATTACATCCTCACCGAGCCCGTATATGGCGCGCCGTCGTGGCAGCGCGCGTTGCTCAGGCCAATCCTGGTACACGACACCGTCGCCATGCTCACGTGGTCGGTCATCGTGCTCGAGTTCGTGCTGGCGGCGGCGTTCTTCGCGCGGAGAAGGTTCTGGAAGCCGCTCCTCGTCCTCGGGATCGCGCTGCACGTCGGCATCGGGTTGAGCCAGGGTCTCGTGAGCTTCAGCGTCGCGATGTGTGGTGGGCTCGTCGTCCTCTTGCGGCCCACCGAGGTGGAGCTCGGTTTCGTTCTCGTGCGACGCCTGCTCCGCGCGCCGCATGCACCCACGTGATCCAAGTACGATCGCGCCGTCGTGACGCCAGTCATAGAGAGCGTCGAGCCCGTCGCGATCAGGGCGCGACAGTGACGTGCATGTCGTCGAACGCGATGCGGGCCCCGCTGCGCCTCGTCACATCGTCGAGATGAGGACCTCGCGGTCCTTCGAGCCGTTCGGCGGCCCCACGACGCCGCGGCGCTCCATGGTCTCCACGATGCGTGCAGCGCGGTTGTAGCCGAGGCCCAGCTTGCGCTGCAGCCACGAGGTGGAGCAGCGACGCGTCTCCGCCACGATCCGCATCGCGTCGTCGTACATCGCGTCCTGCTCGCCGTCTTCCTCGGCGTTGCCCTCGGCGTCGTCGTCGCGCGGCTTCAGGATGTTCTCGTCGTACACGGGCTCGCCCTGCAGGCGCAGGAAGTCCGTCACGGCCTGCACTTCTTCCTCGCTGACCCAGGGGCACTGCACGCGCTTCGTGTCGTTCTGTCCGTTCAGCTTCACGAGCATGTCGCCGCGGCCAAGCAAGTGCTCCGCGCCCTGCTCGTCGAGGATGGTGCGGCTGTCGATCTTCTGCGCCACGCGGAACGCGATGCGGGTGGGGAAATTCGCCTTGATCATGCCAGTGATGACGTCGACGCTCGGACGCTGCGTGGCCAGGATGACGTGCATGCCTGCGGCGCGGGCCTTCTGTGCGAGCCGCGCGACCGCGGTCTCCACTTCCTTGCCCTGCTGCATCATCAGGTCCGCGAACTCGTCCACGACGATCACGATGAACGGCATCGCCTCGGGGATCGGCGACTCGCCCTCCCCGTCGTCGAATGACACGCCCGGACGGAACTCGACGACCTTGACGGCCTCCTCGAAGCCGTTGTGATCCTTCGCCATGACCTGCTTGGGGAGCGGGTTCCGGATCTCGCCGCGCTTCACGCGACCGCACCACGCGTTGTACGTGGTGATGTTCTTCGTGCCTGCGTCGGCGAAGAGCTGATAGCGGCGCTCCATCTCGTCGACGGCCCACTTGAGAGCGTTCGACGCCTGCTTCATGTCGGTCACGACGGGCAGGAGCATGTGCGGGATGCGATCGAACGGCGCGAGCTCGACGACCTTCGGATCGATCATGAGGAGGCGCAGCTCTTCGGGCGTGCGGCGATAGAGCAGTGACGTGAGCATCACGTTGAGGCCCACGCTCTTTCCTGCGCCCGTCGCACCGGCGACGATCACGTGCGGCATGCTCGCCAGATCCGCATAGACCGGGTTGCCGACGATGTCGCGACCGAGCACCACGGGCAACGGGCAATCCAGCGTCTGGAAGCGGCGATCGTCGATCAGGTCGCGCAGGTTGACAGGCAAGCGACGCTCGTTCGGGAGCTCGAAGCCGATGCGGTTCTTGCCAGGGATGGGGGCGACAATGCGCACCTTCTTGGCGAGAGCGAGAGCGAGATCGTCCGCGAGCGACGCGACGCGCGCGACCTTGGTGCCAGCGACCGGCGCGACCTCGAACGTGGTCACGACGGGCCCTGGGTGGATCTCCTCCACGGTGCCGGTGACCTTGTAGTCTGCAAGTGTCTTCACGAGCAGGTCGGCGCTCTTGCGCAGCGCGACCTCGTCGATGACGTGGCTCGGGTCAGCCTTCGCCGGCGCGAGGAAGTCCATCGAGGGCAGGCGGAACCCCGCGCCCATGGCAGGCACGAGCCTGTCCTTCTTCTTGTCGGCCTTCTCGACCTTCTCTTTTTCCAGCGCCGCGCTCGTGTCGACGATGGTCGGGCCGTCGTCCTTCTTCTTCGTCGCGGGTGCCTTGCTCTTCTTCTTCTCGGGAGGCCCCATGACAACTTCGGGCAGCTCGCCAGGCGTCTCGTCCAGGCGAAGGTCATGAGCGTTCACGCCGTCCTCCTGGTCCTTCGGCTCATCCTTCTTCTTGCGGCTCCGCTTCCTGGGCTCGACGATCTCGTCAGCAAGGACCTCCGCCTCCGCCTCGGCCTCGACGTCCGCGAGCGCCACCTTCCCGCGCATCCGCTTCGCGAGCGACAGCGCAGCCGAGGTGTCCTCCACGCTCTGCGACACGACGACCGGCGCGTCCTCCACGTCCGTGTGCTCTTCGTCCTCCTCGCTCTCTGGCGGCAGCACCGCGACGAGCGCGTCGTCATGCTTCTCGCGATCGATCTTCGGTGCGGCCGCAGCCTTCTCGGCCAGAAGCTTCTCGCGATCGAGCTCGCGCGCTTCCTTCCACGCGCCCGCGACGGACTTCGCGCGCTCCGCCGTCGACTGCGCGCCGCGATGCGTGAGCCGCCCGAGCAGATTCATGAGCGCGATGAACGAGAACGCAGCGCGCACGATCAAGATGAGCCCGACGATCGCGAAGCCAACGAGGAAGCTTCCCACCGTGGAGAAGAGCGAACGCGCGAGCTCGCCGAACAGCTCACCCACGAGCCCAGCCGCCACGTGACGACCGAACATCAGCTTCCCGGGCCAGCCAACCTCCACCAGGGCTGCGGTCACGATCAAGATGAGGAAGTCGCCCGCGAGCCGCGTGGGCGTGAGGTTCGACTTCTTGCCCCGGATGAACGGAATGCCGAGGAGCAGCGCCTCCACCGGGATCAGCCACGAGGTCACGCCCACGAGCGACACGAGCCCATGTGCGGCCCACTCACCGACCGCGCCGACCCAGTTCGCACCGATGACGCCAGGCGCGCCATTGACCTCCGCGCCAGGCGTCGTGGCTGCAGGATCACCCGCATACGACCCGAGCGCGAGCACCAGGAAGATCGTGACTGTCCAGAAGAGGAGCGCCGCGATCTCGCGACCACGCGGGTACGCGCCAGCGCCCGGACCAATGACGGTCGCGGAGCGTGTGTTCTGCGGGAGCTCGTCGCCGTGACCTGAGCCATGGTCTGAACCGGTCTCGACGATCGGACGACGTGGCGCGAAGAGGGGGAACGCCATACCTACTTTTACCTACACGCAAAAGTACGCGACATCGCAGGGGTAGGTCAAACTTTCACCCAGCAGGATTTCATTTGGGTCCATGGCTGCGCTCGGCGTAGCATCGGCTCGCCGGTTTCTATCGAAGGTAACGGGGACGAAGCACGTGATGGTCAAAGCCAAGTCGGTTCGGCGCGCCATGGGCGCCGCAGTATTCGTGTGTGGATTCGCGAGCGCAGCGCTCGGGAACGGGTGCGCCGTGAGCGAATCCGACGTGACGCGCTGGGAGGGCACCGAACACGGCCCGTACAAGCTCGTCGCCGTCGTCACGCACGACAAGTACAGCTGGCCCCTGCGCACGAAGGCAGCGATCGCCCTGGCGGAAATGCCGGCGCGTGGTGGGCAGCGCAAGGGCATCAGCTTCCTCGTCGACAAGTACAAGGATGACGAGAGCGAGCCGCGCGAGGGCGCTCTTGCGGTCCTCCCCGACGACGCGCGTCGTCAGATCGTGAACGGCATGGCGCCGACGCTCATCGAGAAGATGAAGCTCCCCGCGCCGAAGCCCGACAAAGACGGCCGAATGCCGCCGGATCCGTCGGTTCCGTACAAGGACGTCGCGTTCGCGATGCTCTCACACGAGCCCACGCTCATCACGGACGACAAGACGAAGGCGGACGTCGTCGGCGCGCTCACCGAGTGGGGCCAGGCAGACTTCGAGAACCGCATCGAGAACGGCTCGCAGCAGTACGGCCTCGAGCAGATGATGCGCTTCCTCGGCGCGAGCAGCGTGAAGAAGCTCCCGGGCTTCATCAACGAGGACGCATACCGCGTCGATCGCATGGCGGCTCTCGTGGCCGACATCGGCGACGACGACACCAAGAAGCGCGCAGGCGACGCGATGGTCTTGCTCGCGAAGGCCATCAACGCCGAGCCGTGGCAGACGAAGCAGCGGAAGCTCATCGTCGACCACAACAACGCGCAGGGCGCCAAGGGCGTCACGGACGCGCAGGTCGCCATGCAGCTGCAGCAGGTCACCGATCGCCGCCTGAACGAAGAGATCTTTCCCGCCATGAAGAAGGTGGGAGGCCGCGCGATCGTCGATTATTTGCTGGGATTCGCTGCTGATGCGAAGAACTCGGATGACCGTCGCAAGACGTCGCTCGCCGCGCTCGAAGGCCGCCTGGACAAGACCAATCCGCAGGATCTCCAGCGCGTCTTCGACATCTGCAAGGACGAGGGCGTCGCCGACTCGATCAAGGATGTCGCGTTCCAGCGCCTCCAGGAGTTCCCGAAGGACCAGATCGTCCCGAAGCTCTACACGCTGTTCGAGCCGAAGAAGTGGAAGATTCGCTGGGTCGCTGGCGACGTTCTGCTGAAGACCAGCAGCACGAAGGACATACCGGAGTTCATGCGTCACCTCCCCGCGCGCAGCACGGTGAAGATGGGCATGACGGAGCCTCTCTCGTACGGTGGGGACATCGCGAAGATGGAGCCGCCCGCGGGACAGCCCAAGCCGCTCGAGGCCATCCGTCCGTATCTGAGCAGCCAGGACATCGGCCCGCGCCTCACGGCGATCGGCTTCTTCTACAACGGCAAGAAGGCCGATCAGAGCAACATCGCGGGCTTCGCGGATGACAAGACGCCCCTTCCCAAGTGCGAGAAAGAGGACGACTGCCAGTGGCAGTGCGAAGTCCCGAAGGCAGGCACGAAGGAGACCGAGACGAAGGAGATCGCGACGATCGGTGAGCTCGTGAAGCTCTGCGTGCTGCCCACGATGACGAACTAGCACCAACTAGGACCACTATCTCTCCAACCAGGAGATTGGCCAGAGGTGCACGCGTGAACTTGGCCCCTGCCGCCTGAACGCGCGATCATCGGCTTTCGTGGCTCCACCACGGAAAAACGTGTGTATATTTTAGTGTTCCGGCGGTAGCCTCAAACAGACCGTCAAGGACTCGTGAGATGAGCTCGGATCCGAACAAGAAGAGCGCTCGAAACTTCCAGTGCAGGGACATGCTCTGGGAGACGTTCGAGCAGATGGCGCGCGAGCTTGAATGCAGCGTGGACTATCTCATCAACGAAGCGATGAAGCAGTACGCCCGCCAGCGCAACTTTGGCGGCGCGGACCGTGAGCCGCCGGGCCGTGACCGTGGGGACACCCGCGAGCGCGGAGACACGCGCGAACGTGGGGGCTCCAGCGAACGTGATCGTGATGTTGGCGGTGCCTCTCGTCCCGCTCCGACCGGACGTGGTTCCGGCTCAGGGTATGGCAGTGCGCCTCCGCCTCCGATGGAGCGACCGCGTGGTGGTGGGCTCGGACCGCCGCCTCGTGTGACCGGTGGCCTCCCGCCGCCGCCCGCGCGTCCCAGTCAGCTCCCGCCTCCGCCTCCTCGCGGACCGGGCGGTGGTCAGATGGGCGGCCCGACGCCTATCGGCAACATGCGCCCCAACACTGGCGGCGGCCCCATGATGAATCGCGGGTCTCCGTCAGCGCCGCCGCGGAGCGCGCCTCCGCCCATTCCGCCGCAGCGCGGTGGCTCCATGCCGCCCGCGGGACCGGGGATGAATGGTGGTGGGTACGGGCAGCAGCAGCAGCAAGGCTCCACGCTGACCGTCATCTACCAGGGCGAGAAATGCCCGGTCACCAAGGACCGCTTCGTCATCGGTCGCGGCAAGCAGTCGTCCGACCTCACGCTGAAGGACCCGAACGTGTCGCGTCAGCACGCGATGATCGAGTACCAGAACGGCGTCTACTTCATGGTCGACATGGGCTCGACCAACGGCGTCGAGTACAACGGGCAGCGCATCGCGCGGAAGCAGATCGCCGAGGGCGACATCTTCCGCATCTGCGACCACGACCTGCGCTTCACCTACCGGTGAGGCCCAGGACCCCGACGTTCAAAGCCCTCCCGCTCCTGGGTGAGCGTGCGCGCGAGCTTTCGCTCTGCGTGTATTGCCCGAAGCTCTGTCGAAGCGAGTGCCCCGTCTCCAACGCGGAGCCGCGCGAATCATTGACGCCGTGGGGGAAGATGTCGGCGATGTACTTCGTTGCCGATGAGCACGTGCCGCCGGATCCCTCCTTCACGAACCTCGCCTGGGCCTGCACGGGCTGCGAGGCCTGCAAGAACTCGTGCGACCACAAGAACCCCGTGGCCGACACACTGGGGGTGGCGCGCGCAGCGATCTTCGCGGCAGGCAAGGCGCCCGCGGCAGCCGTGCGCGTGGCGCGCCTATTTGCGGAGCGTAAGGCGGAGCTCGGGCAGCGCGTCGCGCAGGCGAAGGCACGTCACGGACTGCCCGACGCGGGCGCACAGGTCGCGGTCGGCATAGTTGCAGGATGCACGTACTTGCGAAGACTGCCGGAGATCGCCGACGACGTCATCGTGGCCGCGAACGAGCTTGCGGGCCCCGCTACGTTGATGTCCTCGTGCTGCGGCGGCGCGCTCGCGATGGCGGGCGACGCGGAAGGTCAACGCCAGGAGCTCGTGGAGCTCGCGAAGGAGACGCGCGGGATGCGTCTCCTCGTCGTTGGTGATCCTGGCTGTGCGTATGCGATCAAGAAGGGCGCGGCTGCGCACGGCATCGCATTCGAGCCGCGCATCGTGACGCTCGTGGAGCTCGCGTCCACGAACGTGAACCGGCTCTCGCGACTGACATCCGACGTCGCTGGCGATCCTCTCCTGCCGCCGGTGTTCCATGATCCGTGTCACCTCGGCCGCGGCCTGGGACTCACGTCGGAGCCGCGCGCGATCCTGACGCGTCTCTACGGTGCGCCTCCGCGCGAGATGCACGAGAACCGCGAGCACACCGCGTGCTCCGGCGGCGGTGGGCTCCTGCCCCTCACCATGCCGGAGGTCTCGCAAGAGATCGCGAAGGGCCGCTCGCGCGAGGCCGATGGCCAGCTCCTGGTCACGGCATGTGCGCAGAGCCTCCGCTCGTTCCGCAAGGCCGGTGCGCACGCGGAAGATCTCGCGACGCTCATCGCGCGCGGCCTGCGCAAGTCCCACCACACGGCGTCGCCGGCGGGTTGAGCGTGGAGGCCGGGGCACCGCAGAAGCGCAGCACCATCGCGGGGCGCGTGCTTGCGTCGTTTGCCGTGACGCTGCTCGCGTTTGCAGTGACGGTGGGCGTGAGCGTCGTGTCGCAGCAGAAGGCAGCGAGAGACAGCGAGGAGCTGGTGCGTGGCTACGTGCCGGTCGCGCTCAAGCTGGGTCAGCTGCGCGCCGTGGTGACCACGCTGGCGACGCTGGTGGACGGCGCACCGGACGAACGCAATCCGTCCACGCGGCTGCTGCTCGAGACGCTCGTGAAGGTGCGGCGCGCAAAGCTCACCGAGACGCGACAAGCGCTCTCGCACGATCTCTACGAGCTCGGCAGCGACGAGACGCGCGAGCGTTCGCTGCTTCTCACTGGTGAGCTGGATGCGGCGGAGGCGCTGCTCGGTGAAGAGCGCGAGCCGCTGGAAAAGCTTCTCACCGCGCTGGATAGCGGCGACAAGGACGCGATCAACCGCGCGATCCTCACGCTTGGCGCGGTGGAGCACGAGTGCGACAAGCGTCTGCGGATCTTGTCGGAGCACCTCGCGCAAGCCATGGATCAGTTCGGCGCGGCGGCGAAGGAGCGCGAGCGTCGCGCGATCTATCAGCTCGCGGGGCTGGGGCTGCTCACGTTCGTGGTCGGGATCCTTGTCTCGGTCTATGCGCGGCGGGTGCTCTCGCCGCTGCAGAAGGTGACTGATCGCGCGAAGGACGTGGCCCGCGGCGACCTGGAGCCAAAGCCCGCGCTCGAGACCGGAGACGAGATCGCGGAGCTGTCCCAGGCCTTCGAGAAGATGGTCTTCGCTGTGGGCAAGGCGCAGTCGCGCGCGGTTGCAAACGAGCGCCTCGCGGCGATCGGCAAGATGGCAGCCCACGTCACGCACGAGATCAGGAACCCGCTCTCGTCGATTGGCCTCAACATCGAGCTCTTGGACGAGGAGCTCGCGAATGCAGGAGTGCGCGGCGAGTCGAAGAATTTGTTGAGCTCGATCACGCGTGAGGTGTCGCGGCTGGAGCAGCTGTCGGAGGAGTACCTGCGCGTCGCGCGCCTTCCCTCGCCTCGCATGGAGGCCGAGAACCTCGCGGAGCTCGTGACCGACGTGGCCGACTTTGCGCGGCCAGAGGCAGAGCGTGCACACTGCACGCTTACCGTGGAGATCGAGAAGGGAGAGCTTCCGTCCGCGCTCTTCGACGAGGCTCAGCTGAGGCAGGCGCTGCTCAACTTGCTCCGCAACGCGCGTGAGGCCATGCCCGACGGCGGCGCGATCGAGCTCACGGTGGGCGCGGAAGGCATGAGCGTGCTTGTATCCGTCAAGGATCGCGGCACGGGGATCCCGGAAGCGGTCCGCGCGAAGATCTTCGACCCGTTCTTCTCCACCAAGGGCGAAGGCACCGGCCTGGGCCTGGCGATCACCCGCCAGATCGTCGAGGCACACGGAGGCTCGCTCGCATGCACGGCGCGTGACGGAGGCGGAACGACGTTCACGATCGCGCTGCCCATCGCCCCCTTGCGCGCGAAGGGTTATAGTGGCCGCCATGCCTCGACATGACGAACGCACGCTCGACGCCCTGAGACCCGTGGAAATGCAGGTGGGCTTCCACCGCATGTCCGAAGGCTCCGTGCTCTACAAGGCCGGCAACACGATCGTGCTCTGCACCGCCTCGGTGGACGCGAAGGTTCCCCCGTTCATGGAGGGCAAGGGCAAGGGCTGGGTCACCGCCGAATACCAGATGCACCCGCGCAGCAATCCCGAGCGGCGCGAGTCGCGTGACGGGCGCGGCAAGGCGCCGAGCGGGCGCACGCAGGAGATCCAGCGGCTCATCGGCCGTTCGCTCCGCGCCGCGGTCCATCTGGACAAGCTGGGCGAGCGACAGATCAGCATCGACTGCGACGTGCTCGAGGCCGATGGCGGCACGCGCACCGCGTCGATCACGGGCGGGTTCGTCGCGCTCGCGCTCGCGCTCGCGAAGCTACGTCAGAAGGGCGTCCTGACCACGCCGTGCTTGCGCGAGCCCGTGGCCGCGGTGAGCGCCGGTCTGGTCGGTGGCGAGTCCATGCTGGACCTCTGTTACAAGGAAGACTCCAAGGCGGAGGTCGACCTCAATCTGGTCGCGACGAAGTCTGGCGCGATCATCGAGGTGCAAGGCACCGCGGAGGACGCCCCCGTTCCGCGCAAGGTGTTCGACGCTCTCATCGACCTGGGCATCAAGGGCATCGACAAGCTGATTGCGCTGCAGGAGCGCGAGATCGCGAAGAGCGGCGTCACCCTCAACGATCTACTCGTACCTGGCTGATGCGACACACGCTCGTAGTCGCCACCACGAACAAGGGAAAGCTGGAGGAGCTCCGCGCCATGCTGGAGAGCCCCGACCTCTGCGTGCTGTCGCTCGCCGACGTCACGAAGCGCATCCCGGAGATCGTCGAGGACGGCAAGACCTTCACGGACAACGCCGTGAAGAAGGCGCGCGAGGTGGCGAAGCTCACGTCGTGCCTCACGCTCGCAGACGACTCGGGCCTCGAGGTGGACATCCTCAACGGAGCGCCTGGCGTTCGGTCTGCGCGCTTCGCCCACGAGCGCGCGACGGACGCGGAGAACAATGCCGCGTTGATCGCTGCGCTCGACGGCGTCGCCCCACCGGAGATGCGCGGAGAGCGGCCGACGGCGCGGTTTCGCTGCGTGCTTGCACTGGTCGATCCGTTCAGCGAAGAGGGCCCGCACGTCGTCGAGGGCGTGTGCGAGGGCAGCATCACCAGCGCGCCGCGCGGCTCGTTCGGCTTCGGGTATGACCCCATGTTCGTGGTCGATGGCATCGCAGGGCGCGAGCCCACGATGGCGGAGCTCACGGACGCCGAAAAAAATCTGATCTCCCACCGCGCGAAGGCGTGGCAAAAACTGAAGCTCGTCCTCGAGAAGGTCCTGGCCGCGCGCAACGAGCGCATTGCCAAGGTCCTCAGCTGAGCACCCCCACCAGAATGGTCCCATGCCCCTAGAGAACATCCACGACCTCGCGATGCAGCTGCTCTCGGAGTCCGGCTCCGTGGAGGCCTCGCTCGACGTCTCCGTCCTTGGCGACACGCAGAGCCACCGCGAGCTCGTCGCGCTCTGGAACGAGCTGCTCGGATGCGCGACCACCGGCACCGCCTCGCCGCAGCGCTGCGAGAGCGCATCGGAGCTGGTCCTCGAGGAGCTCGCGCTGTGCCCTGGCAAGAAGAGCGCAGTCGCGGTGATGGAGCTCCTGTCCGATCCGGGCATGGAGAAGCTCCACCCCGGACGCGCGCGTGAGCTCGTCGTGCGCTGGGTCGCATCGCGCCTCGGCTATGCGCAGCCGCGAGAGGTGCTGCTGGAGCTTCTGGCGGAGCCGGAGGTGCCCGCGCAGCAGGCGGTGCACGTGGAGGTGATGACGTGCTGGATGCACGACGTCATCCTTCGGGGCAACGCACTGGACGAGCCGGCCGCGCGCGCGTTCCGCGAGCGCCTCACGAAGGCAAAGCATCCGCTCGCGCCGTTTCCGCTATCGCTCACGCACGAGGAGCGCGAGGCCCGGACGTACATGCCCATGTATGGTGCAGAGGCGATCGAGGCCGCCGTGAAGGCGCTCGATCTCGGTCCCACCTCGCTGCACTCGCTTCCGCCGCCTGACGGCGCGCAGCCGCCCACGCTCACTGCAGTGGAGAACGAAGAGGAGCTCGCGCGCATCAAGGAGGCCGTCGTCCCGTGGACGCTCGGCCTGAACGGGCGCGTGCAGGCGTCGGTGCATGCGCTCGCGCCTTCGGTGGGAGACAGCCTTGGGAAGAGCCTCGTGCACGGCCTCCCGATCGAGTCGGTGCAAGGCGACGCATTCCTGCTCTCCGCTGTGACAGCGGACGTGGTGTGGGGCGCGCTCTTCGCGGCGGCGGCGAACGGTGGCGCGATCACGGAGGGCCTGGGCGGCGCCTACGGGCGGCGCGCGGCATGGACGTCGCTCGGCGCGCTCGTCGGGTTGCCAGCGACCGCGAGCATCGACGAGATCGCGAGCGCCGCGCAGAAGACCGCGTTTGCGATGTTTGGCGGCACGCCGTTCTTCTGTGACGAGGCGTGGGATCTGGGCGCGGTCGCGCTGCGAAACGGCGGGGAGACGATCGCAGTGCTCGCGGCAACGGATACGGGCTGACGCAACTCGCGCGACCTCGCCCTGGCGCGAAAGCTCCTTCGCGTGCATTCGCGCGTACAGGTCAGCTGTGTCGCGCGGTTCACATTGGGCTCGATTCTGGCTGAAAAATAGGCTCTATGGGCGCGGCATTGCCATTGCACGGGCTCGCGCCGCAACACGAACCGCCGCGTTTGCGGCCTGGAGCTTTCATGAACTCGTCTTCCTTCTCTCGCCTCCTCGGTCTCGGCCTCGCTGCTGTCGCGCTCACCGTCTCTGGTTGCTCGAGCACCAGCGCGAGCGAGCCTGGCCCCATCATCGACAACCTCGATGTGCCCGCGACGACCAGCGCCATGACGGTCCAGGGGCAGACGGGGCCGGGCGTGGTCCTCACGCTCACCGCGCACGACGATGGCGCAGGCATGAGCGCGCTCCACGTGTTCTTCACGGAGCTCGGGCAGGATCACGTCATCAACATCCCGAACGCGCCCACCACGCTCACCGGACAGAAGATCGACTTCGTCATCCTGAACGCGCCGAAGGGCTCACACGCTGTGGAGTTTCACCTGTCGGACGCGAAGGGCCATGAAAGCGCCATCCTCGACAGGACCATCACGGTCCCCTGACCCTATTTTCCCAGCAGATCGAAGTGGCCGCCCACGCCCAGGTTGACCATCAGGTAGCCTTGCTGATTGCTGATGTTCTGCCCGTTCTGGTAGCGCGGGGCACCGAGACCGTCTCCGCTTCCCGCCTTGCTGAAGTGGATGCTGCCATCGGTGTCGCCCATGTTCCCGGTCGAGAACGAGAGCAACGGCGAGACGACGAAGCGCGTGGATAACCGGATCTCCGCGCCCAACCCGAAGCGAAAGATCTCGAGCGAACGCATCGTGTAGCTCTCGCCGCCGCCATTCACGGTGATGGAGCGAAAGCCGAAGGACAGGTCCGTGAGGAAGCCCACGCTGTCCACGTCGAACGCGGTGTAGCGGAAGCCGACGCCGTACAGGTTCGACTGCGAGCTCGCCTCCGAGCCCTCGAACCTGCGGCCCTGTCCCATGAAGCCGTGCTCAAACAACAGGTACGGCAGGAACCGCTTGGCCAGGCGCGCGCCCACGTCCGCTTCGACGGAGAGCCCGGGACGCGCGTAGTTGCCCGTGGTCTCCGCGTTGCCCTGTTGATTGGTGTAGAATGCATTCGAAAACGAGAGGAGCCCCAGGCGCGCTCCGGTCCACAGTGAGAAGCGCGGCGCATGTGTCGGCGGCTCGGGGTCCACGAACTCGTACGCGGGCGGCGGCGGTCGGTGGCGAAGGTGCGGCGGCGGCGGCGCTTGATAGTACGTGGGCGGCGGATTCGGATTCGGATCCTGCGTCGGATACGTGGGTGACGGCGGAGGCTCCGAGCCCGGCGGCGGAGGCGTTGGCGGCGGAAGCGGCGCCGGCTGCTGCGCGGCAGCCGTGATCGGCACAGCGAGAACGAAGACGCACGCGGAGGCCCGCAGCAGGTGACCAAGCAAGCGCTTCATCTGCCGGAAGCATAGCCAAACGCCACGGGGATGGCGAAGGCGCGCGCGCGGTGGTACGCGCTCTTCATGGCGCGGTCGCGAAAGCCCTGGCGTGCGTACGGCCGTTATGGGTCGATCGGCATCGAGCTCGTGCTCTCGATCGGGCTCGGCTATTACGGCGGCAACTGGCTCGACAATCGCTTCGGCACGAAGGGTTGGCTCGCGGGCCTGGGCTTCCTCGTGGGGTGCTACGCGGGCTTCAAGGCGCTCTGGGTCGCCGCGAAGCGGATGGAGAAGGACGTCCTTCGCGAAGAAGCGCAGGACCGCGGCGAGGACCCGTGGGACGACACCGCGCCGCCCGACGATGACAAAAAGCCCCACGACGACCCTCCTGCGGGCAAATAGTCCCCCCTTGTCGGGCCGGTGGATGGGCCCCATGTGCGCTGGCAGAAGGGCCCTCGACCCCACGGGCGCCCTCGTGTTAGGAACGCGGCCGACATGCCTGAGCACACCTCATTTTTGAGCTACCTCATCTCCATGTTCCCCGCCCTCGGCGAGAACATGAAGAACCTGGGCCATACGTTCCTGGGCGGGCAGCCCGTTGGCGAGCACCACGCGGAGCCGATCACCGCGAGCCTGTTCGTGGTCGTGCTCGTGATCGCGCTCGCGCTGATGGCCAGGAAGGCCATCCAGAATCACAGTCAGTCCATCATCCCGGACGACAAGCTCACGCTGCGCACGTTCTGGGAGCTCTTCATCGGCTACTTCTACGACCTGATGAAGGACATGATGGGGGCGAAGCGCGCGAAGCTTTATTTCCCCATCGTCGGCACGCTCGCCTGCTTCATCTTCTTCTCGAACATGATCGGCCAGATCCCCGGCTTCTTGCCGCCGACTGCGACGCTGAGCATCACGTTCGGATGCGCGCTCGTGTCGCTCGGGTCGTTCACGTACTACGGGTTCAAGTCGAACGGCTTCGGCTTCATCTCCCACCTGTTCGGACCGTGGATGGGGCCGCTGTTCCTCCCGATCAACATCCTCATCTTCGGGATCGAGTTCCTGTCGACCTTCATCATCCGCCCGATCACGCTCGGCATCCGTTTGATGCTCAACATCGCGGTCGACCACCTGCTCGCCTCGATCATGCTCGGGATGTTTGCGCTGTTCCTGCCGATCCCGATCTTGATGCTCGGCACGCTCGTCTGCGTCGTGCAGACGCTGGTGTTCACGCTGCTCACGTCGATCTACATCACGCTCGCCACGGAGGGTCACGAAGACCACGGCGAGGCGCATTCGGACTCGGATGCGCACGGTGAGAAGGCAGCAGCGCACTGACCCGCGCTCCCAAATTACGCTCCCCAATTACGCCCTATACACCTCTCGAAAAACTTACTAAGACGCGCCGCGCAGCTTCGAATCAAGCCTGCCAGCCGCTACAGATCCCCTGAAGGAGCTACTCAGATGTCGACCTTGAAGAAGCTTGGCCCCGCGATGACCGCAGTGCTCGCCGCAGCGATCGTCCTCCTCACCCCCGTCCTCGCGTTCGCCGCCGACGGCACCAGCGCTCCCGCTGATGTGAAGGCGTGGGCCGCCATGGGCGCGGGCCTCGCGATCGGCGTTGGCGTTCTCGGTGGCGCGCTTGGCCAGGGCCGCGCGGCCGCTGCTGCGCTCGAAGGCATCTCGCGCAACCCCGGCGCCGCAGCGCGCATCCAGACCCCGATGATCCTCGGCCTCGCCCTCATCGAGTCGCTGGTCCTGCTCGCGTTCGTCATCGCCTTCTTCCTCCGCGGCATCGCAGGCGGCTGACCGCGGCTGAACCGGACGCAGCTCGTCCCTCGTCCCCTGGCCCCTGGAAACGGGGGGGGCGCGCGCGCGCAGAAACGGGAGCTCACAAGGGCTCCCGTTTTTCATTTGCCGCGCGCGCGCGAAGCGATCCTGCCCTGTGACTACTGAACGCGGCCGCGTCGGAGGTCGGAGAGGACGTGCACGAGCCAGCCCAGGGTTGCTGCGGTGAGGAGGGCGATGCCGAAATTCGGGTGGTCGTCCGAGCGCACCAGCAGGGCTCCTGCGCCCACCAGCGCGGCGATCACGAGGCCCGAGAAGATGCGGCGACCGAGCCGGTCCGCCGTGACTGACATCTGGGGATCGTGTGCCTTCACGGAGAGCCGTCCGAGGCGCAGATCATCGAGCACCTCTGTGAGGTGGGCTGGCAGATCGTGGCTCACACGCGAGAGCTGCTCGACGCCGCGAATGAGCTCGTTGCCGATGCGCTGAGGTGAGTAGCGCTTGCGGAGAAGCGCGGTGAAGTACGGCGTGGCCTCGCCGAAGAGATCCAGGTCGGGATCGAGCTGCTTACCGATCCCGTCCAGCGTCATGAGCGCCTTGCCCGCCATCATGAAGTCGCTCGGGATCTCGATGCCGTATTTCACGGCGCCCTGCACCAGGTCGCGCAGGAGCCCGCCGATGTCGAGCTCCTTCAGCGGCTTGCCGAGATACTTCTCCGCGAGCGCCGAGACCTCCGCGCGGTACTCCTTCATGTCGACCTTGCGCGTGGGCTTGCCGACTCGATAGAGCGCGTCGGCCACTGCGTAGCTGTCCTTGCGCGCGGCCGCGAGCATGAGATCCGTGATGCCTTCGCGTAGCTCGGGCGAGAGCCGGCCGATCATGCCAAGGTCGATGAGACCGAACACGGGCGCCTCGGGCGTTCCGAGGATGATGATGTTGCCGGGGTGCGGATCGGCATGAAAAAAGCCGTCCTCGAAGATCATCTTGATGACCACGCCCACCGAGGTCTTCGCGATCGTCGGCCCGGAGTATCCGTTCGCGAGGGCCTTGTCGACCTTCCTCCCGTCGAAGAACTCCATCGTCAGGACGTGCTTCGAGGAGACCTCCTTGTAGACGCGCGGGAACCGGACGCGGGTGTCGCCGTCGAAGTTCTTGGCGAAGCGCTCCGCGTTCTCCGCCTCTACCTGGTAGTTGAGCTCGCTCATGATCGAGCGGTCGAACTGGGCGACCAACCCAACCGGCGAGTAGAACTTCGCCTCCGGGATGGCGCGCTCCGCGGCCGCCGCGAGGATGTGAAGGAGCTCGACGTCGCGCGCGACCGTCTCGGCTACGCCGGGGCGCTGCACCTTCACGACGACCTCGTGGTCGCCGTCCGGCGTCGCAAGCGTGGCGCGGTGCACCTGCCCGATGGAGGCCGTCGCGAGCGGCTGCTCCTCGAAGCGCTTGTACAAGGAGCCTATGGGCGCCCCGAGGCTGCCCTCTACGACCTTCTTCACGTCCTCGTATGGAATGGGCGGGACGTCGTCCTGGAGCTTCCTGAGCTCCTTCAGGATGTCTTCCGGCACCAGGTCGGCGCGCGTGCTCGCGATCTGTCCGAGCTTGATGAATGACGGCCCGAGGTCCTGGATGACGAACCGCACGCGCTCGCCGCGGCTGATCTTCGCCTTCTCTTCCTCGCCTCGCGCGAGCTCTTCACCCGAGATTTCAGGTGTATTCTGTGCGTCCGGAGGCGGGGGCAGTGTCTGCCCGTCCGCGTTCTTCTTCTTCGTCCGGCCGAGCCCCGCGCGCGCGACGAGCTCGCCGAATCCATGGCGCACGAGGACGCTCGTGATCTCACGAAGGCGCGCCAGATCGCGGACCGCGGAGACGACAGAGATCATGCGGGCGCTCCCGTGTTGTCGCGCGCTCCGATAGAACCTGCGGTGGCCTCAGCCGCCGTCAGTGGACGCGTCCTGGATGGTGCCGGAGTCCGTACCACCGCCGCCGCCCTCGGCGGAGCAGAGGTTCTTCTCGCACTTGTACGCGAGGCCTGCATCGGCGCTGCCGCTGCCGTTGCCACCGGCAACGCACTGGCAATGGTCGTTGAGCTGAAAGCCGTCACACACTTTGCCCGCGTACTGGCAGGTCTTGCCGGACACGTGGCAGGTGACGCCATCCGCGACGTCGAACGACGCCGGGCAGGGCTCGTCCTTGGTGTTGTTCGCGTTCACGCAGGCCGGCGCGGCGTTTGCGGCGATGGGCGTCGCAGGAGCGCTCTGGTCGAAGCAAGCGAACTTGCCGCTGGTGCAGTTGCAGTTGGCGATCTGGTAGAGATTCCCCGTGCAATAGTACTGGAAGGTGCAGCGAAGGCCTTCCGTGTTGCAAAAACGGCCGTTGGCCTCGTCGAAGGTCGCGGGGCACGTGGTGCCCGCCTCCGCGGGGCTCGCATTGGTCGAATCATCGCTGCAGCCCGAGACGACGATGCCCGTCGTGAGCACCAGAGTGACAGCGCTGACGAGGACGGTGCGGGTGTTCCAGGTGACCATGTCGAGACCAACTCCAAGGTGTGCGCCCGGACGGGCGGCCAAGTGCAGTGCCTTACCGTTTCGCCTCGAAAACCTCAACCCCCCTTTGCTTTCCAGGGCGCTTTTTGCCTTTTCAGGCTGCTCAGCGCACGCGAACCCAGGTCCCTGGCTCCAGGTCCGTCGGCAACGCAGCGATCCAACCCCGAGGAAGGTGCGGTCCCGTGAAGTGGAAGAGCCATGCCGCGTCGCGCGGGGCCAGGTTCACGCAGCCGTGGCTGTGGACGTGCCCGAAGTCGCGGTGCCAGAACGCGCCGTGCAGGGCGATCGCCTTGTCGAAGAACTGCACCCAGGGCACGTCCTCGATCGAATAGTGCTCGTCCGCGTCCTCGTTCTCCAGGTTGCCCATGTTGGTGGAGACGAGCTTCACCCAGATGCGATGGGTGCCTAGACGCGTGGCCGTGGGGGTCCCGCGCGCGCCCTTGCCCGTGGAGACGAGCGTTGCGAAGACCGGCCGCGTGCCCTCGTACGCGACGAGCGTCTGCGTCTGCGTGTCCACGTCGATCCACTTGTCGCGGAGCGCGCTGCCGCCGGCCTCGTCGGGTGGTGGAGACGCGGTGGGGCGAATGAGATCACGCGCGCGCATCCAGCCAGGCGATTCCGCGTCCGGCGTGACGCGCACCATCGCGGCCGTGCCCTCCCCTGCCTGCTCGAACGTGTGCACGACCTCGCGCAGCACGCGCGTGCCCGCGACCTTTCCATTTTTACTTGCAGAATACACATTCGCGCGATCGACCGAGACCCAGCCCACATCCACCGCGCCTTCGAGCGTCACGCCCTCGAACGCGAACGGATGCGCGGGACCGAGCTCGCGCGAGGCGATCCATTTTCCGTGGTTCGTCAGCACCCAGTGCTCGCTGTGCGCGTCGCGCTCCTCGGATGCGCCCACGGCCCAGCCGGGCAAGAGCTCCTGGTCCGGCGGATCGTCCTGCGCGCGGCCCAGGTTGAGGAAGCCGGACGCGCCGTTCTTGCCGACGAAGTAGTAGCGGAACGGCAGCCCGTCCTGGTTCTTCGGCGGCTCCGGAGAAGACGGTGGGTCCGCGAGCAGGTTCAGCTGGTCGCTGCACGCCCACGCCATCGGGCCGACCATGTACCAGCGACCCGTGCAGCCGCCCGCGCGCGACGCCGCGAAGATGGGGAGCTTCGCCTCGAGCATGGGCGTCCCACGTCGATCGTTGACGGCGCCAGGCGCGGCGTAGATGGGCACCTCGACACGCTTCGGCGACACGGAGCGCACCCACGTGGGGAACGGGAGGTCGTCCGCATCCGTCCATGGGGGCAGATCGGAGTTGGCGCGAGCCACGGGCGTTGGGGCGGCGAGTTGAACGCCGAGCGCTGTGCAGAGCAACGCGAGCGTACCTACGCCACCCCGCTGGCGCATGCTCAGGGATCCTGCGGCTGCGGGAGCTTCACCTTGAAGGTCGCTCCCTTTGCGGAGGAGCTCACGCTCACGGTGCCGCCGTGCTCCTCTGCGACGCGACGCACGATGGCGAGGCCGAGGCCCGTTCCGCCTTGTTTTCCGCTGGTGACGAAGGACTGGAAGAGGCGGTGCTCGATGTCCTTCGGGATGCCGGGGCCGGTATCCGAGAACGTGAGGACGACGGAGCCCTCGCGATCCTTGCCGATGGTGATCGTGAAGACGCCACCGCGAGCCTTCTCGTTGCGGTCACTCCGATCACTGCGATCACTGCGATCAGTCATGGCCTCCATAGCGTTTCGCGCGAGGTTGTGGACGACGCGGCGGATCTTCTGCTCGTCGAAGCGGGCGGTGCCCCTGTCCTTCACGTCGATGACGAGCTCGACACCGCGGCGCGCGAGCTCCGTGCCGAGCTCCGACTGCAGCTCTTCCGCGAACTTCACCAGGTAGACCTTGCGCACCAGCAGCGTGCGCTCGCCGCGCGCGAACTCCAGCACGTCGCGCTGCATGGCCATGATGTGCTCGAACTGCTTGTGCGCGAGCTCCGCGTACTCTTCGCGCGCGCCGCGATCATCCGTATGCGACATGAGCTGCACGTAGCCGCTGATCACCGAGAGCGGCGTGCGCAGGTCGTGCACGACGCCAGAGAGCAGCCGCCCGATCGTCGTGAGGCGCTCCTCGCGCTCGCGTGATTCGCGCGCGAGCTGCAAGCGAATGGATGTGCTCGCGTTCGCCGCCACCAGCACGAGAAGCGCCTGGTCCTCGTCGCCGAAGCCGACGGCGTTCTTCTTGTTCATCAGGATGAGCGCGCCCATGGCGTTCTCCTCCTCCCCCTCTAGCGGGACGGCGATCGCATTCGTGCAGTCTACACCCAATGCATTGGAGATGAGCTTCGCGCCCGGCGCGTCGCGGCGGTCGTCGTTGATGAGCGCGACGTCGTTTTCGATCATGGCGTGATCGACGAGGGGCAGGCTGTCCGCGAGGACCTCACGCCGCAGCGCTTTTTTCGGCCCTTCCATGACGTGTACGGTGAGCTTGCCGCGCCGGCCGTCGCGTCCGTCCTGCAGAGCGAACGCTCCGGCCTTGGCGCCGCAGACGCGCATGGCCTCGCGCAGGACGGAGAGGAAGAGCTCGTCCAGGGAGCTGGCGCGGCCCATCGCGCTTTCGAGGTCGAACAGGAGCTTGAGGTCGCGAACGCGATGCTCGAGCTGCTCCTTCGTCTCCAGGAGCTGCATGTTCTTGTGCGTGACGGACGAGAAGAGGCGGACGTTGTCGATGGAGACGGCCGCCTGCGTGGCGAGCGCCGTCAGGATCATGCTGTCCGTGTCGGTGAACTCACCCACGCGCTTGTTGAGCACCTGGAGGACGCCCATGGTGTTGCCCAGGTGGTTCTTCAGTGGCACCGCGAGGATGGAGCGCGTCCGGTAGCCGGAGGCCTTGTCCCACGTGGGATCGAAGCGCGGATCCTTGTAGGCGTCGGGCACGAGCAGCGCGCGGCCGCTCTGCGCGACGGTCCCGGCGATGCCTTCGCCGATCGGCAAGCGAATGGAGCGGACCTCGTCGCCCTGGATGACGCGCGCGACGAGCTCCTTCTTGTTGTGCTCTTCGACGAGGTAGAGCGTGGCGCGCTCGGCCTCGAGCAGGTCGGTGACCTTCTGCAGGATGAGCGACAGCAGCTTGTCGAGGTCGATGGACTCGCCTAGGGCGATGCCTACTTCGCGGAGCGCGGCGCTGGTCCTTCGTTCGCGGGTGAGCTCTCCTTCGAGCTCGCGGACACGCTCTGCGAAATTGACGCCACCCGACGACTTCCGCGACTGCGGAAGCACCATGCCGCTCGGCGGGCCTGCCGGCGGAGGCGGACGCTCGGATTTGAGGGCCACACCCAGAGATTATCGCTGTTCGGTGCGCCTCAGAACCTGGAAACGACCGACGTTTGCGATTAGCAACGCGTCGCGCTAATGCCACGAGCGATCTCCGTGATAGAAAGCGGCGCATGTCCGCGAAGACGCTGATCGTCACGCCCACCTACAACGAGAAAACGAACCTGCCGAGGTTCATTTCTGCAGTGCGTGGCGCATTCCCCGAGGCGCACATCCTGGTCGTGGACGACAACTCGCCCGACGGCACCGGCAAGATCGCGGACGATATCGCGGCGAAGGATCCGAACGTGCGCGTGATGCACCGGCCCGGCAAGCTCGGCCTGGGCACGGCCTACACGCAGGCCTTCGAGAAGGGCCTCGGCGAGGACTACGACCGCTTCTTCGAGATGGACGCAGATCTGTCCCACGACGTGCGATACCTGCCGGATTTCGTGCGCGCGCTCGATGATGGCGCGGACGTGGTGATCGGGTCGCGCAACATCCCGGGCGGCGGCGTGGAGGGGTGGGGCATGCACCGCCACGTGATCTCCAAGGGCGGGTCGCTGTACTCGCGAACCATCCTCGGGCTGCCCGTGAAGGATCTGACCAGCGGTTACAAGGCGTTCACGCGCCGCGCGCTGGAGACGATCGACCTCGGGACCGTGAAGTCGAACGGGTACTCCTTCCAGATCGAGATGACGTACCGCGCGGTGAAGCGCGGCATGAAGGTCACGGAAGTGCCGATCGTGTTCGTCGATCGCACGGAGGGCAAGTCGAAGATGAGCCGGCGCATCTTCGTCGAGGCCATGGGCGTGGTGTGGCGGCTACGCGCGGACTCACTGCGCGGCGCGATCTGACGACGTACCCCCTTTCGCGAACGGGCCACGTCGGCTATTCGTAGTCTGCTCTGCGCCCGTAGCTCAGCTGGATAGAGCATCGGCCTTCGAAGCCGGATGTCGTAAGTTCGAATCTTACCGGGCGTGCCACAAAACAAGGCTCCTTCAGCCTGCTCTCCTCTCCGGAGCACCACTCTCCGGGGTCGGAGCACCAGTCGGAGCACCACTCTGGTCGTTGCCCGGTCGGTTCGTCATCAGCGCGACCACTTTGCCGATGCCCTCGCGCTGCTCACCTTGCCCCACCGTCGAGTAGCGATCCTTCATCTCGTCCGTGATGTGCCCGCAGATCTTCTTCTGCACCTCCTCGCGTAGCCCGGCGCCTCGGGCGAGATCTTGGAACGTGCGGCGCATCCCCTTCTGCGTGAATTTCTTCCCGAGACCGATCTCGGTTGAGACTTCTGCGAAGGGCTTGTTCAGGACCGTGGGCGCACGATAGCCGCCGATGATCGAGGGGAAGAGAAGATCGCTCTCCTGCATCTCCGACGTGGTGAGTTGCGTTTCGATGTGCCAGCGGAGCACGTCGATCAGCTCGGGTGGAACGTGCGTTCGTTGCTTCTTCTTCGTCTTCGTCGTGTTCATCACCTCCTCGCCCACCGTTTGGGAACGGCGTACGAGAAGGACGTTCTCCTCCCAAAGAACGTCGGGCGTTGCTCCAGACCTTCGCATTGGACGGAGTGACGAGGGGCGTAGACCGAGCGCGATCCCCACGTATGTCATCGCGTAGTGCTGCGGATACAGCTCACGAAGACGTGCAAGAAAGACCGGCACCTCGTCCAGGGTGAGGCTGTTCGGCTCCTCCTCGGTAAAGGTGTCGTGCTCGGATGTATCGAACCTTCGCAAGTCCTCGGTTGCCAACCGAGGAAGACGAAATTCGCGCTTCGCTGCCTTCATGATGATCTTCAGAACCGTCATGCGCGTATTCGCCGTGTGGGGAGACATCTCGCCCGCCGTGATCCTCTTCGCCACGTCCTCGCGCCACCCCTCAAGGTGATGCGCGTGGAGCTGGTCGATGAAGAATTCGCCGAGAGCACGCACGGACACCTTCCCTTCTTCGTGAACGCCATCGATCAAGAACTTCAGGACGGGTCCCCAGTTCTGGCGGCTCTTCGCACTTCGGATCTCACGTTGCGCGACCTTACGTTCGAGCAGTGAAACGGCGTAGGCGGAGAAGCGCATCTTCGGTTTCGGGACTGCGATGGTCCCTTGCCTTGCGCGTTCTGCCGCGTCCTGGAGCCACTTGTACGCGGTCGCCGAGTCGGCATTCGGGAGCACCTTCTTCACCTCGTGCATCTTCCCTGTCGCCTTCTCGACCACTCGCTTCCTGACTAGATAACCGCCCTCCTTCCTTTCCCAAACTCCGGGGAGTTTCGTGGGCTTGACCCAGTTTTTCCATCTCTTGATCCACGTCGTCTCTTTCGTCTTCGTCTCTGTTTTCATGCAGTCCTCCGGTTGTTGGAGGTGCACTCGAACGTCCCGACGTGACGGTAGCACGCGGGGGTTGCCCCATCATGTAGCGGTCAAGATCTGCCTTCGCCCAGGTGAGCCTCCTCGTTCCGTAACGAGTCCCAACGGGCAAGCAGCGACCATCGTGCTTTGCCTTCCTCAGAGCGCCCGGTGTCATGCCGAGGTACACAGCCGCTTGCTCGGTCGTCATCAACGAACGAAGCACTGCGTCGGCAGCATGCTGGGGTCTCTAAGGTGGGTCTCGTCACTCATGCGGGGAACCTAAATTTTCGTAAATTGGGCGCAATACCCGGTCAATTTATAGAATTCGAGCCCGTCTTTTCGTCCTCTTCGAGCATGCCGAGCCCGTGCATCGAGACGAAGGCGCCGCTCGGCGCGACGATGAGATGATCCCGGATGCGGATCCCGAGCTGCTTGCTGGCGAGGACGAGAGAGCGCGTTGCTCGAAGGTCTTCCGGGCTCGGAAAGGGAGCGCCGACATGGTTGTGCGCGATGATGATCGAGTCCGCCGAGGCGAGAATGGCTGCCTTGAAGATCTCTCGGGCATGCACCTTGACGGAAGCCACCGTGCCGATGCCCACGATGCTGGCTCCTCTTGGCACGCCGTGTTCATCGAGGAACAAGACGGCGATGTGCTCTCGATCTGCCGAACCGATCAGCCGATGAAAGAAGGCGGCTGCCGTGCGGGTGTCCTCAAAGACAGCTCCCGGAAAGGTGACGACTCGATCTCGTACCAGCTTGACCTTGTAGAGCGAGATCTTGGTGCCCTTCATGCTGCCTCGTCTTTCGAGCCGAGAAGCCCATGGACGTTGATGGAGACGAAGGCGCCGCTGGGCGAGACGATCAGGTGGTCCTTCATGTGGATGCCGATGATTCGGCTGGCGGAGATCAGTCGGCGGGTCATGCGCAAGTCGGCGGCGCTCGGAAAAGGAATGTCAGCGGGATGGTTGTGGGCGCAGACGACGCTCTCCGCGCTTGCCAAAATCGCCGCCTTGAAGAATTCGCGAACGTTGCATGAGACCTGGGTCTGACTGCCGACTGCGATGATGCTGGCGCCGGTGGGTCGCCCGTGGATGTCGAGGAAGAGAGCCGCGACGTGTTCCCTATCCGCCATGCCGATCAGCCCATGGAAGAAGGCTGCCGTTGCCTTTTGCTCCTCACCGATCCCGGAGGGGTAGGTCGCAGTGTGCTCTCGCGCCAGCTTGATCTTGTAGACGGGGACCTTGATGCTCATGACGACCTTTCTTCGGTGGGGGACGCACCTTTGGCAGTGCGCCCCCACACCGTTCCGACTTTGCTTGTTGCTCGCTGGGTACCTCCCCTCGCGCTCCGCGACATCCTTCGGATCACGCCGCCAGGACTGCCGCTCGTGTCGGCAAGCTCATGACAATCCGATCTGCACCGGCATCGGTCCGCGAGCGGAGGTTGAGCCCTCCCGTAGTCCAACGAATGTGCAGACCCTTGGCATCCACGAAGGCGGTCAGGTCGCGCTTCTTGAGCTTTGCCATGTCGAACAACGGCGCCATGTGCACGCCGATGGTGAAGGTGGCTCTCTTCCACTCCGCTCGATGGTGACGAGCCAGTCGTTGCTCCGACCAGGCGACGAGAACAACGTCCTCCTCTTTGG